>JAKBFV010000039.1 GCA_021833365.1 Pseudomonadota bacterium | reverse complement strand
AGTACGGCTATCTGGCGCCTCAACCAGCCTGATCGCATCAGGCGCCATGACAAGACGCAGGCCTATGGACTGATCAGGAGTCCACGGGCAGTATTGCTCTAATGGTCCGTGGTGTTTTCACGGTAACGCGCTTAATCTGGAGCGTGAATTGGCATACAATGAGCGCTTTGTCGGTATCGAGAGTTTCGCATGATCACGGTCGAGGTCGCCCTGCCGGGTCGCGCCTATCCCATACATATCGCCGCCGGCCTGCTGGCGCGCAGCGATCTGTTGTTGCCGCACATTCCCGGACGGCAAGTGCTGGTGGTGAGCAACGCGACGGTGGCAGCCCTCTATCTGGACACACTGCGCGCCACCCTGCAGTCAGCGGGCCTGCGCGTCGTCGAGCATCTGCTGCCTGATGGCGAGGTCTACAAGGATCTCGAACATGTCGCCGGCATTTTCGACACCTTGCTCGCCGCCGGCATGGATCGACGCTGCACGGTGCTCGCCCTCGGTGGTGGTGTCGTCGGTGACATGGCCGGATTCGCGGCGGCCTGCTATCAGCGCGGGGTGAATTTCATCCAGGTGCCGACCACCCTACTGGCACAGGTCGATTCCAGCGTCGGCGGCAAGACCGGCGTCAACCACGTGCGCGGCAAGAATATGATCGGCGCCTTCAAGCAGCCGGCCCTGGTCCTCATCGACACCGAGGTGCTCGCCACCTTGCCGCGCCGTGAACTGGCGGCCGGCCTGGCCGAGGTGATCAAATACGGACTCATCCGCGACGCCGCTTTTCTGCACTGGCTGCACGAGCATGTCGAGGCCTTGCTGCAAGGGGATGCGCAGGCTCTGGCGCAGGCCATCGCGGTGAGTTGCCGGCACAAGGCGGCGGTCGTCATCGCCGATGAATTTGAACAGGGTGAGCGCGCTCTGCTCAATCTCGGACACACCTTCGGGCATGCCATCGAGACCCATACCGGCTATGGCAGCTGGCTACATGGCGAAGCCGTCGCCGTCGGCATGCTGATGGCGGCGCGCATGTCGCAGGGGCGTGGCCATCTCAGCGCTGATGAGGTCGCCGGGCTCGCCGACCTGCTGCGGCGCTGTGGTTTGCCGACGCAAGCACCGGCGATGAGTGCGGCGGATTTTCAAGGCTGGATGGCGCACGACAAAAAAGTGCTCGATGGCCGGCAGCGACTGGTGCTGCTCCGCGCTCTCGGACAGGCCGAGGTCGTCGAAGTCAGCGGCGCTGAGCTGCGTCAGGCCCTGCTGGAGATGCTGCATGCGTAGCGCCGTCCTCGCCAGCATCGTTCTGGCCGCTGCCAGCGTCGTCGTCGCCGGTTTTTATGTGGCTCAGGAGCAGCAGGTCGAGGACGTCTCGGCGAATGATATTCCTCTCGATCTGCCAGGGCCGACGCCGACCACCGAACTGGCGCACGACAAGGACCTCGGCGAGTTTGCCGGCGACGTCGTGCCGCGCGTGCAAGCGGTGGCCTATCAGCTGCCGCTGACGGCGACGGCTGCCGCGGCTGCTGGCCATAATGCCGCCTTTCACGACGCCGCCTGGTGGGCGCAGCGCAATCCACAGCGCTGGGTCGTGCAGGTGTTGGCGGCGGGTAATGAGCAGGCTGTGCAGCAGTACATCGCTGCCGCCAGTGATGCCGATCAGTACAGTTATTATCAGGATGTCAGCGCCGGCCAGCCCTGGTACATCGTCGTCTATGGCGACTATCCGACGCAGGCCATCGCCGCTGGCGTCGCCGAGACCCATGATTTCGGCAGCAGTGCGCGCCCCGATGCGCGCAGCGTCGCCATGATACAGGCCGATCAGGTGGCGGCGACGGCCCAGGACGCGGCCGCACCGGCCAGCGCAGCGGCAACGCCGTCTGCCTCCGCAGCGACGCCGGTTCCGGCGCCGGCGACGTCGGCTGCCCCTCCTGCGCAACCGTGAGGATGCGGTCGCTCTGGCCGGTCTGGACAAGGGCGTTTGCCCTTGTCATCATAAGCTAGTAATATAGTCTGCCTTTTTTGTGGCCTCCGGTCTGCCTCGTTCAGGCCCGCCTTCCTTAACGCTCTGTTTTTTAAGGGTGCTGCCCATGCAAGAAGCTGCCCGCGCGAAGGGTCTCTACAGCCCTGATGATGTCCGCGACAATTGTGGATTTGGAATGATCGCGCATCGTCGCGGCGAAGCCAGCCATGACCTGGTCAGGACGGCCATACACTCGCTCAGCTGCATGACGCATCGTGGCGCCATCGCGGCTGACGGCAAGACGGGTGACGGTTGCGGGCTGATGCTCAAAATGCCGCAGAAGTTCTTTCGCACGATCGCCGAAGAGCAGTGGGAAGCCAGCCTGGCGCCGGTCTTTGCCGTCGGTATGGTCTTCCTTCATCCTGACTCGGCCCTGGCCGCCGAGGCGCAGCGCGTGCTCGGTGAGGAGATCCGCGCCGAAGGCTTGCAGATCATCGGCTGGCGGCCCTTGCCCGTCGATCCCGAGGTCTGTGGTGAGATCGCCAGGCGCAGTCTGCCGCAGTTCCAGCAGGTCTTTGTCGACGCCCCCGGCCATGACGAGGCGAGTTGCAACCGCAAGCTCTTTCTGGCGCGCCGGCGCGCCGAGCAGCGTCTGAGCGCCGACGAGTATTTTTATGTGCCGTCGCTGTCGGCGAGCGTGGTGGTCTACAAAGGCCTGGTCATGCCCGCCGATCTGACCAGTTTTTACAAAGACCTCGCCGATGAACGACTGACCTCTTCCATCGTCGTCTTCCATCAGCGCTTTTCCACCAATACCTTGCCGCGCTGGCCGCTGGCGCATCCGTTCCGCTACCTCGCGCACAATGGTGAGATCAATACCATCAGCGGCAATCGTGCCTGGGCCATGGCGCGCGCGCCGAAATTCGTCAATCCCTTGCTGCCCGGGGTAGAGAAATTTCATCCCCTGGTCAATCTGCGCGGATCCGACTCCTCCAGCATGGACAATATGCTGGAAATCCTCATCAGCGGCGGCATGGATCTGTTCCGCGCCCTGCGCCTGATGGTGCCGCCGGCCTGGCAGAACGTCGAGACCATGGATGCCGATCTGCGCGCCTTCTATGAGTACAACTCCAAGCATATGGAAGCCTGGGATGGCCCCGCCGGCATCGTCACCACCGATGGCCGCTACGCCGTCTGCATGCTTGATCGCAATGGCCTGCGGCCGTCGCGTTGGGTGATCACGCGCAATGGCTACATCACCCTGGCTTCGGAGATCGGCGTCTGGAACTACCGCCCCGAGGACGTGGTCGCCAAAGGCCGCGTCGGCCCCGGTCAGATCCTCGCCGTCGATACGCAAAGCGGTGAGCTGTTGCGCACCGCCGACATCGACGCCCGCCTGAAAGCGGCACACCCTTACAAGGACTGGCTGCGGACCCAGGTCTTGCGCATCGATCACGACGAAGAAGTGGAAAAAGACTTCTGCCGTTATGCCGATGCCGAGCAGATCAAGGTGCAGCAGAAGCTCTTCCTGCTCAGCATGGAAGAGCGTGACCAGATTCTGCGGCCGCTCGCCGAGACTGGACAGGAAGCGGTCGGCTCCATGGGCGATGACACCCCGATGGCCGTGCTGTCCTTGCGCGAACGCCATCTCGCCGATTATTTCCGGCAGCAGTTCGCCCAGGTCACCAACCCGCCCATCGATCCTCTGCGCGAAGCCATCGTCATGTCGCTGGAGACCTGTCTCGGCGCTGAACAACAGGTCTTCGAAGTCGCCGCCAAACACGCCGATCGCGCCATCCTCGCCTCGCCGGTGCTGTCGCACAGCAAGATGCAGCAGATCCGTAGCATCGATCGTCCCGGTTATCGTCTGCAGCAGATCGATCTCTTCTATGCGCCGGAGCGTGGTCTGCGCGCCGCCATCGAGGATCTCTGCCGTGCTGCCGAAAGCGCCGTGCGCTCCGGTGTCACCCTGCTGCTGCTCAGTGACCGCGCCGTGCATCGTGAGGCTCTGCCCATCCACGCCCTGCTGGCGACCGGCGCCGTGCATCACCACCTGATCGACTGTGGTCTGCGCTGTGACGCCAATGTGCTGCTCGAGACCGGCACGGCGCGCGATCCGCACCACTTTGCCACCCTCATCGGTTTTGGTGCCACCGCCATCTATCCCTATCTCGCCTACGACTGCATCCATGACATGGTGCGCACCGGCGAGCTGCTCGGCGATCCACTCGAGCTGCAGTCGAATTATCGCAAGGGACTCAACAAGGGCCTGCTCAAGATCCTCTCCAAGATGGGCATCTCGACGGTGGCCTCTTATCGTGGCGCCCAGCTCTTCGAGGCGGTCGGTCTCGCCAGCGAAGTGGTCGACCTCTGCTTCCGTGGTGTCGCCAGCCGTATCGAGGGTGCAGGCTTTGCGGACATCGAACAGGACCAGAAAACCCTGCATGAGCGCGCCTTCAAGGTGCGTCAACCGGTCGATGTCGGTGGTCTGCTCAAATTCGTGCATGGTAAGGAATACCACGCGTTCAATCCGGATGTGATCGCGGATCTGCATCGCGCCGTGCACTCCGGCGACTACCAGCACTATCGTCAGTACGCCGATCGGGTGAACAGCCGCCCGGTGGCGACCCTGCGCGATCTCATGGTGCCGAAAGCCGGTATCATCCCGATCGACCTGGCGCAGGTGGAGGGCATCGAAGCCATCCTGCCGCGCTTCGACTCCGCCGGCATGTCACTCGGCGCCTTGTCGCCGGAGGCGCATGAATCGATCGCCATCGCCATGAACACCCTCGGCGGACGCTCCAACTCCGGTGAGGGCGGTGAAGACCCGGCGCGCTACGGTACTTTGCGTAACTCCAAGATCAAGCAGGTGGCGTCGGGACGTTTTGGCGTCACCCCCGCCTATCTGATGTCGGCGGAGGTCCTGCAGATCAAGGTGGCACAGGGCGCCAAGCCCGGTGAAGGCGGTCAGCTGCCGGGCGGCAAGGTCAATGCACTGATCGCGCGTCTGCGCTATTCGGTGCCGGGCGTCACCCTGATCTCGCCACCGCCGCATCATGACATCTACTCGATCGAGGATCTTGCACAGCTGATCTTCGATCTCAAGCAGGTCAATCCGCAGGCGCAGGTGTCGGTGAAGCTGGTCTCCGAACCCGGTGTCGGTACCATCGCCGCCGGTGTCGCCAAGGCTTACGCCGACTTCATCACCATCTCCGGCTACGATGGCGGCACCGCCGCTTCACCCTTAAGCTCCATTCACTACGCTGGTTCGCCCTGGGAACTCGGCGTCGCCGAGGCGCAGCAGGCGCTGTGCGCCAATGACCTGCGCGGCAAGGTGCGGGTGCAGACCGATGGCGGCCTCAAAACCGGCCTCGACGTCATCAAGGCAGCCATCCTCGGCGCCGAGTCCTTCGGTTTCGGGACGACGCCGATGATCGCCCTCGGCTGCAAGTATCTGCGCATCTGCCATCTCAACAACTGCGCCACCGGCGTCGCCACGCAGCGCGACGATCTGCGTGAGCAGCACTACATCGGCGAACCGGAAATGCTGATGAACTTTTTCCGCTTCGTCGCCATGGAGACGCGCGAGTGGATGGCGCGCTTTGGGGTGCGCACGCTCGCCGAGCTCATCGGTCGTACCGATCTGCTCGAGGTCCTGCCGGGGGTGACGAGCAAGCATCAGCGTCTCGATCTGCGCCCTCTGCTCAACAATACGCACCATGACAAGCCGCAGTTTTGTCAGGTCGAGCGCAATCAGCCCTTTGATCAGGGTGTCCTCGCTGAACGTATGGTGGCGGCGGTGCTGCCGGCCATCGTCAACAAGTCGGGGGGGGTCTTTGAGTTCAAGGTCGGCAATTGCGACCGCTCCCTCGGTGCTCGTCTGTCCGGCGAGATCGCACGCCGTCACGGCGACCTCGGCATGCAGTCGGCGCCGATCGAGCTGCGTCTGACCGGCACCGCCGGGCAGAGTTTCGGGGTGTGGAACGCCGGTGGCCTGCACATGCACCTGGAAGGCGACGCCAATGACTACGTCGGCAAGGGCATGGCCGGCGGCAAGCTGGTCATCGTGCCGCCGCTGGGATCACCGTTCGCCTCGCAGGAGACGGCGATCATCGGCAATACCTGTCTCTATGGTGCCACCGGTGGCCGGCTCTTCGCGGCTGGTACCGCCGGCGAGCGTTTTGCTGTGCGCAACTCCGGCTGTCACGCCGTCATCGAGGGTGCCGGCGATCATTGCTGCGAGTACATGACCGGTGGTCTGGTCACCGTCCTCGGCCGCACCGGCCTGAATTTCGGTGCCGGCATGACCGGTGGCTTTGCCTATGTCCTCGACCTCGAGAATGACTTCTTCGATCGCTGCAATCATGAACTCATCGATCTGCATCGCATCAGCACCGAGCCTATGGAGGCGCACCGCCATCATCTGCGCGAAGTGCTCGAGGAATACGTCGCCGAGACCGACAGCGCCTGGGGGCGCTCGCTCCTGCAACGCTTCGATGAGATGGCGCGCAAATTCTGGTTGGTCAAGCCGAAGGCGGCCAATATGAAAGAGCTGCTCAACAGCGTACGTCGTAACCCGATGTGACGGGTGCATCCGAACCGAGGTCTGAACCATGACAGAACGCTTGAACAATGACTTTCAGTTTCTCGATGTGCCGCGTCAGGATCCGCGCAAGAAGGATGACGCGGTACGCAAGAGCGAGTTTGTCGAGATCTATCATCCTTTCGAGAGCAAGGAGGCACAGGCGCAGGCGCACCGCTGTCTCGGTTGCGGCAATCCGTATTGCGAATGGAAGTGCCCGGTGCACAACTACATTCCGAACTGGTTGAAGCTGGTCGCCGAGGGCAACATCTTTCTCGCTGCCGAGCTCTGTCATCAGACCAATACCCTGCCCGAGGTCTGTGGCCGTGTCTGTCCGCAGGATCGTCTGTGCGAAGGCGCCTGCACCCTCAATGACGGTTTTGGCGCCGTCACCATCGGCAACAGCGAGAAGTACATCGTCGATACCGCGTTCGCCCTCGGCTGGCGCCCGGACATGTCGAAGGTGCGCTGGACCGACAAACGCGTGGCGATCATCGGCGCTGGACCAGCCGGCCTCGCCTGCGCCGATGTTCTGGTGCGTCAGGGTGTGAAGCCGGTGGTCTTCGATCGCCATCCGGAGATCGGTGGTCTGCTCACTTTCGGTATACCCGAGTTCAAGATGGAAAAGCGGGTGATGGAGCAGCGCCGCGAAATCTTCACCGGCATGGGCATCGAGTTCCGCCTCAACACCGAGATCGGCCGTGATCTGAACATGGCCGACCTGTTGCGCGATTACGACGCCGTCTTTATGGGCATGGGCACTTATACCGCCATGCAGGGCGGTTTTCCGGGTGAAGATCTGCGTGGCGTGCACGATGCCCTCGACTACCTCATCGCCAACGTCCGGCACTGGCGTGGCTATGAGACGAAGAGCGATGCCTATATCGACTTGCAGGGGCAGCGTGTCGTCGTCCTCGGTGGCGGTGACACCGCCATGGACTGCAACCGTACCGGCATCCGGCAACAGGCGGCCACGGTGACCTGCGTCTATCGCCGTGATGAAGAGAATATGCCGGGGTCGCGGCGCGAGGTGCGCAACGCGCGCGAAGAAGGCGTGCAATTCCTGTTCAACCGCCAGCCGGTCGCCCTCATCGGTGATGAGCACGGTGCCGTCACCGCCGTCAAGGTCGTGGAAACACGCCTCGGCGAACCGGATGCGCGCGGTCGCCGCAGCCCCGAACCGGTGCCCGGCTCCGAGCAGATTCTGCCCGCTGATGCCGTCATTCTCGCTTTTGGCTTTCGCCCGAGTCCGGCGCCGTGGTTTGCCGAACATGGCATCGCCGTCGATGAGCAGGGGCGTGTCGTGGCGCCGGCGGAAGGCCGCTACGCCTTCCAGACACAGCACCCGCAGGTCTTTGCCGGTGGCGATATGGTGCGCGGCTCCGATCTCGTCGTCACCGCGATCTGGGAAGGGCGGCAGGCGGCCCAGGGTATCCTGGATTATCTCGAGGTCTGAAGACCGGTGTCTGGCCGGTGAGGGAGGATGAGTGTATGGCCGAGCTGCAAAATGATCGTTTCTTGCGGGCCCTGCAAGGGCAGGCGGTGGACTGCACGCCGGTCTGGATGATGCGTCAGGCCGGGCGCTATCTGCCCGAGTATCGCGCCTCACGGGCGAGCGCCGGCAGTTTTCTCGATCTCTGCAAGAACCCGGAACGCGCCTGCGAGGTGACCTTGCAGCCACTCGCGCGCTATGAGCTCGATGCCGCCATTCTCTTCTCCGACATCCTGACCATCCCCGACGCCATGGGCCTCGGCCTCTATTTCGAAGAAGGCGAAGGCCCACGTTTCCGGCATCCAGTGCGCACCGAAGCCGACATCCTGGCTCTGCCGCAGCTGCGCGCCGAGGTCGACCTCGACTACGTCATGCAGGCGGTGACGACGATACGCTCAGCCCTCGCCGGCCGCGTGCCGCTGATCGGCTTTTCCGGCTCGCCCTGGACCCTCGCCTGCTATATGGTGCAAGGCGGCAGCAGCCGTGATTTCCGGCAGATCAAGACCCTGCTCTATCGCAGCCCGGAGCTCATGCACGCCCTGCTCGAACGCCTCGCCGTGGCCGTCACCGACTATCTCAATGCTCAGATCCGTGCCGGCGCCCAGGCCGTGCAGATCTTCGATACCTGGGGCGGTGTACTGGCCGAGGGCGCATATCAGACGTTTTCGCTCGCCTATATGCAGCGCATCGTCGCCGGCCTCACGCGTGAGCATGAAGGCCGTCGGGTACCGGTCATCCTCTTCACCAAGGGCGGCGGGGGCTGGCTGGAAGCCCTGTCGGCGAGTGGCGCCGACGCCATCGGACTGGACTGGACGGTGCATCTCGGCGATGCGCGTCGACGCGTTGCCGGTCGCTGCGCCTTGCAGGGCAATATGGATCCGGCGGTGCTCTATGCCGAGCCGGCGACCATCCGCGCTGAGGTGGCGCGCCTGCTCGAGCAGTATGGCGTGGGGGCCGGTCACGTCTTCAACCTCGGGCATGGTATCGAACAGCACGTCGATCCCGACGCGCCCAAGATCTTCATCGATGCCGTGCATGAGCTGAGTGCCGCTTACCACCGCTGAGACTGGGAGGAGCCATGGCCGGCCTGCAAAGTCTGCGAGACCTGCGCCGTCTGCGCGAGATCCTCGGGGTGCTCATCCTCTATGGTTTCGATGACTTTCTGCAGTGGGTCGGCCTCGGCCGGCAAGCCGCCGTCATCAACCGCCTGCTGCGCCGGCAGGCGCCGCCCGGTCTGGCGCGTCTGCCGCGTGAGCAGCGCGCGCGTCTGGCGCTCGAGGAGCTTGGGCCAACCTTTGTCAAGCTCGGACAGATCCTGGCGACGCGCGTCGATCTTTTGCCCATGGAGTGGATCGTCGAGCTCGAGCAACTGCAAAACCACGTCGCTGCACAGCCCTTCAGCGCACTACGCGCCAGCGTCGAGCAGAGTCTCGGGCGGCCGCTGAAGACGGTCTTCAGCGAGGTGGAGGAAGAGGCGCTCGGCAGTGCTTCGATGGCACAGGTGCACCGCGCCCGCCTTCTCGATGGTAGCCCGGTCGTGCTCAAGATCCGCCGCCCCGGACTGCGCGAGCGTGTCGACGCCGATATGCGCCTGCTACAGCAGCTGGTGGCGATCGCCGAGAGCCAGTCGCCGGAGTGGCGGCATTTTCAGCCATCGGCCTTATTGCGCGAGTTCCGCCGTTCTCTGGCGCGCGAAATGGATTTCTCGGTGGAGGCCCGCGCGGCAGAGCGCATCGCCGCCAATCTGGCCAGCTGCACCGAGGTGCGCATTCCGCGTGTCTATTGGGACTATACCTCGGAAGCGCTCAACGTCCAGGAGCTGATCGAGGGTATCCCGGCCACCGACCTCGCCGCTCTCGACGCCGCCGGCTGTCGCCGCGAAGTCATCGCCCGCCGTGGCGCCGCCGTGGTCTGGAAGATGATGCTCGAGGATGGCTATTTTCATGCCGATCCGCATCCCGGCAACTTCCTCATCCTGCCCGGTGATCGCATCGCCCTGCTCGATTTCGGCATGGTCGGGCGTCTCGGTAGCTGGCGGCGCGAGCAACTGCTGCGTCTAGTTCGCGGCATCGTGCAGCAGGAGCCGGAAGTGGTCACCCAGGTGCTGCTCGAATGGAGCGCCGGTCTGCCGGTGCAGCGCGATCTGCTCAATGGTGAGGTGAGCGGTTTCATCGAACGCTTCGAGGGTGTCGCGCTCGAACAGCTCGACATCGCCGCCATCTTGCATGAGGTCGCCACGCTCCTGCGTCATCATGGTGTCGGTTTGCCCAGCGACATCGCTCTGCTCATCAAGGCCTGCCTCACCCTCGAAGGTTTTGGGCGTTCCCTGGCGCCGCAGTTTGATCTCATGCAGGAGGCCATGCCTCTGCTACGCAAGACCCTGCGTGGACGCTATGCTCCGAAAAAGCTGGCGCGCGCCTTGCGCATACGCGCCCTCGACATGGTCGAGCGTGTCTACCACCCGAGCGCATTCGGCGCCTTGCCGGGCATGCCGGGCATGGTGGCGGGCCTGCGACCACAAGAGGTCGATCACTGGGTGACCCGCCTGGAGCGAGCCGCCGCGCGGCAGACCAGCGCCACCCTCATCGCCGGCATCGCCATCGCCGGTGGCCTGCTCGCCCTGCTGCCGCGGGGGCCGCATCTGCTCGGCGTGCAGATCCTCGGCTGGCTCTTTCTGCTCGCCGCCGCTCTCTACGGCGGCTGGTTATGGCTGGCGCAGTGGTGGGTGCTGCGCGGCCGCGAATGAAGTCGCCGTCAAGGCTGGACGGTGCTCGCCGGTGCTGCCGTATCCGGCGTCAGAGCCGGCGGACTGAGCAGGTCTGTATCGTCATGCCGGCCGTTCCATTCGCAGGTGCCAGCGGTCGGCGGTGACTGCGTGCCGATGGCATAGTGTCCGACGCGTTCAACACCGTGCGCCACCGCTGCCTCCATCTTGTCGACCGCCTTGACCATGCGCTGTTGCGGCGGGATCGCCGGGATGATGAGATCATGGGCGAGGATCTGCAGCTGTGCGCGCATGCGATCAGGCTGAAAGACCGACATGCGATGCTGCAGCACATAGGCCATGTCACCTTCCTTGAAGATGAGAAAGCCATAGTAGTAATGTTTATCGACATCCTTGCGGTCAGGCGAGTCTTTCGGCTGCATGAGCAGGGTGTCGACGGCGAACAGGCCCTCATGACCGCGCACGCGCACGAAGACCTTACCGCGCTCCTTGATCACCTTGATGCGATCGGAAGCAGGCATGATCTTACGCAGATAGTTGGCGTAGACGATCTCGGCGATGGTACGGTCGGCCGCGAACGGTGGGATACGCGCGTACGGACTCTCGTTGATGCGCAGGTCATCGATACGGAAGAAGCGGTTCTCCGCGTCCCAGATGGTCAGCGAAGCACCGACGTGGTCACAGGCCTCGGTCAGGGTGACCTGACCGCGAAAGGTGTTGCTGAACAACGGTAGGGTATAGGCGCGCTGCGGCGCGTGATAGTAGCCCTGGGTCTGCACTTCGGTACTGGCGCAGGCGGCCAGCAGCAAACTGACGCAGATCAGACTTGTTCTTTTTATCATTCGGCTCACGGCGTCACTTCTCCAGGGCATCCCAGCGTTCAAGAAGATCGAGCAGGGTGTCTTCGATGACGACCAGGCGATCTCCAGCTTCCTTTGCTCGTCTATTGTCAAGGAAGAATTCAGGGTCGTCCATTTGTTCTTGTAACTGCGCCTGTTCCTGCTCAAGAGCAGCGATCTGTCCGGGAATGGCTGCCAGCTCGCGCTGCTCTTTGTTGCTGAGCTTGTGCGCGCGCATCGTGGATGGCGTCGGCTTGCGCGGCAATGCGGGTGTCGGCGTCACCACCGGCTGTGGTCGCTGGCGCAGCAGGTCCTGATAGCCGCCGACGTACTCCTCGACATGGCCCTGGCCGTCGAAGTACCAGATCGAATCGACGACCTGATCGAGAAAGGCGCGATCGTGCGAGATGAGCAGCAGCGTACCGGTGAATTGCGCCAGACGCTCTTCGAGGAGTTCGAGAGTCTCGAGGTCGAGATCATTGGTCGGTTCATCGAGAATGAGCAGGTTGCACGGGCGCGCCAGCAGGCGTGCCAGCAGCAGACGGTTGCGTTCCCCGCCGGACAGGCTGCGTACCGGCGAGCGCGCACGTCGGGCGGTGAAGAGGAAGTCCTGCAGATAGGACATGATGTGGACATCGCGATCGCCGATACGCACATGATCGGAGCCGCCGGCGACGCTGTCGATGACGCTGGCCTCGGGATCGAGGCTCTCACGGTGCTGATCGAAGTAGGCGGTCTGCAGGCGCGTCCCCTGGCGGATCAGACCCTGGGTCGGTAGCAGCTCGCCGAGGAGCAGGCGGATCAAGGTCGATTTGCCGACACCATTGTCGCCGACCAGGCCGATGCGATCGCCGCGCAGCACGCGGCTGGAAAAGTCATCGATCAGTGGGCGCTCGCCGAAGCTGTAACTGAGATGTTCGACGGCCAGCACCAAACGCCCGGAACGCTCGGCGTCGCTGATCTGGAACTGCGCCTGTCCCTGACGCTGGCGTTGTTCGGCTTTTTCCCGACGCAGGTCGAGGAGGGCGCGCACGCGTCCTTCATTGCGCGTACGCCGCGCCTCGATACCCTGGCGGATCCAGACCTCCTCCTCGGCGAGACGGCGATCGAAGAGGGCGCGCTCGCGGCTCTCATTCGCCAGGCGCTGTGCACGTCGCTGCAAGGCCTGATCATAGTCGCAGCGGTAGTCATGCACCTGGCCGCGATCGAGTTCCCAGACACGCTCGCCGATGGCGCGCAAGAACGCGCGATCGTGGCTGATGACGATGAGGGCGCCACGCCAGCTCAGCAGATGCGCGGTCAGCCACTCGATGCTGCTGATATCGAGGTGGTTGGTCGGTTCATCGAGGAGCAGGACGTCGGGCTCGCTCGCCAGAGCGCAGGCGAGCAGGACACGGCGCTTACGGCCGCCGGACAAGGTGGCAAAATCAGCATCGGCGGCGAGCTCGAGACGCGCCAGCCAGTGTCGCGCCGCCTGTTCGCGCTGATAGGGTTCGCGTCCATGATCCGCTGCCAGGGCGGTCTCGATGACGGCGAGGGTCGAGCCCTGCAGCGACGCCGGGATGTCCTGCGGCAGGGTGGCGACGCGCAGGGATTGACGCTGGATGAGCTCACCGTCATCGAGGGCGATCGTACCGGCGATGACGCCGAGCAGGGAGGACTTGCCGGCGCCATTGCGACCGATGACGACGATGCGCTCACCCGCCTGCACGCCGAGGTTGACGTGATCGAGCAGGGCACCATCGCCGCAGGCGAGTTGTGCGTCTTTCAGGGTGAGCAGGGTCATGCTTGTCAGTCTCCGGGAAAGCGCGGATGATACGCCGAGTATGACGGCCAAGGGGAGGCGGCATGGACCGCATCGACCGACTGGAGAGCCAGCTGGCCTTTCAGGATGACCTGCTCGAGACGCTCAACCGTCTGGTGGCGGAACAACAGACCAGCTTGCTGCTCCTGCAGCGCGAACTCCTCGCCCTGCGCCAGCGCGTGCAGCAGATCGAAGGTCCTATGGTGGCAGTCAGCGCCAACGAACCGCCACCGCCACACTACTGAGCGCTCGATCGCTCGATCGGCCGGTGATCAGCTCGCCGGCTGCGAACGTTTTTTCGGCACCCAGGCCCAGACCATTTCGCAACGGATCGGCGCCGCGCCGCTGTCATCGATGACGACGGTGTCGACCACCACTTCGCCTTTTGGCTGGCTGCGCAGCTGTTCGATCTGAGCCGGTTGCAGCCGCGCCACGGCGCGCATGCTGCCGACGCTGCGCTGCAAAAATTCGACCTTGAGGCTCTTGATCAGGGGCAGGCTGTGGTCGGGCAGGTTCATGCCGACGACGAAGCCGCTGGCGGTCTCAGCGAGCAGTGCCATGGCGGCGGCGTGCACGCCTTTGATATGGTTCTGCACCGGTCGGCGATTGCGCAGCGACACCACCACCTCTTCAGCGCTGAGCACTTCATAGAGCAGCCCGCTGGTGCCGACGAAGGGCACGACGCGCCCGAGGATGCGCGAGATGATGGCGGGGCGCAGGGCCTGCGGGATGAAGCCGAGGCGGTCGAGGGTGCGGGTCAGGCTGTTCTTGAAGGGCATGGCCGGTCAATCCTTGAAGTTGTTGAACTGCAGAGGCAGTCCGAGTGATTGTTGCCGTAGCAGCGCCATCACCGCCTGCAGGCTGTCTTTTTTCTTGTCGCTGACGCGCACCTTGTCGCCCTGAATGGAGGCTTGTACCTTCAAGCCCTCTTCCTTGATCAGTTTGACGATCTTTTTCGCGCTGTCCTGATCGAGGCCATCTTTCAGTACGATGGTCTGCAGCATGCGCCGGCCCGAAGCCTGCATGTCCTTCACCTCCATCACCTGGGGGTCGATGCGGCGCTTGATCATATGCGCCTCGAGCATGCTGCGCAGCTGGTCGACCTGAAAGTCGGAGGTGGCGCTGAGCTGGATCTCGTGAGCTTTTTCCTTGAGTTCGACGCTCGCCTCGCTGCCGCGAAAATCGAAGCGTGTGGCGATCTCCTTGCTGGTATTGTTCACCGCATGGGCGATTTCGAACATTTCCAGTTCTGAGACGATATCGAAAGATGGCATGGTAATCTCTCCGCAATGGCGGCGATTTAACATGTTGAAGGACGATTGTGCAAGAGGGCGATGGGGTATCATGCCGGGGTCAGTGCTCAGGATTTCAGCATGCTCGAATATCACATCATTCCGGTGACCGCTTTTGCCCAGAACTGCACCCTGCTCTGGTGCACGCAGACGCGCGCCGCCGTTCTCGTCGACGCCGGCGGTGAGCCCGAGCGACTGCTCGCTGCCGTGACGCAGCGCCAGCTGCAGCTGCAGGCGCTCTGGGTCACGCACGGCCATGTCGATCATGTCGGCGCCGTCGGTGATCTGGCGCAACGACTGCAATTGCCGGTGATCGGCCCGGGCATGGCCGACGACTACTGGCTGCAAGCCCTGCCCAGCATCACCCGGCAATATGGATTTCCTTTCGCCGACGTTCTGCAGCCGCAGCGCTGGTTGCAGGAGGGTGATGTATTGACGCTCGGCGAGCAGACGCTGACGGTCATCCACTGTCCCGGCCATACGCCGGGACATATGGTGTTCTACAGCGCCAGCGCCCGTCTCGCCCTCGTCGGCGATGTGCTCTTCGCCGGTTCGATCGGGCGCAGCGATTTTCCCGGCGGGGACGGTGCCACCCTCATCCGCTCGATCCGCGAACGGCTTTTCCCGCTCGGTGACGACGTCGCTTTCATTCCCGGACATGGCGCCATGTCGACTTTCGGTGCGGAGCGCCGGCACAATCCTTTCGTCGCCGATCCGGCCTAAGACGGGCGCGGGTCGGGGGCTAGGCAGGGCAGGAGCAGGCTGAAGACGCTGCCCTGGCCGGGCGTGCTGCTGACGCTGAGTTCACCGCCGAGAACGTCACGCACCAGCTGTCGCGCCACATAGAGGCCGAGGCCGCTGCCGCCGCTGTCGTTGCGAGTGGTGAAAAAGGCTTCGAAGAGATGCTGCATGGCCGTCGCGCTGATGCCGCGGCCATTGTCGCAGACGCGCAGCTCGACCTTCTCTTCGCTGTCGGTGGCGTGCACCGACAGACGCACCCAGCCCTCATGCCGGCCATCGAAAGCGTGCAAAAAGGCATTGTTGATCAGGTTCATGACCACCTGTTCGAGAGCGCCTGGAAAACTATCCATCCAGATGTCGAGATCGCATTGCAGCAGCAGCTGGTAAGGGCTGCGGCGTATCTGCGGCTGCAGCAGATGGACGATGTCGCGACAGACTTCCGGCAGATAGAAGTGCCGCCGCCGGCTCGAGCTCTGGTCGACGGCCATGTTCTTGAAGTTGGCGATGAGGTCGCGCGCGCGCTCACTGCTGCGCACGAGAAGGCGTGCCGCTTCCTGCAGATCGGAGAGCTGCAGCAGGATGTCGTTGCGCTGTACGGCCTTGCCTTGCACCATCTGTTCGAGTTGCGCACTGGTGTGCTGGATGCCGCTGGCCAGGGTCAGGCTGTTGCCGAGCGGCGTGTTGAGTTCATGCGCCATGCTCGCCACCATCGAGCCGAGCGTCGTCAATTTCTCGGTCTCGAGCAGGCGCGCGAGGGCCTGCTCACGTTCGGCGCTGGTGCTCGCCAGTTGGCGATGGCTGTCACGCAGGCGCTGCGCCGATTCGCGCAGGTTTTTTTCGAGATCCTCGCGCTCGCGTGTCAAGCCGCCGAGCAGGATGATCAAGGCGGCAGCAATCATGATGAACAGACCTTGGGCGATCAAGGTGCCGGGGTCGTGTGAGTTGCTCAGGTACCCGAGATCGAACTCATTGCCGATAGCCAGCATCAGCAACATCAACACGACCAGGGCCATGGCCGCCGGCATCGGCAGCCACAACGCCGCCGCCACCAGGATGGGCAAGTTGATGAAGCGTATCTCGGAGGCGACGGGCAGCAGGTTCATGAAGGAGATGGCGCTACTGAGCAAGGTCGCCGCGAGCAGGATCAGGCTGGGCAAGGTCTCAAGGCGGTTCTGGTTGGGAGAATCGCGCCAGGGATGCAGGCACAAAGGCAGCATGATCAGCATGCCACTGACATCCCCCACCCACCACGCCAGGGCCAGGGTGGACCAGCTTTGTCCATGACCATGATGATGCTGGATCATCACCCAGGGCCCGAGCATGGCCGCCGGCAGACAGGCCAGTCCGGCGAGAACGATGACCCAAACACTGCCGCGCAGTGAGTAGAGGGCCTGTGACGGAGCGATGAAGCGCAAGCCGGTGGCCATGAGGATGGCCTCGAGGGTCACCGTGAACATGATGCCAGGTGCGGTGGCGGCATCAAAGCCGGCGAGCGTCGACAGCAGGGCGCCGAGGAGGACGGCGAGGACGCCGCGCACCGGCCAGCGATAGACGATGACGGCGCCGAACCCGGCCGGGAGCCAAGTCAGGGCTGCGACATACCAGGACAGATCGATGTGCAGCGAAGTCTGCGCCAGGATCCAGTAAATGAGCGCCAAGGGTAGAAAGTTGAACCAGGACGCCCTGGCCTGCAAACGCTGCAAGAGTTCGACCATCAGGCTCCATGCTCCAGCTCTATCCCCCTACGCCAGGGGCGGCAAGTTTTTCGGCCGATCGCACCGGCGGCGATGATCGTCCAGCGCCCTTGGCGCATAAAACAAGTTTAGATATAAAATGAGGGGATGAAGATTTTACCGCTATTTTTACTCATCCTCGCCATCCCTCTCAGCGGCTGTGCCACGCATCCGCCGGCTCCAGCCAATGCGCCAGCGCCCCTGCAGGAACCGGCGCTGGAGAGTTCCACGGTCGATCTGCCGCTGACCCTGAACCTGCAGCGCGTGCGCGTGCAGTTGCTGCATCAGCTGCCGCATCCGCTGGCGCAGGGCAGCACGGCGCTGCAAGGACCCCTCGGCATGACGGTGATCGCGCACCACCGCATCAGCGTCACCGACATCGGTCTGCGTGTCTATGGTCAGGAATATCGAGTGGTCGTCGATGTTCGTCTCGCCTTGCAGGCGGATCTCGGGCACGGCGTCGTGGTCGGGTGTTCGCCGGCCGCGCCGGGGCGGGCACGCTTCATCCTGCAGGGCCGCCTCGATACCCTGCAGGGGCATCTGCAGGCGCGCGCACAAAATTGGCAGGTGCAATGGCTGCAAGCCTGTCAGCTGGCGCCCCTGGCGGTCGATCTCGATCAGGTTCTGAGTTTGCCTTTGCTGCGTGAGCGCATCAACGCCGAGGTCGACGCCGTCCTCGCCGATGCTCTTGGGCCGCAGGGTCTGGCCGCCGCCCTGGCCGGGGTCTGGCCCGATCTCAACCAGCCCTTGCCCCTCGGACAAGGACTCTGGCTCCTCTTGCATCCCCAGGCGCTGGCGCTCGGTGAGGTGCATGGCGAGGGCGTGCTGCTGCACCTGCGGTTGCAGATGCAGGCGCGACCGGAAATTCTAGGACTCAGGCCGGTGCCACAGCCGGCGCCGCCGATGCCACCGCTCAGTGCCCTGGCGCCAGCGCAGGGCGTGCATCTCGCTCTGCGCATCGATCTGCCCCTCGAGCGTGCCGATGCCCTGCTCGATGCCAGCCTGGCGCATCGGCCCTGGATGGTCGGCAAGCATCGCCTCGAGCTGGCAGCCTTGCGGACCTATGGTCACGGCGACCAGGCGGTGCTCAGTCTCGATCTGCTACAGCCCATCCAGGGGCGTGTCGACCTCTACGCGCAAGCCCATCTCGATGCTACGGCCGGGACTTTGTCCTTCATCGACCCAGACTACACCCTCGATTCACGCAGCGCTCTGGCGCGCAGTGCCGCCTGGATGCTCAGTCATCAGGTCAGGCATGCCCTGGCGCAAAATCTGCAGCTGCGCTTCAGCGATGTGCCGGGCATGCTCAGTCGTTACACGCATGCGCCACAGTCGTTCAGCTGGGCGGGTGGCAGCATCGCCGTGCGTCTGCGCCTCGATGACGTGCAGGTGCGCTTCATCGGCTATACCCCGACCGCCCTGCACGCTCTGCTCGTCGCCGACGGCCATATCGACGTCAGCGACGACTGAGAACGTTTCAAGGGCCGACTTGCGGCGACAGCAGCAGGGGTGAGGAGCCGTTCTTGTCGTCGCCGAGGACGATGGTCTTGCTGTTCGGCGAATCGGCCAGCTTTTCCATAGCCTGGATCTTGCGCCATTCGAGAATGGACGGGGTCAGGCCGCGGCTGATGATCTCCTGGTATTTGGCGATGCCCTCCGCCTGGATGCGCTTGCGTTCGGCTTCCTGCACTTCCTTGTCGATGACGAATTTCATGGCCAGGGCATTCTGCTCCTGCTTGAGCTTCTGCTCGATGGCATTCTCGACGATCTTGGGCAGGTGCACGTCGCGGATGAGCAGGGCATCGATCTGGATATGGCGGCCTTGCAGGTTATGCTCGATCTCCATACGGATCTCGCGCTCCACCTCCTCGCGCTTGGTGGAATAGATCTCCTCCGGGCTGTAGCGCCCCACCACCTTGCGCGCGCCGCTGCGCAGCAGAGGTTCGATCAGCACGTCGTAGTAGTTGGGGCCGATCTCCGTCTGCAGCTGATAGAGCTGGTGCGGCAGGGGGCGGTAGATGATCGAGGTGTCGAGCTGGATGGACAGACCGTTGTTGGCCAGAACCTGGAGGTATTCCCGGTGCTCCTGATCGCGCAGGTCATAGGTGTAGATCTGACTGAAGGGCGAGACCATGTGGAAGCCCTCATCGAGGGGCCGTTGCAGGGTGCCACGGCTCGGCACCCACTCGATGGCACGTTTGCCTGAGCCGACGCTGGTGCAGGCTGAAAGAGAGCCCAAGGCGAGCCCGAGCACCACGAAACGCCAAGTTTGCATGATCGATCCCTCTGCAGTCGGGCCAGCGAGTGCGGCCCATGGTGCAAGGAGCATAGCAAGGTGGGATGGGCCTTCGATCCTTAATAAAAATTAAGAGTTCGGCCGCAAGAGGCGTGCCAGGGCAAGGCGCTCAGTTGGTGATGAACTGCGCCACCGTCTTGAGGATATCCTCGCTGGAGGCGGGTTTGCACAGATAGGCCTGAGCACCCTGGCGCATGCCCCAGTAGCGGTCGGAATCCTGCGTCTTGCTGGTGAGCATGACCACGGGGATGTCGGCGGTGGCAGCGTCTTTTTTCAGTTCGCGCGTCGCCTGGTAGCCATTGAGGATGGGCATGACCACATCCATGAAGATCAGCTGTGGCTGACAATCGCGCGCTGCATCGAGGGCTTTTTGGCCGTTGTCGGCGGTCCAGACTTCATGGCCGTGCTGGCGCAGGAGCAGCACCATGGCGGTCTGTTCGGTGGGAGAATCTTCAACGATGAGTATGCGCGCCATGGCCGATGTTCCTGGGGACTGGCGTTTAGACTAGCACAAGCCACCAGCCTCTGCTAATAGGCGCGCTCGATACGGCCATTGAGGTTTTGCGCCAGATCCATGGCGTTGTGATCGGACAGGCTGGTCACATAGTCGAGAACGCGCAAGCAGGCTTCGTAGGGGCTGCGCACGGGCATTTTCAGGTGGGCGTCGAGCATGTCGAGCAGGCGACGGTGACGAAAGGTCTGTGCCTGCTCCTCGAGCTCCGCCAGAGCCGCCTCGATGAAGGAGTCGAGCAGGGTGCCGAGCGTGGCGTAAGCGCCGAGCTCGATCTGTGCCTTGCGCGGATTGGCGAAGATGCGTGTGCGCGCCAAGTCCTTGGCTGCCTCGATGCCGGCGTGCAGATGCGCTGGCGCATGCTGCAACAAAGAGCCGCGCAGCTGCCCGTGCAGCAGGGCGGATTCATTGCGCACGAAGGTGGCCGCGATGGCCTGCACCAGAACATTGAAGGCGGCGCCGCGCAAGGCAGCGATCTTGCGGCGCGGTGTGCTGTCGCTCTGCGTCAATTCCGGCGGTATGGCCTGATCGGCGAGCAGGGCCATGAACAGGGGCTCGACCAGATCATAGGGCAAGATATTCATCTCGATGCCATCTTCAAGATCGATCAGGGCATAGCAGAGATCGTCGGCGGCCTCGACCAGATAGGCGAGGGGATGGCGGCTCCAGCAGTCGCTGCCTTGCTCGATGAGGCCGAGTTCGCTGGCGATGCTGCGCATGATGGTGAGCTCGCTCTGATAGCAGCCGAACTTCGGCATGTGCGCGCTCAGCGTCTGCACGCGCGCCGACCATGGATATTTGATGTAAGCGCCGAGAGTGGCAAAGGTCAGGCGCATACCGCCCTGAAAGGGATGATGCTCGGTCTGGGTGAGCAGGCGCAGGCCCTGGGCATTGCCCTCGAAGTTGCACAGGTCATGCGCTTCGGTCGCGCTCATGCGCGCCAGCAAGGAGCGCCGGTCGGCATGCAAAAACCATTCGCGGATGGCAAATTCACCGGCGTGGCCGAACGGCGGGTTGCCGATGTCGTGCGCGAGACAGGCGGACTGGATGATGGCGCCGATATCGACGGCGCTGAGATGTCCGGGCAGGCGGTCCTCCAGTTGTTCGCCGACCAGCTGACCGAGGGTGCGTCCGACGCAGCCGACTTCCAGGCTGTGGGTGAGGCGGGTATGGACGTGGTCGTTGCGTGCGAAAGGATGCACCTGGGTCTTGCGGTTGAGATGGCGGAAGGCGCTGCTGAAGACGATGCGGTCGTGGTCCTTGTGATAGGGACTACGCGCCAGTTCGGGACGCGCGCTGGCGCCGAGGCGATGAGCGCTGAGCAGGGAGTGCCATGACATCATGATGGGTGCAGGTCTCATCCGCGGACTTAAAGCACTAGCATGCAATGATCGTGTCGTGATGACAATGTCAGGATAGCTTGCGACGGCGATCACAGATCCATGCAGAGGCTGGATGAGCGCCGGCGCATTCCCGTAAAATGGCCTTTTAACACACGGAAGGAGTAAGGGGAGCCATGCAAAAACATGCCATGCAGTGGGTGGCGCGTGCGCTACTGGTGATGTTGTCGGTGGTCTGGATACCGGCGCGCGCCGATGTCGTGGGCAGTGAGCAGGTTCTGCAGGCGAGCGCCTCCTCGCCGCAAGCGCAGCAGGAGCGTGCGGCGGTCAAGACCTTCCTGGCGCGCCAGGACGTACAGTCGCGCCTCCTGGCCATGGGTGTCGATCCCCAGGACGCAGCGGCGCGAACGCAGGCACTGAGCGATGATGAAGTGCATCAGCTCTACCAGCATGTACAGTCGGCACCGGCCGGGGGCATGGACATCCTCGGCACCCTGGTCTTCATTTTCGTCCTGCTCCTGGTCACCGACATTCTCGGCCTGACCAAGGTCTTCCCGTTCACCCGCTCCATTCGTCGCTGATGCGCCGTGGCGCTGCCGGAGTCCTGCTGCTGTGTCTGGCAGGGCTCTCCGGCTGCCTGCCGGTGCAGACGCGCACCCTGCGGCAACAGGCTGATCCGCGCCTGCAACGTGCTGTCGATCTGACGCTGCCCGTCTTTGTGCAACAACACGCCGATCTCTGCGCGCCAGCGGCGCTGGCGACGGTGTTGAATGGCGCTGGACGCCAGGTCGCCGAGAGTGCGCTGACGCAGGCGACCTACATCCCGCAAAGACACGGCGCCCTCAGTCTCGAGATGCTGGCGGCGGTGCGTCGCCAAGGCCTGCTGGCATTACCCCTCGCCCCTGATATGGGGACTCTCCTCGATCAACTCGACGCCGGTCGCCCGGTGCTGGTGCTCATGAACCTTGCCCTGCCTTTCTGGCCGCGCTGGCATTATGCCGTCATCAGTGGTTGGGATCCGCGCCGGCGCGAGTGGTTGCTGCACGCCGGCAAGAAGCATCTGTTGCGTCTGCCCATGCCGGTGTTCGAGCGTGTCTGGCTGCGCGCTGGCGGGTTCGCCATGATCGTCGTCGATCCACGGCATCTGCCACAGGATCTGCCGGCCGCTTCTCTCCTGTCCGCGGCGGCCATCCTCGAGCGCGTGCACCCGCGCGCCGCCCTGGCGGCTTACCAGCAATTGGCGCATGAGCAGCCCGCGGACGCGCGCATCCCTCTGCTCGCTGGCAATGCCCTGCGCACCCTGCATGATTTCAGGGCAGCGGAGCAGGCTTATCGACGCTCGATCGCGTGCCAGAGGAATTGGCAGGCCATGAATAATCTGGCGGACCTGCTGCAGGCGCAGGGACGCCACCAGGAGGCACTGGCGTGGGCGCGGCAGGCAGCAGCGCTGGCGCCGCAATCGCCGGCCAGTCAGACTTTGCGGGAACTCTTGCAACCGGCTCCTTGATTTTCCAGGTATCGCGGCGACCATTATCGTGGTGGTGCGGCGGCGGATGGTGCCGTTTCTGCTGCAAGGCGTGGTGCTGCTGCAGGGAGCTCTGCAGGGGGGCGTAGTGATGGATGGCGCGATCCATTTCCGGCAGGACCATGCCGATGCTGATCAGCACCAGGGCGATGCTGACCATCAGCGACACTTCTTGGCCGCCGAGGCTGAGGCGGCAACTGCGGTAATAGGCGTAGCGGATCAGGGAGAGCAGGCCGACGCCGAGCAGGACGCCGCCGAGGACTTCACTCAAACGGCTGCGACCGAGATAGAGGCTGGCGACCAGGGTGAGAACGATCAGGGTGAGGACGAGAGCGAGAGGCCGGACGCGCTGCGCATGTGGTAGAGAGCGCGCGATGACGACGCCGATGAAGCCCCAGATCATCACCGTCGACAGGGCCGGCAGGCTGGGAAAGCCACCCGGTAGGCCGCCGAGCAGGATGGGCAGGAGCCAGAGGCCGGCGAGGCCGACGATGAAGCTGAGCAGTGCCGTACCATAAGCGGCGCGCCCCATGAAATAGAAGATCAGGCAGCCCCCGAGAGCGAGCATGGGCTTGTGGTAGCCGAGGACGGACAGGGCGACGAAAAGATAGTCCATGAAGGGCTGGTGCAGGGCGAGCAGCTGCTGATCGACGAGATGGTCGAGATGGCGTATTTGTGGCGAGGCAAGGCCGTGATAGAGCAGAAGATAGGCGCTCAGGGCGCTCAGGGCGATGAACAGGGCACCGAGCTGGTGGCTCGGCGCCTGATCGATCAGCGACCAGCGATGCAGGGGCAGGCGATGGCTGAGACGGCGTAGCCAGGGTTCGCCGACGTCGTGCAGGAGGAGGAGGAGACGGATGAGGATGAAGATGGTCAGCACGAGACCGAGCAGAAACCAGATCTGCTGGCGCCCCGGCATGAGCGGATCGTCGAAGGCGGAACCGAGCAGATAGCCGGGCAGGATGTGAACCGGCGCCCAGACCAGGGTGGAGAGGATGTTCATGGCGGTGAAGCGCCAGCCAGGCATGTTCAGGATGCCGGCGCACAGAGGGACAAAAGTGCGTAAGGGGCCGATGAAGCGGCCGATGATGATGCTCTTGCCGCCGTGCCGGTTAAAAAAGGCCTCGCCCTGCTGCAGCCATTGCGGGTGGGTGCGGAACGGCCAGACCTCTTCGACACCGTGCTGAAAAAATTTACCCAGCCAGAAGCTGATGCCGTCGCCGAGCAGAGCGCCGGCGATGCCGGCGGCGAAGATGGTGCTGAGGTCGATGCCGGTGCGTCCGGCGATGAGGCTGAGGCCAAACATCATCGGAATGCCAGGGACGACGATGCCGACGACGGCGAGAGCCTCGAGGCAGGCCGTCATGAAGATGATCAGAGGCACCCAGCTGGCGTGCAGGCTCAGCCAGCCATAAAGCTCATTCCAGCCCTGCAACCTCTTCTCCTGTCGGCCCTCTGCGGAAGGGCGAGTGTAGCACGCTCGCGGCGTACGCATGGCAGTCCTGAGAAGGGCAGCAAGCGCTTCAAGCGTCGTGCGGTGTCGCCGGCGGCAGAGCGCTGGCCGGGCGTGGTAGGGAATCGTAAAGCCAGTATAGTCCGACACGTTATCAGCGTGTCTGGCCTCAGGGCTCCTGCAGCAGCCGGCGTGTCGACTCGATCCGTACCGTCGCGAGCAGAGTCTGGCGTACCGCCCGGGTGGACATGGCGCGTGCCAGGACGATGGCGCCGACCGCCTGGCTGATGAGCACCCAGGGTAGCTGTTCATCGCCGGTGGCGTCGGCGATGGCGGCATGCACGCGCAGGATGAGCTGCTCGAAGGTGAGCCGGGTGGCATCATCGGCGCGGGCGACCTCTGCCCCCAGGGCGGGTATGGCGCAGCCCTGCGCCGGGTTTTCCGCGTGCTGCATGCTGAGATAGGCGTTCAGGCTACGGGCGATCTCAGCGGCCGACTTGCCTTCAAACCAGTCCAGGGTCTTGGATAGTTCGTGCGCGACGATGGCCTGCAGCAATTCCGGCTTCGACCTGAATTGCGAGTAGAAGGCGCCGGTGGTCATATCGGCCGCCGCCATCAGCGCCTGCAGGCCGGTGTTGCCAAAGCCTTCCTGTTTGGCGAGCGCGGCACCGGCTTCGACCAGCCGGGCGCGGCTACTCTGCTTGTGATCGGGCGGATAGCGCATACGGATCCTGTGGCGGTTGACTTGTTCTCGATCATAGAATAACTTTCGTTATAATAACAATCGTTATCCCATGATGAGCCCAGGCGGTGGGTCGATGGAGAGCGCTCATGAGCGTGGCAAAAACGGCATGCATCCTGTGCTCGCGCAACTGTGGCTTGAGTGTGGAGGTCGAGAATGGGGTCATGAGGCGCATCCGCGGTGATGAGGATCACCCGATCAGCCGCGGCTATATCTGTCAAAAAGCGGCCAGGTTGCAGCATTACCAGCAGCACGCCGACAGATTGCAGCATCCTTTGCAGCGCCAGCCTGACGGCAGCTTCGTCCGCGTGTCATGGGATGCGGCGCTCGATGACATCGCCCGCCGCCTGCTGCACCTGCGCGAGGCACACGGCGGTGACGCTTTCGCCTTTCTCGGTGGGGGCGGCCAGGGCAACCATCTCGGTGGTGCTTATGGCAGTGGCCAGCTGCGCGCCGCCATGCGCAGCCGCTATGCCTACAACTCGCTGGGGCAGGAGAAGACAGGGGATTTCTGGCTCAATGGCCGTATCTTCGGCAGTCAGCTCTGCCATACCACGGAAGACGTCGAGCACGCCGAC
Organism: Pseudomonadota bacterium; assembly: GCA_021833365.1. Lineage (GTDB taxonomy): Bacteria > Pseudomonadota > Gammaproteobacteria > Pseudomonadales > Moraxellaceae > JAJZHK01. The sequence continues at coordinate 1,213 of JAKBFV010000039.1, read as the reverse complement.
TATGTGCTGTTCATCGGCTGCAACCCCTTCCAGTCGCATGGCATTCCCAATGCGCGTGACACCTTGAAAGCGCTGCGCAAAGATCCGCAGCGCTGCATGGTCGTGATCGATCCACGCTGCACGGAAACGGCCAGGCAGGCCGACCTCCACCTGCAGCTCAAACCTGGTACGGACGCTTACCTGCTGAGCGCCATGCTGGCGATCATCGTGCGCGAAGGCTTGCATGACCGCGCTTTCATCGCACGCCACTGCCAGGGTTTTGCGGCGGTGGAGCAAGCCCTGGCAGAGATTCCGGTGGCCGACTATGTGGCGCGCGCCGACGTCGCTCTCGCTGACGTCGAGCGGGTGGCGCGTGGTTTTGCGACGGCGCGGCGCGCCTGCGTGCGCATCGATCTCGGTCTGCAGCACACCCTGCATACGACGCTGAACGGCTATCTGGAAAAGCTGCTCTATCTGCTCACCGGGCATTTTGGTCAACCCGGGGGCAACAACCTGCACACTTTCCTGCTGCCTCTGCTCAGTCATACCGATGAGCGCAAAGCACACATCCGCCGTACCGCCTATCATGGCATGTTTCCCATCGCCGGCATCCTGCCGCCGAGCATCCTCGCCGATGAGATTCTGCGCGCCGGTGATCGTCGTATTCGCGCGGCTTTCGTCGACAGCAGCAATCCCGTGCTGACCTGGCCGGATACGTCCGCCCTCACCGAAGCCCTGGCGGCACTCGATCTGCTGGTGGTGGTCGACGTCGCCATGACCGAGACGGCACGCCTGGCGCACTATGTCCTGCCCGCCGCGTCGCAGTTCGAGAAGTGTGAGGCGACGGGCTTCAATCTCGAGTTTCCGGCGAATTTCTTTCACCTGCGCCAGCCACTCTTTCCGGTGCCGGATGAGTGTCTGCCGGAAGCGGAGATCTATACCCGCTTGCTCGAGAAGATGGGCGTGCTGCCGACGCGTCATCCCTGGTTGTCGCGCCTCGCCCGCCATGAGCCGTCCGCCTCGGCGCATCTTGCTTATATGGCGGCACTGGCGGCGTACCTGATGCGACAGAAGGATCTGCTGCCGTTCGCGCCATCGATCATGTACCGCACCGTTCCGCCAGACCTACGCAAACCTGCTCATGTCCGAGCAAATCTGCCGCTGACTTCCTGCTTCGATGAGGACGGTTTCGCGCGCGCCTTGCGGCACACGCCAGCGCCTTCCTCTCCACAGG
>JAKBFV010000038.1 GCA_021833365.1 Pseudomonadota bacterium | reverse complement strand
ACCCGCAGTCCATCGCGAATGACCTCGCTTTCACTGGCATATTCACCAGCACGGACTTTGGCTTTGACGATGTCTGCCATGTCGTTGGGGAGGGTGATGCTCATCTGCTGGGTGGTTCGCATGAGGACAGATCCATGAGGGTTGATAGGATTTAATCCTACTCCATTGATAAGGGCATCGTCCAACAGGGCGAAAAGCCGAATGTCGGTCATAGGGGGTGCTTGTTGATATGAACTACTCCAACCAAGTCGCTAAGCGATGGGTTGGAGTTTCGCAGGGCGTAAACTCTGCCACCGTCAGTTCCTGACGTGATTGGGGCGCGGTTGGCATGCCGAACAGTGCCCAATTCAAAACCACACGCGCTGTGGCGGTTCGTCTTCACAGATGGCGACGAAGGTTTTCGACAGCCCCTTGTCCTGATGCTGGCGCGCGAGCTGCTGCAGCCAGTCGTTCAGTTCCTGGCGGCCACAGTCGAAGCCCTGCCGGTCATGGTTCCCAGCTAAAGATAGTACCCGCATCGTCGCACTTGGCTTTCTGATAATGCTTCATGGCAGCCTTCAGCTTGGCATTCGGCTTGGACGGGTTTTCCATCAAATCGAGCAGCCAGTTCCAGTCGCGCGGACTGAGGCGGATGACCTCCTCGCGCTCGATCACCTCCTGAGCCTCCTTGAGGGCAGCCTGCACCAGAAATTGATTGACCGTAGCGCCCGTCAATTCAGCGGCACGACGCAGGGTTTCATAAACCTCATAAGGCACTCAAGCGCCGATGCGGTCCTGCTTGGCAAGGGTGTTTGCCATCATCACCTCCTGCATGAATCTGATGGTTCCGTCTATCGCTGGCGCCAAAATGGCGCCAACAGAATTTCATCTGTCGCACGTCAAACCTGCTGTCGACCAGAAACGGTTGAAGTCACCGCCCACACCCCAACCAAGGTCTTGCCCCAGTTGCCGCACCCGATCGAGACGTACAAGGAATGCGGTCTGTTGCGCGGCGGGCAAGGCCAGCACATATTCCAGCGCCTGCTTGAACATCCGCACCAGCGCATCGTAAAAGCCTTCGGCGTCGATGTAGCATCCGGCCAAAAAGTCGAACGCTTCTTCGCAGTAAAACACCGTGAGCTCGGCCAAACCTTCGGGTTGACCGAGCGCCTTCTTGTAGTCGCTGATGGCTTTCTTGGCCTTGGCTACCGAGATCGGATTGCGGAAATCCGGCGGATTGATCCAGCGGATGATGATGTCCTTGTACGGTTCCAGGGGGTCGTCGCCCAGGCCCAAGCGAGCGTGCAGGAAGATTTTGTTGTCCTTGCTGGCGGCATATAGGTTTTGCACCAAAGCCAGCAGGCCAGCGCGGTCGAAAGCGGCCAACTTGGTTTTGACGTCGCCCCAGCTGGGTGTTGATTTGGTGGTTTTCTTCGTGGCCATCGCGTTACTCCTTGCGGCCATCCGGTGTACTGTCACCGGCAATTTACTTCAGTATGCGCTTGAAATCGATGCGGTATTTCTCAAAATCGCTTTCGGCGTGGGCCTTGGCGGCGCAGGCAGTTCGCTGTCGGCAAAGATTCTCTTCAGGTGCTCGTTCATCGTATACACGTTGATGTCGTACAGCATACCCAGCATTTTCCGGGTCAGCCAGATGCTCGCGTCGGCATACACTGCCTCTACGCCCCCCTCCTGCCCCGACCTGTTGCGAGCATGATGTCCAGGGGCGCAAGGGGTGAAATCTCGCCTGATGTTGGGCTCCCTGCTGATCGCGCGCTCCCTGCATTGCCCATGTGAGTGGCGGATGTCTGCTGGTTTTTCGCTGGATCGCCGACGTTCATTGAATGGACAGCACAATTTTTCCTCGCGTCCGACCCGTCTTGCTGTAGGCAATGGCGCTGTCGATATCCTCCAACCGGAATTCACGGTCGATCACCGGCCTGACCTTTCCATCCTCGACGAGACGAGCTATTTCTTCGAGGTGCCGGCCGATCGGCAAGGCAATGAGCGTCCGGGTGGCGTGGAGCGGGATGCCGGGAATGTACGATAACAGCGTCGCGAGGATGATGGCGGCATTGGGCACGGTACTGACAAATCTTCCACTGGGTGCAAGAATTTTCTTGACGGAAGTGGGGGTTAAAGTGCCGGCGGTGTCCAACACGACATCGAATTGCTGACCGCTCTCCAGGACGTCGATCTTCTTGTAGTCGAAGGCTTGTTCGGCGCCCAAAGAGCTGACCAGAGCGACGTTGGAGGTGCTGCAAACAGCGGCGACATGCGCACCTTTCGCTTTTGCGATCTGGATGGCTTGCGAGCCCACCCCACCGGATCCCCCCAGCACCAGGACGCGCTCGCCGTCTTGTAAGCTTGCAAGTAACAACGCCTGCCACGCCGTCAGCGCTGCCATCGGCAGGCTGGCCGCCTCGGCATGAGGCAAGTTGCGCGGCTTGGCGGCGGCCTGACCCGCCGCCACCGCCAAGTATTGTCCGAATGCGCCGGTTTTCAGGCTCATGGCAAAAATATCGTCGCCAACCCGAAACCGCTTGACCTTGGCGCCCACGGAAACGACGGTGCCCGACAGATCGTGTCCTAGCGTGAGCGCAGGCAGCGGCAGCGGCAGGTGATAGATGCGCCGCAGGGCTTCGTAATACTTCCAGTCATGCGGGTTCAGGCTACTGGCCTGGATTTTGATCACGATTTGATCAGGCCCAGCCTGTGGAATCTGCGCCTCGCGCAGCTGAAGTTTGCCTTGGCTGCTGCGGCCGAACTTCAACAGCTGCATGGATTTTGTCGTTGCAATCGTGCTCACGCTGAGTCTCCTGAAATTGTGCTGTGTAGCGGCTCAGTGGGCTGATGCCTGCGCTATGGCCTTCATGGTCGTCACCGAGCCGGTCCGCAGGCGCGCTGATAGACGACGCCGGTCAGCTGCTCTGAGACCTGCCACAGCTGGCGCGCAATATTCGTTCTTTTCGCCAGGGGTCGGATGCTGGCACGGGTCGGCGCGCCCCATGTGCCGAGAATGCGAGGCCCGTAGTAGCTCCCCGGCTCCGCCTCCGTCGAGGTGGCGGCCAATAGGCTGGGATAGGCTCCGGCCTCTGCCGATTGGGCAAACAGGGCATTGAAGATTTTGCCTCCCGGCATATCGTCCTGCAGATGGGTGGCGGCATAGCCCGGATGCGCCGCGTAAGACTGAAGACGGCCGCCCAGGTCAGCACTGCGACGCTGCAGTTCCAGCGCGAACATCAGGTTGGCGAGCTTGCTCTGACCATAAGCGAGCCAGGCAGAATAGCGGCGCTGATGCCAGTTCAGGTCGTCCAAGCGGATGCCGCCAAAGCGGTGGGCCATGCTGCTCACGGTCACCACGCGCGCTGCGGGTGCGGCATGGAGCAGCGGCAGTAGGCGGCCGGTCAGCGCGAAGTGTCCCAGGTGATTGGTGCCGAACTGCAGCTCAAAGCCATCTTGTGTGCGCTGGAAAGGCGGCGCCATGACGCCGGCGTTGTTGATCAATACATCGAGCTGGGTCTCCTGGGCCAACAGGCGATCGGCCAGACGACCGACCGAGGCCAAGTCGGCCAGATCCAGTTCGAGTAATTCGAGCTTGGCTTCAGGAACGTGGGCGCGAAGGTCGTCCATGGCGCGAACGCCTTTGTCGGCGTCTCGGCAAGCCATCAGGACCCTGGCCTTGGCAGCGGCAAGATGGCGCGTCGTCTGCAAGCCCAGGCCGCTGTTGGCACCGGTGATCAAAATGGTTTTACCTGATAAATCAGGAATTTGTGCGGAAGTCCAGGTCATGACGATATCCTCGGGATAGGGCGGCTTCTGGCAGAGTGTGCTAAGATCAATAAAAGACCGGCAGTCTTCAATTTAAGAGACTGATGGTCTTTTGTCAATCGACCAGCTGCTCACCCCGGGGGATCGCCATGAAATATGATGACTGTTGCCTCTTCGTGCGCGCTCGCAAGCCCGAGCAAGTGGCGCAGCGCCGGGACAGCATACTTGCCGCCATGGCTGAACTGCTGCAGGAGGCCAAGCCTGAGCACATCAGTCTGAATGAAGTGGCTCGCCGCGCCGGCCTGGCCAAATCCAACCTCTATCGCTATTTCGACAGCCGCGAAGCCATTCTGCTGGAGCTGCTACGCGAAGATGGTCGGCGCTGGATGGACAGTATCGAAGCCGCCCTGAGTGGCCTTGACGGCAGCGACGATATCGCCGCCGCCGCCGCCGCGATCGCCACCACCACCGCCACTGAAAGCCGTATGTGCCAGCTATTGAGCCAGGTTTCCAGCGTCCTGGAGCAGCATGCCTCCGATGCCGCGGTGCTCGCGTTCAAGCAGCACAGCTTCGAGGTTCTCGGCCGGCTGGTGCAGGCCTTGCATCGTGCTTTGCCGAGCGTGCCGCTGCATGATCTCGGCCAGTCGATACACTATGTTCTGGTGCTCATAGCCGGCCTGTGGCCCCAGAGCCACCCGTCCGAGGCCGTGCGCAAGGCTTTGCAGCAGCCGAGTCTCAGCGCGCTGCAAGTGGATTTCGAAGAGAGCTTGCGGCAAGGGCTGACGCTGATTTTTCGGGGACTGGCTTGCTCGCCATGACCATGTCCGTCCAGCAACTATCATTGCCGTCACTGCCGGCTGGGTGATCACCGCGCAGCCGCTGTTCCTGGTGCTGATGGGCGGCGTTGGCGGCCGTTCGCCGCTGTGAGCTCGCCTTAGCTTCGGCACCCGGGTGCTAAGGGCCGCAGCTGGCCCGCTGTTGTTGTGCTGCGTTGAAGGCCTGTGTGCCGGCGCGCCCGCGCAGGCGTAGACGGTAGCGGCCCTGCTCGAACTGGATCTCGGTCTGCTGCCACAGCCCCAGCCAGGGCACGCGTCGTACGGCACTGACCGTGGGCCAGGGCAGATGCAGGCGGGCATGCGCCAGACGCACCGGGAAAAAGACGGCGAGGGTCAGGCCCTGCTCATTCCAGGCGAGAAAGAAGGTGGCATGGTACTGGATGGCCGGCCAGCGCGCGCGCGCCAGCGAGCCGGAAGCGAAGATGTGATGCCAGCGCTGCGGCGGTGCGGACTCTCCATAACGGCGCGCCAGGAGCCACCAGCCGGAGAACCAGCTCATCAGCAGGCAGCCGACGAACCAGAAGAACCAGAAACGTGCCACCGAGGCGAGGGTGAAGTGCATGAACCATCCATGGTCAGGGTCAGGCCCGATACTAGCTGAAAAACCACGCTCGAGCCTAGTCGGCACCATCCACGCGCATCGCTGGCAAGGATCTCTTACAACTTCATCTCGACCCAGACCCAGGCCTTGGTGGTCGACGGGGTGGCGGGCGCGTAGGCCGTCGCCTTGATCAGGTCGATGTTGTGATAGGCGCCGAGTGCCGCGCCCAGAACATAGTGGCGTCCAAAATTATGCGTCACCTGGGCGTCGATCTCGCTGCCGAAGTGTGCGCCGCCCTGATCGGCACGAAAATCATGGTAGATCAGGGCCACCGGCGTTTCATCCAGGGTTGAGCCGAGGGTGACGAAGCGGTCGACGAGACCGGCTTGCGGCGTCTGCAGGAACATGTCGGCCCAGCCATTGAAGGCGTGCAGGGTCGCCAAGGGGGTCTGGAAAGCGACTTGTCCGTTGCTACCGAGCTGCTCGCGGCTCAGCTTCAGGCTAAAGCCATGGCTGTCGATACCGGCTTCGTAGAAGCTGTAGTGCACTTCGAAGGCATGATCATTGTCCAGGCCATTCGACTGCAGCGCCGCCTCGGCGGTGTAGAGCAGATGCGTAGCCTGAGCGAGGGGCTGGCTGCCGCTGAGGCGTAGACCACGGCTGCGTGTCGATTGATAAGCGGGCAGCAAGGGCGCGCCGACGGTGGTCAGGTCGACGAGGTAGTCATACACCACGACCTGGGTACCGGGCAGGCCGGTATAGGCGAGATTGAACAACGGTGAACGCGAGCCGAACTGTCCCGCCGGCGTCGTCACATAGTCGCCAAAGACGCGATGGATCTTGTAGAGATAGGCGACGGTCAGCGTCGTCTGCGGCAGATTGTGGTTGACCCAAGTGGCGGCGTCAAACGTCTGCTCGATCTGCCGCCAGCCGACATTGCCGATGTAGCGTTCGTTGTCCAGCTGCAGGCGTTGACGGCCGTATTTGAAATCATTGGCAGGCAGACCGTGATAGCCGAGGAAGAGCTGATCGACCTCGGTGATGGCCGGATCGGCGACGGTGGCATAGCCGGTCTTGCCATTGCTGGTGCTGTTGTAAAAATCCTGGCCGACGACACCGAGGCTTTGCACGGCGCCATCGACATACAAGCCGTGATAGTCGCCGGTCTCATAGCCGGCGCGCAGGCGCGCCGTCGAGGCGCGCGCGTCCTTGAGGGCATTATCCTGGCTGACCGACTCGATACGATAGCGCAGATCGGCGTCGGCGTGACCCTGGTTGATCATGTCGAGCAGGGCATCGGCCTGGGCGCTCAAGGTCAGCGCGCTCAGCGTTGATAGAAACAGGGAGGGGAGAAAGGGGGGATTTTTCATGGGCGGACTTCCTGGGTGAATCGTCATGGTGGATGATTTGAAGATGTATTTAATAAGCCACTTATACATCGGACGCCCACCTCTTGGGCAGGCGTCGATGCGTGGATTCTTGACTTGGATCAATCAACCAGTGCGATCTTCAGGCGGCGACCCCTATCTCAATATAGCCGGCTTCCTCGCGGACCGGGAAAATGGGGACGAAGACCTGGGGTTCTTCCAGACAACGTCCGGTGTCGAGGTCGTAGTGCTGTTTGTAAAGCGGTGAGGCGACCACGCGCTGACCACGGATCTGACCGATCAGGCCGCGTGCCAGGACGTGTGCTGCGCCGATCGGATCGTAATTGCTGATGGCGCGTAAACTGCCATCGCCGCAGCGGAAAATGGCCAGCTGTTGACCCTGGATCAGGGCGCCGACGCCGAGGCCAGTGGGGATGGCGGTGCAGGGTGCGACGCGTATCCACTGCAGATCAGTGGTGATGTGGGCAGGCAGGGTCATGCGATCATCTCCTTATCAGGGGTGGGTGTCGACGTTGATGGTTTCGTGCTGCTCATGACGCTCATGGTGGTGCAGGGGGCGGCGCTGACCGCGTTCGGCGGTATAAGCGAGATGCTCATCCGGCTGTTCGCTGTTGATGAAGTGACGGAAGCGCGCAAGTTTTTCCGGACTCTCCAAAGTCGCTTTCCATTCGCAGCGGTAGCTGTCGACGAGATGCTGCATATCGGCTTCGAGCTCGGCCGCCAGACCGAGGGCATCGTCGACGACCACCGCACGTAGATAGTCGAGGCCGCCTTCCATCTGCTCGCGCCAGACGCTGGTGCGCTGCAGTCGATCGGCGGTGCGGATATAAAACATGATGAAGCGGTCGATGAGCTGCAACAGGCGCGCATCATCGAGATCGCCGACGAGCAGCTCAGCGTGGCGCGGCTTCATCCCGCCATTACCGCAGACGTAAAGGTTCCAGCCCTTGTCAGTGGCGATCACGCCGATATCTTTGCTCTGCGCCTCCGCGCACTCGCGTGTGCAGCCGGAGACGGCCATCTTCAGTTTGTGCGGTGAGCGGATGCCGCGATAGCGATTCTCCAGAGTGACGGCCATGTGCAGGGAGTCCTGCACGCCGTAGCGGCACCAGGTCGATCCGACGCAGGATTTGACCGTGCGCACCGCCTTGCCATAGGCGTGCCCGGACTCGAAACCGGCAGCGATCAATTCTGCCCAGATGGCGGGCAGCTGATCGACGCGGGCGCCGAACAGGTCAACGCGCTGGCCTCCGGTGATCTTGGTGTAGAGCTGATAGCGCTGAGCGATGTCAGCGATGGCCAGCAAGCCTGCCGGGGTGACTTCGCCGGCAGGCATGCGCGGCACCACCGAATAGCTGCCATCGCGCTGCAGATTGGCGAGGAAATAGTCATTGCTGTCCTGCAGGCCGGCCATCGGCGTATCGAGCAGATGCTGGTTCCAGGTGGAGGCGAAGATGGAGGCGGCGACGGGCTTGCAGAGGTCACAGCCATCGCTACCGTGGCCGTGGCGACGCAGTAGTTCATCGAAGCTGCGCAGACCTTCGACGCGGATGAGGTGGAAGAGTTCCTGGCGACTGTAGGAGAAGTGCTCGCATAGGTCGGTGCGCACGGCGACGCCCATCTTTTTGAGCTCGGCGTGCATGACCTGGGTGGCGAGGGTGGCGCAGCCGCCACAGGAACTGGCCGCTTTGCAGCAGGTTTTCAGGGTGGCGAGATCGCCGACACCGCCACGTACGGCAGTGATGATGTCGGCTTTACTGACGTGGTTGCACGAGCAGATGATCGCTGTGTCGGGCAGAGCATCGACACCGAGAGCCGTATTCCCGGAAGTCGCCGTAGCGATGAGATCGCCCGGCCGTTCGGGTAGCGGCAGGTCATTGAGCATCATCTGCAGCAGGTTGCCATAGCTTTCGGTGTCGCCGAGGAGAACGGCGCCGAGGAGGCGGCGGCCGGCGGCATCGATGACGATTTTCTTGTAGATGCCCTGCATCTCGTCGATGAAGAAACAGGAACGGGCGCCTTCGGTCTGGGCGTGTGCATCACCGATGGAGGCGACATCGACGCCGAGGAGTTTGAGCTTGGTCGACATGTCGGCGCCCTGAAAGCCGTTGCCCGGATGACCGAGCAGATGCGCGGCGACCGCTTCCGCCATACGGTAGCCCGGTGCCACCAAGCCATAGATGCGGCCACCCCAGAGAGCACATTCGCCGATGGCATAGATATGCGGGTCGGAGGTGCGGCCATGATCGTCGATGACGATGCCGCCGCGTTCACCACAGACAAGGCCAGCCTGCCGGGCGAGTTCGTCGCGTGGACGGATGCCGGCGGAAAAGAGAATGAGATCGGTGTCGAGATGCTGGCCGTCGGCGAAGAGCATGCGGTGGCGCGCTGTTGCGCCGTCGACGATGGACTGCGTCTGTGCCTGGGTGTGTACCCTGACACCGAGCGCCTCGATCTTGCTGCGCAGCAGCTGGCCGGCGCCCTCATCGATCTGCACCGCCATCAGGCGTGGAGCAAACTCAACGACATGCGTCTCCAGGCCGAGATCGCGTAGGGCTTTTGCCGCTTCAAGGCCGAGAAGACCGCCACCGACGACCACACCGGTGCGCGCATCGCGCGCGCTCGCCTGGATCGCCTCGAGGTCCTCGATGGTGCGGTAGACGTGACAGGTGGCCGTGTCCTTGCCCGGGATCGGCGGTACAAAAGGATAGGATCCGGTGGCCAGAATCAGATGGTCATAAGCGATGGATTCGCCGCTGGCGGTGAAGACGCAGCGAGCGTCGCGGTCGATGGCCGTGACGCGGGTGTTCAGATGCAGATGGCTGCCGTGTGCAGCGAAGTCCTCGACGCGGGCGAGAGCGAGGTCATCGGCGTCGCGGCCGGAGAAATACGCCGATAGATGCACACGGTCATAGGCCGGGCGTGGCTCTTCGGCCAGTATCGTGATGACGAGGTCGCGACGCTCACTCGCGTGCAGGAGTTCGACCAGTTTCTGACCGACCATGCCGTTACCGACGATCACCACCTTCAAGCTGCACTGCATCACCCTATCGCTCCTATCGCGGCTTCAAGGGTTTCAAAGCAGAGAACGTGCCAACGGCGAAATTTTACATTTTGTTCTTGTTTTTCATAATGTTAAAATCTTTGGCAGGTGCTGTTGCAAATTTTTCTCGCAGATTCAGGAGGGATCCTGGTGCAGTGCACGTCCGGGCTGCACTGCCGTGGTGCGCAGAGCCTGCTCACGGCGCAGCAGCTCGGCCAGCTCGGATTGACAGGAGCCACAGTTGCTGCCGGCGCGCGTCGCCTGGCCGATGGCAGCGACGGAGTCGAGTCGACCAGCGCGTATGGCCGCGATCAAGGTCTGCTCGTGCACCCCGAAACAGCTGCAGATACGCCGTCCGCGCGCGCTGCTCGCTGTGCCCGCCTGCAAGGCGAGGAGGCGTTTGCGTTGCTGGCCATCGAGGCGCTGACCGAGCAGGGATGAGGCCCAGTCGAGATCGGCGGTCGAGGGCCATGGCGCGGCCAGGAAGGCGACCAAGCGGCCCTGCTCCAGCCAGGCGCGACGATGCCAGTTCGCCGCTGCATCATCGGCGGTGATCATCTCCAGGGTCGGCAAGGTCAGGCCGTGCAGCCAGTCGGCAAAACTCATGCCCCCGGCGACCTCGGCGAGGGCCTGCCGGAAGCCCTGGCCTAGGCGTATTTGTGTGGCGTAGTAGAGCGGCGGCAGGGGTAGGGCTGCAGCACTGACCAGGCTGGCCTGCCAGGCGATGTCGGGAATCTGCAGAGCGACACAGCTCATTTTGCTGTCGGGTTGACCGGAGAGGGGATCACAACGGGCGTGTACGAGCGGGCCGATGCGACCGCTGCGCGACAGTACGCCCGTCCAGTGGATGGGGGCGAAGAGCTCGCCGCGGCGCTGCTGCGTCGACAGGCGCGCACGCAGGACGCTGTGTGCCTCCTGCCGGTGCAGGGCGACGAGATCGTCGTCCTTGATCCCGAGAGCCTGGGCGTCGTCAGGGTGGATATCGACATAAGGCTCCTGGGTGTGCGCCAGCAAGGTCGCGCTCAGTCCGGTGCGCGTCATGGTATGCCACTGATCGCGCAGACGACCGGTATTGAGCAGCCAGGGGTGTTTGGCATCGCGGCGGTCATGGTCGGGCGCCTGACGCACCGGGATCAGTCGCGCCCGGCCATCGGCGTGGCTGACGTGATGATCGGCGTAGGGGTGCGCCGGCGCATCGACGGGCCACTGCTGCGGCGTCATCTGCTCGTAGGCGGCATCGTCGATCTGCGCCAGTCCCGCAAGATGGAAACGGCGGCGCGTCGCGCCGGCATTGCGATAGACCGACAGGGCTGCGTGCTCACGGAAGATCTGCGCCGCGTTCTGATAATCGAACATGCTGCCGCCGCCGAGACGACGACCGACCTCGCTCAGGATCCACCAGTCGGCGCGGGCCTCGCCGGGCACGGGTAAAAAGCGGCGCTGGCGCGAAATGCGGCGTTCCGAGTTGGTGACGCTGCCATCCTTCTCGCCCCAGGCGAGAGCCGGCAAGAGGATGTGGGCATGACGCGTGGTGTCGGTATCGGCGATGCAGTCGGAGACGATGACGTGCGGGCAGCGTGCCAGGGCGGCACCGACGCGATCAGCCTCGGGTAAGGAGACGACGGGATTGCTGCCGATGATCCAGACAGCACGGATGCGGCCGCTGGCGATGGCGGCGAAGAGGTCGACGGCTTTGTCGCCCGGGTATGCGCTGATCGGCGCGCAGCGCCAGAACTCGGCGAGCAGTTGACGGTGCTCGGCGTGCTCCAGCTCGAGGTGAGCGGCGAGTTGATTGGCGAGACCACCGACCTCGCGCCCACCCATGGCATTAGGCTGGCCGGTGAGAGACAGCACGCCGGCGCCGCGGCGGTGCAGGCGGCCACTGGCGAGGTGGCAGTTGATCAGCGCATTGCCCTTGTCGACACCCTGCAGCGACTGATTGCTGCCCTGTGAAAACAGGCTGAGGGTGAGGGGGGTATCGATGAAGCGCTGGTAGAACGCTGCGACGTGGCCGGCATCGAGGTCACAGATGCGCGCGACGTCAGCGATAGCGCCGACCTCGTCACGCGCCTGCTGCAAGGTGGCCTCAAGCCCCTGTGTATGGCGAGCGCAATAGTCGTGATCGATGCCGCCATGCTCGTCGAGGTAGACGAGCAGACCATTCCATAGGCTGATGTCGCTGCCCGGACGCAGGGGCAGGTGCAGATCGGCGATCTCGCAGGTGGCGGTGCGGCGTGGATCGATGACGACGACGTAGAGCTCTGGACGCCGTTCCTTGGCGGCCTTGATGCGCTGGTAGAGGATGGGATGGCACCAGGCGGCGTTCGCACCGACCAGCACGATCATGTCGGCGGCTTCAATGTCATCGTAGTTCTGCGGCACGACATCTTCGCCAAAGGCGCGTTTGTGCGCCGCGACGGCGGAGGACATGCATAGGCGCGAGTTGGTGTCGATCTGCGCGCAGCCGAGCAGACCTTTGACCAGCTTGTTGGCGACGTAATAGTCTTCCGTCAGCAGTTGTCCGGAAACGTAGAGAGCGACAGCGTCGCGGCCATAGGTGGCGATGGTCGAAGCGAGGATGGTGGCGACTTGGTCGAGGGCATGCTCCCAACTCGTACGCAGCCCACCGACCATGGGATGCAGGAGGCGCCCTTCGAGACCGACGGTCTCGGCGAGATGACTGCCTTTGATGCACAGGCGGCCTTGGTTGGCTGGATGCTGCGGATCGCCGGCGATGCTGACACGGCGTGCAGCGTCGTCATGGCAAGTGGCGATGATGCCACAGCCGACGCCGCAGTAAGGGCAGGTGGTGGCGCGCCGGACTTCGCTCATCAGGTCGGAGCTCCAAATAAAAGCTGTGCACGCTGGCCGCGTAAGGGCCGCTGTTCACGGATGTAGTCGAAGTAGGCGGGACCATCCTCGGTATCGCCGTAGAGCACGGCGCCGACCAGGCGGTCAGCATCGATGATGAGGCGACGATAGATCGGCCCGGCGGGGTCGCGAAAAATGAGGGATTCTCCCGCGGTTTCGAGAAAATTACCCGCCGAATAGAGGTCGATACCCTGAATCTTGATGGTGGTCGCCGTGGCCTGCGTGAGGAAGCGTGAGTAGCCCATGCCGGCGAGATGATTGGCGCAGACACGCGCCTGTTCGTACAGGGGCGCGACCAAGCCGAAGAGGGTGCCACGATGCTGGACACATTCGCCGACGGCATAGATGCGCGGATCAAAGGTCTGCAAGGTGTCGTTGACCAGGATGGCGCGATCACACTGCAGGCCCATGCTGCGTGCCAGAGCGATGTTGGGGACGATGCCGACGGCCATCACCACCATGTCGCAGGCGAGCCGTTCGTCATCACTGAAGCGCAGGCCACACAGGCGGCCGTCGGCGTCGATTTCGATGGCGCGTGTGCTGGCGGCAAGACGAAAATGCAAGCCACGTTGTGTCAAAGTCGTCTGCAACAGGGCCGCCGCTTCGCGATCGAGCTGGCGATTGAGCAGCCAGTCGGCCTGGTGGACGACGGTCACGCAGGCGCCCTGGCGCTGCAGGCCATGCGCCGCTTCCAGGCCGAGCAGGCCACCACCGATGACGGCGATATGGCGACAGCGGGCGACGCGCTCGACCATCTGCTGGACATCATGCAGATCGCGGAAGCTGATCACATCGCGATGATCCTTGCCCGGCAGAGGCAGCATGAAGGGGCTGGAACCGGTCGCCAGCACCAGGCGATCATAGGGCACCTGCAGACCATACTCGGTGCGCACCCAGCGCTGGCGGCGATGCACCTGGGTGACGCTCTGGCCGGCGATGAGGGTGATGCCGCGCGCCAGATACCATTCGGGGGCATGCAGCATGATGTCCTGCAGGTTTTTTTCGCCGGCGAGCACGGGTGACAGCATGATGCGATTGTAGTGGCCATAAGGCTCAGCACCGATCACCGTGATGTGATAGCGATCCGGCGCGAGCTCGAGTAGCTCCTCGAGCGTGCGCATGCCGGCCATGCCATTGCCGATGATGACCAGGTTTTCTGGGTGACGCACGCCGAGGCCTCCAGGGAAAGCGGATCGATGTCGGTCATCTGCAATTTCAATGCCATCCCGAGATTTGGCCTGTCGGCTGATCTGTGTTCAGCGAGCCTGCTTCATCCTGGCGCGTGCAGCCCTGAAACGCTGTCTTCCTGCACCAGACTGTAGCAGTGGGGTGCGCCCGGTCCATGCCGCGGTACGGATCCAAGCAGCCTGCTGATCACGCCAGAATCCAGTGGTGGCAGGGCCGGCACGTCGGGGGGCACGGTGCTGAACGAGGATTTTTCAGATTTGGCGCGATTTTTGCGATGGGCCTCGGTGATCATCACGAGGATCCATCATGAGTCATTTCTGGCATGCCCTCCGGCAAGGTAACTGGCGTTCCTTGCTGGCGTGTTTTCTCTATTTCGACACCGGCTTCACGCTCTGGGTGATGCTCGGGCCACTGGCGCCTTTCATGGCACCGGGACTGCATGTCGGCGCCGCCGATCTCGGTTTTCTCGTCGCCGTTCCCGTTCTCAGCGCCGCCATCTTGCGCATCATGCTCGGCGCCTTGTATCAGTCCTGGGATGGCCGGTCTATCGCCCTGCTCGGGGTCGCCCTGTCGGCCTTGCCGGTCGTCATCATCGGCTGCGCCGGCGCGCCGGGGTTCCATGAACTGGTGATTCTGGGCGTCCTGCTCGGTTTTGGGGGCGCCAGTTTTGCTGTCGCTCTGCCCATGGCAGGAAGCAGTTATCCGGCGAAGGTGCAAGGGCTGGTCCTCGGTCTGGCCGCCGCCGGGAATGTCGGCGCCGTCCTCGATGGCTTTCTCTTTCCGGCGCTGGCGCAGTCCTGGGGCTGGCAGCGGGCGACGCTGGTGGTACTGCCTTTGTTGGCGGTGACCGCCTGGGCACTCTACGCCTGGGCCGATGACCGGCAGGCCAAGCAGGGTTCGGTGTGGCGCGGTCTGCGCAATCTGCTGCTGGTCACGCTCGCATTGCTGGCGCTGATCGAAGCGGTGCATGCCGGCATCTTGTCGACGTTTGGACGTCTGCTTCTGCCCATTCTCGGCGTCACCTTGGCCCTGGCGGTACTGCCTGGCGACTATCGACGCGAGCTCAAGGCGCGCGATGCCTGGCTGATCATGCTCATCTACAGCATCACCTTTGGTGGTTTTGTCGGCATGTCCTCCTATGTGGCAGTGCTGATGAGCACCGCCTATCATCTCAGCAAAGTGCACGCCGGCATGGTCATGGCGGCTCTGGCGTGTACCGGAGCGTTGCTGCGACCGCTCGGCGGCCATCTCGCCGATCGCGTCTCCGGCAGCCGCGCCCTACTATTCCTGCTCAGTCTGATCGCGCTGATCGATGCCGCTTTTGCTCTCCTGCATCCGCAACTGCCGAGTGCGCTGCTGATGTTCTTTCTGCTTTATGTTGGTTTTGGCCTCGGTAATGGTGCCACTTTTCAGTGGGTGGCACAGCGTTGGTCGGGACGGACTGGCCTGATGACCGGCATCATCGGCTGTGCCGGGGGCATCGGCGGCTTCTATCTGCCGGTGGTGATGGGGCTGGCGCATGAGTCCTCAGGTTCCTATGCCGCTGGGTTCGCACTCTTTGCCCTGCTCGCGGCGACCGCCGCTGCCCTGGTGGCGCGGCGGCGCATGATGAGCCGTATGAACACAGAGGCGGCGGCAGAGGAGCGTGCCGTCGCCTGAAGCAGGCGCTGGCCGATCGCTTTTAATTCATATATGATGCATCTTATAAGGGCGACGATGGTCGCCCCTTTTTAGGGTATCGTTATATAGATGTCTATATAGAGAGGCGGTGATGCAGAGTTCTTATGTCGGTGGTGGCTTGTTGTTGCTGGCGGCGCTGGCGGCGCATGCTGATTGGCTGGATGCGGTGAGTGCCGAGCAGGCCGAGCAGCCGCATTGGGTGACGCCCTTGGTGACGGTGACGCCGCGTCTCGAGCAGGAGTATCGTGTCGATGATCTCGACACCCGCCTGGCGTCCGGCACCTGGGTCAACAATCTCGGCAATGGCAAGGGGCTGGAGCTGATCGCGCCAGGGCTGCCCATCGAACTGGCCGTCAGCCCTCCCGGCTATATCTCGTCCGCTGACGTGCATCACCATCAGGGCTACACCGATAGCTCCTTCCTGCTCAAATGGCGTCTGTGTGCAGCGCCTGAGGGTGAAGGCAATTACATCGTCACCGCCTTCATCGGGGGCTCCTTGCCGACGGGCTCGGCCTATCTCGGTAATGGTGCCGCCATCTACACGCCGACCCTCGCTGTCGGCAAGGGCTGGGGCGCCTTGGCCGTGCAGTCGACCCTGGGCTATACCCTGCCGGTGACGGCGGTCAACCGCCTCGGGCACAGTCTGCTCTCCAACACCAGTCTGCAATGGCAGGTGGGCAGCTTGTGGCCGGAGCTGGAGTACAACCAGACCACTTACCGCGATGGCCCCTGGTCAGGACAGCGTCAGGGACTGGCCACCGCCGGTGTCATCTGGCGTCATCCGTTGCGCCACCGCATCGGCTTGGTGCTGGGCCTCGGTTATCAGAAGCCGGTGACTCGCTTTACGACCCAGAATCGTACGCTCATCGCCACCGCCCGACTGCCGTTCTGACATTCGTTGTGGCTGACGCGAGCACTGGCCATCAGGGGCAGGATCGTCATCGACCGTATCGCCATAAAGGCCGTCCGAGGTCCCCGAGTATGAGAATGGTGTCCAGCTGCTGCACAGCGGCGACATCGACGGCCAGCTTGAAGAGCTGATCAGGCGTGGTGGAAGGTCGGATGGTCTTGCGATGGCTGCGATCGCGATTGCCAACTTGATTTGTTCCGATATGATGACCCATGAGTGACGATTGCTGTTCTTTTTCAGGACAGTGCTATAGAGGTCTCTGGATAGGACGTGCGGTGATGCCAAATTCCTACATCGGTGGGGGGATACTGTTCCTGGCGGCGCAAGGCGTGCCAGCTGACTGGCTGGATGCGGTGAGCGCCGAGCGCGCCGCGCAACCGCACTGGGTGACGCCCTTGATGACGGTGACGCCGCGCCTTGAGCAGGGGTATCGTATCGATGATCTCGACACCCGCCTGGCGTCCGGTACCTGGGTCAATAATCTCGGCAATGGTAAGGGCTTGGAGCTGATCGCGCCAGGGCTGCCCATCGAACTGGCCGTCAGCCCTCCCGGCTACATCTCGTCGGCTGACGTGCATCACCCCCAGGGTGACACCGACAGCTCCTTGCGCCTCAAGTGGCGCCTCTACGCCGCGCCTGAGAGCGAGGGCAATTACATCATCACCGTCGTCCTCGGCGCTTCTTTGCCAACGGGCTCGACCCACCTCGGCAATGGTGCCGTCGTCTATACCCCGACTCTTGCCATGGGCAAGGGCTGGGGCGCCTTCGCCGTGCAGTCGACCCTGGGCTACACCCTGCCGGTGACGGCGGTCAACCGCCTCGGCCACAGTCTGCTCTTCAATACCAGTCTGCAATGGCAGATGGGCAGCTTGTGGCCGGAGCTGGAATACAATCAGACCACTTACCGTGATGGACCCTGGTCGGGGCGGTGTCAGGGGCTGGTGACTGCCGGTGTCATCAGGCGCCATTCGTGGCGCCGTCGTATCGGCTTGGTGCTGGGCCTCGGCTATCAGCGGCCGGTGACACGTTTTGCGACCCAGAATCGTGCGCTCATCACCACCGCCCGACTGCCATTCTGAATGGACATCTAGATGAACGCGTCCCGTTTGCAACGACCCTCTTGTGTTCAGAAAGACAGGATGGATTGCACCTCTATATCCGGGCTTGTTGCAGACAGTCCTGCCGCTGCGGCCTCCGGTGAAATCCGCTGACTCACGCCGCATTCCTGCCACGAGCTCAAGGCTCAGGATGTCAATCAGGTTTGGCGAGTCCGGGTCCTACCGGTGTTGTCATCGCACTCAATTGCTGCGCAACCTATGGGCATTCATCTTGTGTGAAGCGTCAAACGAACCTACGTTGCCGTGCAAACAGCTCACGCCGGTCTCACACTGACATAGTCCTTCTGATAGGGCTGATCATGGGCCAATACCGCCCAGATCATCCTGGCTATCTTGTTGGCCAAGGCGACTACCACGATATTCCTGGGGCGCCAGATAGCCGTATCTTGATCGATGCGTAGGGCATTGCGCTGATGTTGTTCTTAGCTTGCGGTCATGCTAGGGCCCGTCCGGTGGGCTTGGGATGACTTATCGTCACCCTCATACCATGATCGCTCGCTCAGCCGAGGAATTTGCACCGTTGTCAGCACGCGACCTTCGGATCAGCGCGTCGCGCCTTCATTTCTCGACGAAAGCGCGCTCGATGACGTAGTCGCCGGGGGCATTGCTGGTGCCTTCGCTGAAGCCGCGCTGTTCGAGAATCTGCACGAGGTCCTTGAGCATGGACGGGCTGCCGCAGATCATCACCCGATCCTCGCGTGGATCGAGCGTCGGCAGGTCGATGTCGCGAAAGAGCTGGCCGTTGTCGATCAGGTCGGTGAGACGGCCCTGGTGCGCGAAGCTTTCACGCGTCACCGTCGGGTAGTAGATCAGCTGCTGCCGCACTTCCTCGCCGAAGAATTCGTTGTTCGGCAACTCCTGAGTGATGGTGGCGTGATAACCGAGCTCGCTGACGATACGCACCCCATGGGTGAGGATGATCTTGTCGAAGGCGGCATAGAACTCGGGATCACGGATGACGCTCATAAAGGGGGCGAGGCCCGTGCCGGTCGAAAGCAGATAGAGGCGCTTGCCGGGTTTGAGATTGTCCATGATCAGCGAGCCGGTCGGCTTGCGGCTGACCAGCAAGGTATCACCGACCTGCAGGTGCTGCAGACGCGAGGTCAAAGGGCCGTTCTGCACTTTGATGCTGTAGAACTCGAGATGGTCTTCATAAGGTGCGCTGACGATGCTGTAGGCGCGCATCAGTGGCTTGCCATTGACGGTCAGGCCGATCATGACGAACTGGCCGGTCTTGAAGCGCAAGCCGGGGTCGCGCGTGGTTTTGAAGCTGAACAGGGTGTCGTTCCAGTGATGCACGGAGAGGACGGTTTCAGAAATGTAAGGAGAGCTCATCTTGCAGATCCAGGCTGGGCGCGAAAGGGGATTATTAGATCAGGATCACGGTGTTGCGAACAGCAGAAAATACTGATCATCATCGACAGTTTTTCCGATGCATGTCGTTTTTTCGCTGCATAGTGCGTCGTCTTCATGATTGCAGCCAGGCCAAGGTCGTCGCCCAGGCGGTCTGCACCGCTTCACGTCCGGCGAGTATGCCCATGTGGCCGCCGGGGACGACGACGAAGCGCTGCTCGACCGAAGCCGTCAGCGACATCAGGGCGCCGACGGCAGCAGCGCTGGCCATGCTGTCTTCGGCACCGGCCATGACCAGCAGGGGCTGGCGGATGCGGCGGAAGTCGACGTCCTGATCGCGCAGGCGCAGGCGGCCATGGCGAAAGCTGTTGCTCAACCAGGCGCCGAGGAACATGTCCTTGGCGACGCCGCCGGGGTAGGCCACCATATGGTCGAGGAAGGCGCCATAGGTGGCGTGTTCGATGATGTAGGCGCGATCATCGAGGTGGCGCAGCAGATCGACGTAAGCGCGCAGGCTGGCGCGTGGCGTCGTCAGCTTGAAGTTCAGGCTGTTGCGCCAGCCCGGGCTGTAGAACCAGCGTTGCGGCCAGCGCGCGGTGTCGATGCCGGCGCGCGACTGCAGCCAGAGCGCACCCTGGTGCAGATTGCGGGCGATCTGGCCGAGGGTGCCGGAGGCGTGGCTGTCGATGCTGGTACCGAGGATGACCAGACGGCGCAGATCAGCGTCGCGACCGAGGCCGGCGTAACAGAGGATGAAGTGCCCACCCATCGACCAGCCGTGCAGATCGAGCGCTCTTTGCCCGGCATGCTGGCGTACCGCAGCCAGGCAGGGGGGGAGCAGATCGAGCACGTAGCAGGCGAGATCATAGTGATTATGACGACGACCCGGTCGTCCCCAGTCGATGAGGTAGACATCGCGGCCAGCGGCGGTGAAATACTGGATCAGGGAACGTTCGGGAAATAGATCATAGATCAGCATATTGACGGCCAAAGGCGCGACCAGGACGAGAGGCGTCGTGGCGGCACCGCCCTGGCGCGCGTAGTGGCGCACCTGCACCAGGCCATCGCGATGGATGACCGTATAAGGCGTGCGCCCGGCGCGGGAGAGCTGCGCCGCCGTCAGCAGACGGTCACGGGCATTGGTCCAGCGCACGCGCAGAGCGTGGCTCCATGGGCGGGTGGGGGTCAAAGACGTCATCGGTGGCGATCTCCTGACGGAAGGGGGCAGCGCCAGCATAGGCGAGAACGAGCGTACCACCTATGACCGGTGTCACCGGCTGGCGCGGTGTCAGCGGTCATGGCGGTTTGGCGGCGATGCGCGTAGTCTGTAGGGCGGGATTAAGGACACAAGGAGCTTCCCATGTCTGTGCGACATCAAGGTAAAGTGCTGACTTCGGTGCTGGCGTCGACCCTGACCGGCTGGCGTGGCACGCGGGCGCTGGCGCCGGTCAAGGCAGCGGCGCAGCCGCTCGTGCTGTTCGACATCGAGGCCTGTCCGTATTGTCGGGCGGTGCGTCAGGCTTTGACGGCTCTGCGCCTCGACGTACTCATTCAGCCCTGCCCGAAGGGTGGAACGCGGTTTCGCGGACTCGCCCAGGCGCGTGTCGGCAAGCAGCAGTTCCCTCTGCTCATCGATCCCAATACCGGCGAGGTACTCCTCGAATCGGCGGAGATCATCGATTATCTTTTCGCCACCTACGGTCGTGAGGGCTTGCAGCCGGCGATGCGGCCGACCATCCTGGCCACGCGCTTCAGCGAGCTGGCCAGCCTGAGCCGTGGTCTGCGTGGTCTCAAGGCGCATCCAGCGCGGCCGGCGGAGCAGCCCTTGCAGCTGTGGAGCTTCGAGTCCAGCCCTTATTCGCGTCTGGTGCGCGAGCGTCTGTGCGAGCTCGAGCTGCCCTATGTCCTGCACAACCTCGGCAAGGAGCAGTTTGCCGACCTCGGTCCGGCGCGTCTGCGTGTCCGTCCGGGACCCTACAAGCCCTTGCCGGATGGCCCGCGGGCGGTCATGCTGGCGCAGCTCGGGCGCGTCCAGGTGCCCTATCTCGAGGACCCGAACAGCGGTCGCAAGCTGTTCGAGTCCGAGGACATACTCGCCTATCTCGATCATCAGTACGCGCTCTGAGGCCTCAGTCCTGGCTGATGTCACGCGCTCCCCAATGCGGGAAGTAGCTGCGCACCAGACGGTTGAGTTCGATCTCGAAGTTGCGCAGGCGCTCGTGGTCGACGTTTTCGGTGGTGCTGCTGGCGGCGTTGCTGATCATGGCGGCGCCAGCGGTGGCATGAGTATCGCGGTCGATGAGGATCAAGCTGCCGCTGCTGCGGCAGTCGCGATAAGCATCGAAGATGCCCGGCGCGCTCAGGCGCAGGCGGCAGAGTCCGATCTCGTTGAGTTGCAGCTGCTCGGCGGCGATCTGCTCGAGACTGTTGACGTCGGTGCGATGATGGATGGCGACGACCTGCGCTGGCAGCAGCTTGCCCCCTGACTTGAGGAGATATTCGCGGCCGAGCCGCAGGGGTTCCTCCTGCATCCAGACGATATGCGCGTCGATGCTGTCGGTCACCCAGGGCGGCGTTTCGCCGGCGTGTACCAGCATGTCGCCGCGTGAGACGTCGATCTCGCGGTCGAGGGTGACGGTGACCGCCTGGCCAACCTGGGCGCGCTCGGCATCCGTGCCGGCGACGAGCAGGCGCTGGACGCGGGCTTCCTGACGCGAAGGCAGGGCCAGCAGATGGTCACCGACGGCGACGCTGCCCGCCGCCAAAGTACCGGCAAAGCCGCGGAAATCCTGATGCGGCCGCTGCACCATCTGCACCGGCAGGCGCAGGGCGTCGAGCTGGACGTCGTGCTGGATCTCGACGCGCTCGAGCAGTTCCATCAAGGTCGGTTCCTGATACCAGGGCATCTGCGTGCTGGCGTGCACGACGTTGTCGCCGCGCAGGGCGGAGATCGGCACGAAGCGGATGTCGGGGATGTTCAGATGCGCGGCGAAGTCCTGGTAGTCCTGGCGGATACGGGCAAAGACATCGGCGCGATAATCGACCAGGTCCATCTTGTTGATCGCCACGATGACGTGCCGGATGCCGAGCAGGTTGACGATGGCGCTATGGCGGCGGGTCTGCGTCTGCAGGCCGTGACGGGCGTCGATGAGGATGATGGCGAGGTTACAGGTCGAGGCGCCGGTGGCCATATTGCGCGTGTACTGCTCGTGACCGGGGCAGTCGGCGATGATGAACTTGCGCTTCTCGGTGGAGAAGTAGCGATAAGCGACGTCGATGGTGATGCCTTGCTCACGCTCGGCCTGCAGGCCGTCGACGAGGAGGGCGAGGTCAACCGCCTGGTCGGTGGTGTTGAAACGGCGCGAGTCACGCTCCATGGCGGCGAGCTGATCCTCGAAGATCAACTTTGAATCGTGCAGCAGGCGACCGATGAGGGTCGACTTGCCATCATCGACGCTGCCGCAGGTGATGAAGCGCAGCAGGTCCTTGTGTTCGTGCTGGTGCAGATAAGCCAGGATGTCCTGGCTGATCAGATCGGACTGGTGTGACATCAGAAATACCCCTCGATCTTCTTCTTTTCCATGGATCCGGACTGATCATGGTCGATGACCCGTCCCTGGCGTTCGGAGGTGCGCGTCAGCAGCATCTCCTGGATGATCTCGGGCAGAGTGCTGGCGGTCGACTCGATGGCGCCGGTGAGCGGATAGCAGCCGAGCGTGCGGAAGCGCACGGAACGCGTCTCGATGCGCTCTTTTTCCTCCGCCGTCAGGTAGGGCAGGATGCGCTCGTCATCGATCATGATCAGCGTGCCGTCGCGCTCGACCACCGGTCGCGGTGCCGCGAAATAGAGCGGCACGATGGGGATGTTTTCAAGATAGATGTACTGCCAGATGTCCAGTTCCGTCCAGTTCGACAGCGGAAAGACGCGGATGCTCTCGCCACGATGGATGCGGCCGTTGTAGAGGTTCCACAGCTCCGGACGCTGGTTTTTGGGATCCCAGCGATGGGCGCGGTCGCGGAAGGAATAGACGCGCTCCTTGGCGCGTGATTTCTCTTCGTCGCGGCGGGCGCCGCCGAAAGCGGCATCGAAATGATGCGCGTCGAGAGCCTGTTTGAGTCCCTGTGTCTTCATCACGTCGGTGTGCCGGGCGGAGCCGGAACGAAAGGGATTGACGCCGTCGCGAATGCCGTCCTGATTGACGTGGACCAGCAGATCGACCGGATAGCGCTGCGGCAGGCTATCGCGGAATTCGATCATGGCGCGGAACTTCCAGGTGGTGTCGACGTGCAATAGAGGAAAGGGCAGGCGTCCGGGTGCGAAAGCCTTCATCGCCAGATGCAGCATGACGGCGGAGTCCTTGCCGATGGAGTAGAGCATGACCGGATTCTCGAACTCCGCTGCCACCTCACGCAGGATGTAGATGGACTCGGCTTCGAGCTGTTTCAGGTGGGTCAGCGCTGGGCTGGCGTCGGACATGGCGGACGGTCCTCGTGACGGGAGTGATGACGGGCACTGTAGTCGCCTTGATTGATGATTGGAAATAATAAAAAAAGATATTGTTATGCATTTTATCTATTTGGTGACGATGACACGCTGCGCTCGATGCTGGTACGACCCTCTCCTGAAAAGTTGACAGATGTTCGCTCAATATCTGATGAATGGTTGTTGATTAGCCCCATGTGATGTCTGTATTCTCGGCTCTCAAATAAAAAGTGCTTTATTTACATTGAGTTATAGAGAACACCTGTTCTCTTGGCCGGTGCAAAAAAAGCTGAAATCATAAAAATAATGAGCTGATTTGTGCTGTCACCGAGTGCACGTTTGTGCTGGTGACAGACAGGGAGGTCAGGATGTGGCGTCTTTTCGCAGGCATCATGCTCAGTGGCGCGATGGCAGCGCAGGCCCTGCAGGTGGTCAGCGACGCTGATCTTGCCGGCATCGTCGGGCATGACGGCATCGACCTGGCCATGCCGGTCATCAATGTCGCCGTGCAAGCCCTGAACTGGGGTACGGGCAATGGTCTGTCGACGACGCAGACCGGCACGATGATGCAACAGTGGAGCGGTCTTGGCGTGCAAGGCGGCGCCGTCGATCTCAATCTGAGTCAGGGCAGTCAGTCGACGGCGGCGGTCCTCGATGTCTCCCTGCAGGCGCAGAATCTCAATTTTTCGGCGGTGAGTGTCACCGGCAGCACCTGGGATGGCAGTGCCGCCAGCCTGTTGACGGCGACAGCGCCGACCGGTGCGCAGCCGCTGTTCAACTATCAGCTCGGTCAGGTCAGCCTGCAAGGACTCAACTACACCCTGAGTCAGGGTTTCACCGACCAGAGCAACGCCATCACCCTCACCCAGGATGGCCTGAGCATACAGCGCGCCGCCTGCAGCAATACCTGCGTCAATATCAACAATCCCTCCTGGAGCGACACCCAGACCAGTACGTCCTTCGCGGCGACGAATGTGCAGTGGCAGAACCTGAGCGCCGTCAAGGTGTCGATCGCCGCCGCTTCGGCAGCGACCCTGAGCACATGGGAGCAGCAGGACGCCAATCTGGCCAGTGTCGTCGGTAGCAACACCAGCCAGGGCGGTCTGCTCTTGTCGATCGGCCCCTATACCGCCACCGAGGTGCTCACCGGCGCCACTGGCAGCGGGGTGACGGGCAACAGCACGCAGTCGGTCAGCCAGCCGGCGACCATGATCTTTCTTTCCAACAAGGCGACGCCGGCGCAGGTGCTCAAGGGTCTGGTGCAGCTCAGCGACGCCCTCGCTCTGCCGCCGGTGCTCGGCCCCAAGGGCGTCTATCCCTAAGCGCCACCAGGGCGGTGGTGATCATCTGTCACTGGCGCAAGGAGCGGCTTTGCGGGACAATGTCGGCCCCGGCCTTGTGGTCCCCGAGCTTGTGAGACGGTCATGTCCCAGATTTCCCTGGCGCGTTATCTGCGTGAGCAACAGCGTGTCCTTCCCGTCCTCGACGACGCTCTGATCCGCCTGCTCGAGCAGGTGGCACAGGCCTGCGTCGGCATCGGTCAGGCGCTCGGACAGGGAGCTCTCGCCGGTCTGCTCGGCGCCGCCGGTCAGGACAACGTCCAAGGTGAAGCGCAAAAAAAGCTCGACGTCCTGGCCAATGATCTGCTCATCGACGCGCACGTCTGGGGCGGTCATCTCGCCGCCATGGCCTCGGAGGAGATGGATGATCTCTATACCCTGCCCGATGAGATGCCGCGTGGCGACTATCTGCTCGCCTTCGACCCTCTCGATGGCTCTTCCAATATCGACGTCAACGTCTCGGTGGGCACCATCTTCTCCGTCCTGCGCGCGCCGCAGCGCCAGGCGGTGAGCGCGGCGGACATGCTGCAGACGGGGCGGGCGCAGGTGGCGGCCGGCTATGCCATCTATGGCCCTTCGACGCAGTGGGTGCTGACCCTCGGCGCCGGTGTCGACGTCTTCACCCTCGATCGTTCTCTCGGACAGTTTTTTCTGACCGAACGCGGTCTGCGCATCCCCGAGCAGACGCAGGAATTTGCCATCAATATGTCCAATCAGCGCTTCTGGGAGGCGCCGGTGCAGCGCTATGTCGCGGAATTGCTGGCCGGACGCGAAGGCGTGCGCGGCAAGGACTTCAATATGCGCTGGGTCGGTTCCATGGTCGCTGATGTGCATCGCCTGCTGACGCGTGGCGGTCTGTTCATGTATCCGATCGACGCCAAGACGCGCGCCAAGGGCGGCCGCCTGCGCCTGCTCTACGAGGCCAACCCCATGGCTTGGCTGGTCGAGCAGGCGGGTGGCTTGGCGAGTACGGGGTATGAACGCATCCTCGATCTGTCGCCACAAGCCCTGCATCAGCGTGTCGCCGTCATGCTCGGGGCGCGTGAGGAAGTCCTGCGCCTCGAAGATATGCACCGCGACTGAGCCGGTCACCCGCGCGCCGGGCGCCAGCTGGGTGGCTGCAAGGATGAGCGGACAGAGATCGACCGACCAGGAGGGTTTCAGATGCGGATATTGCTAACCGGTGGAACTGGCATGATAGGGCGGGCGCTCTGCCGTCTGTGGCAGGAGCAAGGGCACGATCTGATCATCTGGAGTCGTCGGCCGCAGCAGGTCGTGAGCGTGTGCAAGGGCGCGCGCGGCGTGGCTAGGCTGCAAGAAATCGCCGCCGACGAAGCCATCGACGCGGTGGTCAACCTGGCCGGCGCCCCGATCGCCGACCGGCGCTGGAGCGAGTCCAGGCGCAAGATCCTGTGGCAAAGCCGGGTTGAACTGACGCGCGAACTGGTGAGCTGGCTGGGCCAGCGACCGAGCGTTCCGCGCATTCTGCTGTCGGGCTCTGCTGTCGGCTGGTACGGGGAGGGTGGCGATCAGTCATTCGATGAAAGCACTCCCGCCGGCGAACCTGACTTCGCCAGCGCGCTGTGCGCCGCCTGGGAGCAGGAAGCGGAAAGTGCAGCTGCGCTCGGTGTGCGCGTGGTGCTGCTGCGTACGGCGCCGGTGTTGGCTCGGAAAGAGGGCATGCTGACCAGGCTGGTGTTGCCTTTCAGTCTCGGCTTGGGAGGCAGATTGGGCAGTGGGCAGCAATGGATGCCCTGGATCCATCTGGATGACGCTGTCGGGCTGATCGATTTTCTGCTGCAGCAGGATGCGTGCTCGCAGGTTTTCAATGTCTGTGCGCCCGAGCCGGTGCGCAATGCCGAGTTCACCCAGGCACTCGCCCGGGTCTTGCGTCGCCCGGCCATCCTGGCGGTTCCAGCCTGGGTCCTGAAGCTGTTGCTCGGCGACATGTCGGCGTTGCTACTCGGTAGTCAGCGGGTCTATCCGCAGCGAACACTGGCAGCGGGCTATCGTTTTCGTTACCCCGAGCTGGCGCCGGCTTTACAGAGTCTGCTGCGCTAGGAATGATGCAAGCCTATGGACTGATCAGGCGTCCATGGGCGGTATCGCTCTGAGGTGCGTGGCGGTTGTACGGTAAATTTTGGCGTCATGGGCTCAATACAACGTTACGCCGGGTGTTGAAGGGCTTGAACAGTTCGCTTTGAAACTATACAAATCTATGCTAACATCTCCAAAATGGAGAGATTGGTAGGCGTAGGCGAGGCCGCACAGGCGCTGGGCGTGTCGATCACGACACTGCGGCGCTGGGAGGCGGCGGGGCGGCTGAGCGCGGAGCACACAGCGGGCGGTCATCGT
>JAKBFV010000037.1 GCA_021833365.1 Pseudomonadota bacterium | reverse complement strand
CGGCGTGTCGTCCATGACCGCCGAACAGATCCAGTTGTTCGCCGACCTGGGCATCGATAAGCCCACGAAAGTTGAGCAGCTGACCCTGTTGTAGGGGCATTTTTTTAAGTGGCGTCGTTATAAATCATGTGGTTACATCGCGAACTGTTGAACTCGGGGGCATCCAGTTCACGATCCATGCTGACCAGGATCGTATCGACGACCACCCGCAGCTTGCGCAAGGGATGTGAGCTCGGGATACGCTCTTCCAGTGAGCGGTAACTGAACAGGGCTGCCTGGGTGATGTCAGCTCCGCGCATGGGTTTTCCGCTCCTTGGTTGATGCTGCTATTCTACCATGGCAGCTCCCTCGGCTGGCCGGGGCTATGCGATTTTCAACACCCTGCTAGATCACTGTTCAGATTGCGCAATTGGAAAATAGCCAGTTGCGTGTCATTATTCTTGATCATCTGCTGCGATGATCGGAAATGCTAGGGTAAAAACCGTACCCATTCCTGGTTTTGAATCTACTTCGATGTGCCCCCCCAAATTGGTGGTCATGAGTCGATGGCATATTGTCAGCCCAAGTCCAGATCCGCCTTGACCAAGTTTGGTGGTGAAGAAGGGGTCGAAGGCATGTCGAACAACTTCCGCAGACATGCCAATGCCGTTGTCTTTAATGGTCAGCGTGACGCTGTTGTCGATGACAGTGGCGTCTATCAGGATGATGCCTTCATTGTGGTCGTCAAAGCCATGGACGACGGCATTTTGGATCAAATTGGTGATCACCTGGCTCAGTGCGCCGGGGTAGCCGTCACAGCAGATGGCAAAAGGAGTGCGATTGAAGATTTCTATTTTTTTGCCAAGGCGCGGTAAGCCCAAAGTTGTTGTTGCCACGACGTCGTTAATGAGTTCGCTCAAGCTGAATGTTCTGCGAGCATGTGATGATTGATCGACGGATATCCTTTTGAAGCTTTGAATCATATTGACGGACTGATTCAGGCATTTGGTCATCAAGGCGGACATTTTCAAACCTGCATTGACGAGTGATTTGATGTCGCTTTTCTTGACTTTTTCGTCGCTCAGATGCAATGCCAGTTTCTCAAAAGCATCTTCGACAGATGTTGATATGGTTAAGGCATTGCCGATCGGTGTGTTTAGTTCATGGGAAATCCCAGCAACCAGGGTGCCTAACGAGGCAAGTTTTTCAGAGGTGACCAATTCATTCTTGGTGATTTCTAGTTCCTTGAGAGTCATCGCCAAGGAACGATTTGCCTCTTCAAGGCTTTTCGTTCTTTTCTCCACACGAAGCTCAAGCTCCTCATTGAGTTGACGCAAATTTCTGTCAGACTCTTCTAGTAACTGTACTTTCTTTTGCAGTTCTTCGGACAAGAGCAAGAGTTCACTTTCGGCATGCTTGATATTTGTAATATCGGAGACCAGGACGGCAAATTTATCCGGCGCTGGTGAATATGCCCGCACGCTATACCAATGGCCTAGTTCCCTGGAGTAGTTTTCATAATCTATTGAAATGCCGCTCACTGCGACACCACCAAACTTCTCGATCCAGTAGGGTTCCGTTTTTGGTAAAATCTCAAGTACGGTTTTACCGACAGCGCTTTTTGCATCTAATTGCGTGAGCTTTTGGTATGCCGTGTTCATTTCCAGGAAGCGGTAATCAATAACCTTGCCGTCTTTGTCCTTGATGACTTCGTGAGTGGCGAAGCCAACGGTCATGTTGTCGAATAGTTTTTGCCAGTTTGAGTCATTGGCCTCAAGGGTCCTTATTAGAAAGGCCTGTTCGATGAGGTGGGCTAAATCATTCAGTAAGGCTGCGTCCGTCGGATGCCAGGGGCGTGGCTTGGTGTCAATTAAGCACAATGTGCCGACATTCAAGCCATCCGGGCTCTGTACGGATTTCCCTGCATAAAAGACGATCTTGGGGTCTTCTTTAACCCATGGATGGTCAGAAAATCGAGGGTCCTTTGTTGCGTCTTCGATAATCAATTGTGTGTCGGCAAGTATGGTGTAACTGCAGAATGCTGTCGCTCTGGGCATCTGTAGTTCGGATACGCCATAATAAGACTTGAACCATTGTCGGTGTTGGTCAATCAGTGAGATCAAGACAATGGGTGCGTTAAAAAAGCGTTTCGTCATTTCGGCGATTCGATCGAAATTCGCCTCACGAGGTGTATCTAGAATGGCCATTTTTACTAATGCCGCGAGGCGACGATGCTCGTCGTCAGGAATTGGAGCTGTTGCCATAAATTCCTGCTGCCAGGTTTTTTATAGATATAGTCCTAGAGGTAATCATGGCCGATGTTGTGTGTCAAGCCCCGGTATCAGGATCGTTCCTTGCCGGCATGCATGCCGGCAAGGAGTGGCCAGAAGCCGTGCAAGAGACCTTATCTAGGCTCCGACGTCCTTGTTATGGTGACGACATCGTGTCCCTCTGCTCGTTGCTACCGGAAGTCCGTAAAGTGATGGCCCGACGAATGCTATTAGGTCGCTGCACATGGGGCTGCTGAAGTTGACACGGGACTGACTCATCTTGGTTGATGACGCCGCGCTCGGCAAGGCGCTGTACTTGGTGATCAACGAGATATCAGGTCATTGACATCCTCTCCGACCTCAGCCACCAGTCGTCAGCCACCAGGCTGTATCGCCGGCAAGCGCAAGCCTGATGCTGATGTCGTAGCTCGCCGGCGTGCTCGGCGAGCTTCAGTTGCGATGGTGGGTAGCGCTGTAAAAACTGGAGTCCTGCTGGCCGAAGGTGCGCAGTAGGGCCTGGAGGTTATGCGCCCTGACATCGCCAAATTCGCTGGTGTTGCCCATGCCCACGAGGGGCTGGATGGGCTGATGAGACTTTATGGAGAGTCTCTTAGCATTTCCCGAACGAGGCCGCTCCGAGAGCACTGGTCGGTCTGGGTGTTCAGGAGTACAACCAGACCCTTCAAATTCTACGCTACCCTCGCAAGGGTCACAGAGGAAGCCAGGGCATCATGGATCTCGTTGTGGGCCGGTGGCATGGGCGGGGGGGGTATGCCGCGGAACGCGCAGGAGCGGGACCTCGGTTTTGACGTGTTCCAGTAGGAACTAGGCGGTCTGATGAAAAGGTGAAGGCAAGATGAGAATTGGTAGGCGATATTGGATTCGAACCAACGACCCCCACCATGTCAAGGTGGTGCTCTAACCAACTGAGCTAATCGCCTGTCTCAGAAGAGGCGTGCATTTTATGGCTGCCATATGGGTTTGTCCAGTTTTTTTTCTCGATCGCGCGCTCTGGTTTCTCGCTACGCCAGGATAGGCTAGCATACGCCTTCTGCTCACGCCGTGAGGTGGACTATGTCGTATCAGGTGCTGGCCCGACAGTATCGGCCGCGCAATTTCCGTGAGCTCGTCGGTCAGGAGCACGTCGCGCGCGCGCTGATCCATGGTCTCGATCAGGGGCGTCTGCATCATGCCTATCTCTTCACCGGGACGCGCGGCGTCGGTAAAACGACGATCGCGCGCATTCTGGCGACCTGCCTCAATTGTGAGACCGGCATCAGTTCGCACCCCTGCGGTCAGTGCGCGACTTGTCGCGAGATCGTCGAAGGGCGTTACGTCGATCTGATCGAGATCGACGCCGCTTCGCGCACCAAGGTCGAGGACACGCGCGAGATCCTCGACAACGTGCCCTATGCGCCGACGCGCGGACGCTACAAGGTCTATCTCATCGACGAAGTCCACATGCTGTCGACGAGCAGTTTCAATGCTCTGCTCAAGACTCTGGAAGAGCCGCCGCCGCACGTCAAGTTTCTGCTGGCGACCACCGATCCGCAGAAGCTGCCGGTGACCATCCTGTCGCGCTGCTTGCAGTTCGCGCTCAAGCCGATGACGCAGGATCGTATCGTCACTCATCTCGAACAGATCCTCGACAAAGAAGTCATCCGTTATGAAGAGCCGGCCTTGCGTCTGCTGGCGCGCGCGGCAGAAGGGTCGATGCGAGATGCCTTGTCCTTGAGCGATCAGGCCATCGCCTATGGCCATGGCCAGCTGCAGACGGCCGATGTCGCGGCCATGCTCGGCGTTCTCGATCGTCATCGTACCCTGGCCTTACTGCAAGCTGTCGCTGCCGGTGATGCCGACGCTGCCTTTGCCGTCGTCGCGAGCATGGCGGAACAGTCTCTCGATTGGGCAGCGGTGCTGGCCGACGTCCTCGATCTTCTACATCAGCTGTCTCTGGCGCAGCTGCTGCCGGAACGCACAGCGGATGAATCGGTGCGTGATTTGGCGGCGCGCTGGGCGGCGGAGGAGTTGCAGTTGATGTATCAGATCGTCCTGCAGGGACGGCGGGATCTGCCTTTTGCCTATGACGCGCGCTCCGGCTTTGAGATGACCCTGTTGCGCATGCTGGCATTTCGCCCCCTGTCCCTGGAGCCGGTTGATGAGGGCCAGCGCGCTGAGTCGCCTGCCCGGACGGCGCTGCGGCGCACCAGCCTTGAGCCTGCTGTACCAGCTGCTCCGGCGCCGCGTGCTCAGGACACGGCTGCTCCTCGCGTCGAGTCGCCGCTGGTCGTCGATATCGTCAAGGCGACACCGGCCGATGTCTGTACGCAGTGGACGCAGATGATCCCTCATCTCGAGCTCGACAGCCAGCTCCTCGCCGTCGCCATGCAGAGTCTGTTGCTAGCGCAGGCACAGGGTTGGCAGCTGCAGGTGCCACAGGCGATGAGCAGTTTTCTGACCGTCGAGATGCAGGCGGCTTTGCAGCAGCAGTTACGTCGATACAGTGCTAGCGCCGGTGATCTGCAGATCGTCTATGTCGATGGCTTGACGCAGACGCCGCGCAAAATGCAGGAAGAAGCGCAGCGCGCCGAGCAGGCACGGCGCTGGCAGGAGATCGATGCCGATGCGACGGTGCGGGCTTTTCAGGAGTATTTTGGGGCGCAGGTCCTGCGTGATGAACCGGGTCGCAATTGACCCTGTCTGGCAAGAGGTGACATGGTGAATCTACAAGAGATGATGAAACAGGCGCAGCGCATGCAGGAGCAGATGCAGAAGAAGATGGCGGCGGCGCAGGAAGAGCTGGCGGCACTCGAACTCGTCGGTGAGTCGGGCGCGGGCTTGGTCAAGGTGCATATGAATGGTCGTCATGATGTGCGCCGTGTCGCTCTCGATCCTGCTCTGCTGCAGGAAGATCGCGAATTCATCGAGGATCTGATCGCGGCGGCGATCAATGACGCGGTGCGCAAGGTCGATGAACAGAGTCGTCAGCGCATGGAGCAGGTGGGGGCTGGCATGGGCCTGCCGCCGGGTTTCAAGTTGCCATTCTGATGAGTCCACTCATCAACGAGCTGATCCAGGCTCTGCGTGTATTGCCGGGCGTCGGTCCGCGCTCAGCGCAGCGCGCCGCGCTCTATCTCCTGCAGCGGCAGCGCGCCGGTGGCTTGCGTTTGGCGCAGGTGCTGGAAAAGGCCATGCAGGAGGTCGCCTACTGCGAGTGCTGCCGTGATTTCAGTGAGCACCAACGTTGCCTCCTGTGTCAGGACGGGCAGCGACAGCAAGGGCAGCTTTGCGTCGTCGAGACGCCCATGGATGTGCAGGCCATCGAGGCGAGCGGCATCTACCATGGTCGCTACTTCGTCCTGCACGGACATCTGTCACCGCTCGATGGCGTCGGTCCTGGTGAGCTGGCCTTGCCCCTGCTGCTGTCGCGGGTACGCGAGGAGAAAATCGAGGAGCTGATTCTGGCCATGCACGCGACGCTCGAGGGCGAGACCACCTGCCTGTATCTGCGCGACGCTCTCGCCGCCCTGCCGGTGCGTGTGACGCGCATCGCCCAGGGGGTGCCGATGGGCAGTGACCTCGACACACTCGACAGCCATACGCTGGCGCATGCCCTGCAAGGGCGCCAGCATTGGTCGCTGCCTAAGGACTGAAGAGGTGAAGATACGGCGGCACGTCTAGGCGTGGGCGAGGGCGCGCAGCAAACCATTCCAGACATGGCTGCTATCCCAGCGCCGCTTGTCCGGTTTTGCGCCGATGCGCAGGGCGACGAGGCGTTCACGGCGGCTGATGAAAATGGTCTGCTGATGCATACCTTCCAGATAGAGGGTGGCGGGATCGACAAAGTCGGCGCTGGCGAAAAAATGCTCCGCTTCAGGAATACCTCGGACACGGCGTTTGCGGTGTGCTTTGAGCCATAGATGGTAGCCGTAGTCGGCATCACTATTGCGCGGCTGCTCCATGCGCTCGAACCAGGCCGCGGGGATGAGCTGTTGTCCGGCGTAGTCACCACGATGGCGGATCAGCTCGGCGATACGCAACCAGTCATGCGGATGTGCGAGCAGGGCCGTGAAGGTGTGGGCCTGTCCTTGCGGTCGATCGAGATAGACGTAGGCATCGGAGCAAGCGAGGGGCTGCCAGAGCTTGACGCTGAGATAGTCGGCAAAGCTGTGGCCAGTGGCGCGTTCCAGGACGATGCCGAGAATCTGCGAGTTGAGGTTGTTGTACTCCCAATAAGCACCAGGAGCAGCGACGGCCGGCACCGACAGAGCCAGGTGAGCGATGTCAGTGCCCATGTACAGAGGCAGGATGTCTGGCAAGCCGTAGCGGCCGGGCCAGCGCAGATCGCTGCGCAGCCCGGACTGCATGGCAAGCAGATCGGCGAGGCGGATCTCGCGCCGGCGATCCTGTCGCCACTCCGGCAACCATTGCGCCGCCGGCGCGGCGATGTCGAGCGCACCGTCAGCCTCGGCGATCGCCAGAAGGAGAGCGAGGACGGTCTTCATCATCGACATGGAGTTGCTCAGACTCTGGCGTGAGTAGTCGCGATAGCGTTCGACGATCAGCCGGCCGTCGTGCAGGACCAGAAAAGCCTGCGTCGGTTGGGCGAAGACGTCGGCGAGCAGGGGCTGCAGTATCTCCTGGTCCGCGATGGGTGGGGCGGCGAAGGCGCTGGCATGGGCGCAACCGGCGACTTTGGCGCGTGGCGCGAACCAGTCGGTATCGGTGATCGGGCGGATGCCAGGGTAGCTGAGCAGTCGTTGTAGATATTTCAAAGAATTCGATGCCATGGGCACCCTGCAGGTTCTGGAGAACAGGAGGGCGATCTTAGCACGGAAGGCTTGAGTGCACGAGTGTACTGGTTGTCGGTGCGCTGGCGTCCATGCCTGGCCGTTGCGGTCTTCCTAACTTTGGATCAGGGACAAAAACTCCTCGCGCGTGCGCGCGTCGTTGCGAAAACGCCCGAGCATGACCGAGGTCTTCATCGAAGAGGCTTGTTTCTCGACACCGCGCATCATCATGCACAGGTGACGGGCTTCCAGCACCACGCCGACTCCGCGCGCTTCGGTCACCTGCATGATGGCCTCGGCGATCTGCAGGGTGAGATCCTCCTGGATCTGCAGGCGGCGTGCATACATGTCGACGATGCGTGCGATCTTTGACAAACCGAGCACCTTGCCGGACGGCAGGTAGGCGACGTGGGCCTTGCCGAGGAAGGGCAGCAGGTGATGCTCACACAGGGAGTAGAACTCGATGTCCTTGACCAGCACCATCTCATCGTTTTGTGAAGGAAAGATGGCGCCATTGACGACGCCTGCGAGCTGTTCATGATAGCCCCGGGTCAGATAGCGCATCGCTTTGGCGGCGCGCGCTGGGGTGTCCTTCAGGCCGGGGCGGGCGGGATCTTCGCCTAAGGCCAGGAGGATGTCACGGTAAGATGATTCCATGCTATGTCCTCGTCAGAGGCACTAAGCTAATCAATCGTGGGTTCGATGTAAACGGAAAAGTCCGGTGATCAGGAGATGACGCTGGTCAGGTGTTGCTGCAAGTGGTGTTGCAGTTTCTCGAGCGTGATCGGTTTGGTCAGGTGATCGTCCATGCCCGCCGCCAAGCAATTGTCGCGGTGATAAGGCATGGCGTGTGCAGTGAGGGCGAGGATGACGCAGCGCGGTCGTTGCCTGTCCTGTTCCATGCGGCGGATGCGGCGCGTCGCTTCATAGCCATCCATCACCGGCATTTCACAGTCCATGAGGATCAATTGCACGGGGTGAGCCTGTACATAACTGACCGCCTGCAGGCCATTTTCAACGACGGCGGCCTGCAGTCCCATCTTGCGCAGCATGCCGAGCACCACCATCTGATTGACCTTATTGTCTTCCACCAGCAGGATGCGTCCGACCTGCCGCGGCGCATCGCCGGTTGGGCTGCGGGGCGTCGGTGTCGCCGGTTGTGGGCGGCTGGGGTCGATCTGCAGCAGGATATTGAAGTGAAAACAGGCGCCTTGCTGGGGCAGACTGTCGACACGGATGCTGCCGCCCATCAGTTCCGTCAACTGCTTGCAGATCGCCAGTCCCAGGCCACTGCCGCCATAACGGCGCGTCGTCGAGCTGTCGGCTTGCCGGAAATACTGGAAGAGATGCGGGATCTGTTCGGCACTGATGCCGCGGCCAGTGTCCTGGACGCTGCATTCGAGGCGTACTTTGTGGGCATTGAGGATGACCGTGCGCAGCTTCAGGGTAATTTTGCCGCTGTCAGTGAATTTCAGTGCATTGCTCAGGAGATTGAGCAGAATCTGGCGCAGGCGCAGAGGGTCGCCACGCAACTCAGTCAGCGTATCTTCGGCGAATTCGATCAGGATGGGGACTTTCTTTTCGCGACTTTGCGGCGTGAAGATGGCGACACATTCATGGATGAGCGACTCCAGCTCGAAATGCGTCGACTCGAGTTCCAGGCGACCGGCCTGGATCTTCGAGTAGTCGAGGACGTCATTGATGATGGCGAGCAGGGTCTGGCCGGAGTTGTAGATGGTGCTGACGTAGGTCTTCTGCTGCGCGCTCAGCGGGGTGTCCCGCAGAAGCTCGATGATGCCGAGTACACCATTCATCGGGGTGCGGATTTCATGACTGATGGTCGCAAGAAAGGTGGATTTGGCCTCGTTCTCGGCTTGCGCATGACGGCTGCGGCGGTCGCTCGAGGCCGCTTGTGCGGTGATGTGACGCATATGCAGGACGATGAGAAAGCTGAGGATGAAGTGCTGGATGATCAAAGCCCACTGCAAGGCGGCGGTCAAGGGCGGATGGTCGATGAGCCCAAGAGCGATGAGGATCTGCCCGAGCCCGAGCAGGCTGATCGGTGTCCAGGCGAGGAGGGCATACCAAGCCTGCATCTGGCCGGCGCGTATGCGCCACAGACACAGGCCGACACAGGTGAGCAGGCAGAGTGTGACATAAAAGATGCAAGGTGATGCTACCCAGACGACGGGCAGGGGCGACAGGGGCAGGCTGGCGAGGAGGAGGCCGGTCATCGCCAGGACCAGTGAAAAGCGGCGCAAACCAGCATAGGCCCCCAGTTCAAGGAGGCTGATCAAGGACAGAAGGCCGCTGTAGGCGCTGATGATGATGAGCAGGTGGTCGGCCAGACTGGGCGGGCAGCCGAGCACAGCGAGCATGGGGTCGAGCAGAGACTGCTGTTGTGCGATATAGAGCCAGCTGGCGCCGAGATAGACCTGATAGCCGATGCGTTGCCGGCGCGGCAAGGTGAGCCATAACAGGAGATGCAGGGCGAAGAGTGTCGCGCCAATACCGTAGAAGCCACCGTTCCAGGCTTGCGTGCGAGCGACATGAGCGAGCGTCTGCTCGAAGCTGGTGGCATTGAGGCCGAGACTCATATAGGTACGCGAGCGCACCTTCAGCCAGAGGTCGATCTGCGCGTCGCTGGCCGCTTCGATGAGGATGTAATGATGGCGTTTCGACCAAGTGAGGTCGAGAGGTGGATGGACATCCCAGCGAATGCGCTGCTGTGTTCCTGAGGTCTGCAGCAATGCTTCGATATGGTCGGCATTGGGGATGTCGACATGGATCGCCCAATGCGCCATGCGTGGCGACAGATTGTGCAGGGCGACGTGGAACCAGCAGGCCTGGTCGGAGAAACCAAGATTGATGCGATCATGGTCGCCGGTATAGATCAGACTGTCGAGGGAGGGCGGCATCTCCTCTGCGGGCGGCATCAGGCAGGCGTATTGCACGAAAGGCACGAGATCGATGGTGCTGCTGTGGTCGAGGAGATCGACGGCGTCGCCATGTGCCAGCCAGGGCAACAGAAGGAAGAAGAGCAGCAGCCAGCGCGAGCCGTTCATTCGCGGTCCTGCCGGCGGAGCAGAACATAGAGAGCGCCACGTCCACCATGGCGTGGCTGGGCGCTGCACAGGGCGAGGATGGCGGGGTGCTGCATGAGCCAGCCGGTGGCGTGCGTCTTCATCGGTGCCGGGCGTTGCGGATGGCCTTTGCCGTGAACGAGCAGGGCTTGGGTATACCCTTGTGCCTGCAGGTGATCCAGCCACTGCAATAAAACTTGGCGCGCCTCAGCAAGACGTAAGCCATGCAGGTCGAGGCTGGGCAGGGGGGCTTGTTCCGGGCGCGGACCATGGGCGAGACGGCGCAGATGGCGCACCGAGATCCCCGGGCGGTGAAAGCGTACCTCTTCCTCTCCACTCAAGGCCAGGGCAGCTGCCTGGGTATCGTCGAGCGGTGGTGGCGTCTGCACGTCGGCTTGCGCTTGAACCCGTACCCGCTGCCGTAGCGGCCGCGTACGCGCCGGTAGCGGTTGCGGCTGCCAAGGGGCGACGTCATGCACGGCAGCGAGAAACAGGGCATGATCGTCCTCGCAGTCGCGATCGTGTGAAGTACCGGGTGGCATCAGCATGGTCAGTGGATTCGAGACCTCATCGGCTTTATGGCTATAGTCGCACTGCCATCAAGAAGGGGCAAGCCGTGGCGCCGCGAACCAGACAAAATAGGACGCATGCCGGCAAACTGATATACTGCGCCGGTCAATGAGAGGATGCGGGAAGGACGATGAACGAGATCAGGATACACCACAGCCTGTATGAAGAGGCCGAGTGGGAGTTGCATAACATTCGTGACTTCATCCGTTTTTGTGTCAGTGAAATGACTGAGCGGGACGTCTTTCTCGGGCATGGCAGTGAAGACATCTTTGCCGAAGCCACAGCCCTGGTGATGGGGAATCTGAATCTGGAATGGGATGCCGACCCGGAAATTCTCGATGCTCGCCTGCTGTCATCGGAGAAGAAGAAGATCCTCGCGATGTTGCGCCGCCGTGTCGAAGAGCGCATTCCTCTCGCCTACCTTCTGAATATGGCTTATTTCTGCGGTCTGCCATTCTATGTCGATGAACGGGTGCTGATCCCGCGCTCGCCTATCGCCGAGATGATCGAAGCACGTTTCGCACCCTGGTTGCAGGACACTCCTGAGGCCATTCTCGATCTTTGCACCGGCAGTGCCTGCATCGCCATCGCTCTGGCCGAGGCTTTTCCGGACGCCTGGGTGCACGCTGCCGACATTTCTGAAGAGGCGCTCGAGGTGGCCGCGATCAATGTCGAGCATCATGAGGTCGAAGCGCAGGTGGATCTGATCCAGAGCGATCTCTTTGGGCACCTGAATCAGCAGGTCTACGATCTCATCGTCTGCAACCCACCCTATGTCGGCGCCAGCAGCATGGCTGACTTGCCGCAGGAGTTCACTTATGAGCCGGAGCTCGCTCTGGCGGCGGGGCGCGATGGTCTCGATCTCGTGCGGCGTATTCTCGCAGAAGCGGCGGAACACCTGAGCGAGCAGGGCTTGCTCGTGCTCGAGGTCGGTGAGTCGCGTTGGAATGTCGAGCAAACTTATCCCGAGATCGATTTCGAATGGATCGAGTTCGAGCGCGGTGGTGAGGGAGTTCTGGTCGTCAGGCGTGAGCAGCTCGTGCAGTATGACGACGTTCTGATGCGCGCCGTGCAAGCTTGAAGAGGACGCGGTATGGCCGGCAATAGTGTGGGTGAGCTCTTTCGTGTCACGACCTTTGGTGAGTCACATGGTGCGGCACTCGGCGCCATCGTCGATGGCTGTCCGCCGGGACTGGCCCTGAGTGCCGCCGACCTGCAGGTCGATCTCGATCGGCGCAAGCCCGGGCAGTCCTCCTTCACCACACAGCGTCGCGAGGATGATGTCGTCGAGATCCTCTCCGGTGTTTTTCAGGGCTACACCACCGGCACACCGATCGGCCTCCTGATCCGCAACACCGATCAGAAGTCCAAGGACTATCAGGCGATCGCCCAGACTTTTCGTCCTGGGCACGCCGACTACACCTATACACAGAAGTATGGCCGCCGTGATTACCGCGGCGGTGGTCGCTCTTCCGCGCGCGAAACGGCGATGCGGGTGGCGGCCGGCGGCATCGCCAAGAAGTATCTGCTGGAGAAGGCCGGGGTGCGTGTGCGCGCCCACCTCGAGCAGATGGGGCCGGTGCGCGCCACCCATCTCGATTGGGACGAAGTGGGACGCAATCCTTTTTTCTGTGGTGATGCCACCGCCGTACCGGCGATGGCAGCGCTCATCGATGAGCTGCGCCGTGAAGGCAGCAGTTGCGGGGCTTTGCTGCGCGTCGTCGCGAGCGGTGTGCCGGTCGGTCTCGGCGAACCGGTCTTCGATCGTCTCGATGCCGACATCGCGCACGCCATGATGAGTATCAATGCGGTCAAGGCGGTCGCCATCGGCGATGGTTTCGATGTCGTCGACCAGCGTGGTCATCTGCATCGCGATGAGATGACGCCGCAAGGCTTCACCGCCAATCACGCCGGCGGGGTTCTCGGCGGCATCTCCAGTGGCCAGGACATCATCGTGCGTATCGCCCTCAAGCCGACCTCCAGCATCATCACGCCGGGGCGCAGCATCGATGAACGCGGGCAAGTGGTCGAGGTGGTGACCAAGGGACGTCATGATCCTTGCGTCGGTGTTCGCGCTGCGCCCATCGCCGAAGCGATGCTGGCCATCGTCCTCATGGATCACCTGTTGCGTGATCGCGCCCAGAATGCCGATGTCGAGCGGCCGCTACCGCCCATTCCTCCGGCGGCGCCGCTCACCGCATGAGGGCAGCGCCTCCCTGGTATCGTCTGGGCCTTTTCTACGCTTTTTATTTTGCCATCATCGGTCTGATGATGCCGTATTGGCCGCTCTATCTGGCGCAGTGGGGACTCAGTGCTGTGCATTTGTCGTGGATGGTCATGGCCGCCGCCATGACCCGTATCCTGGCGCCGAATCTCTGGGCCTGGTGGGCCGATCGTCATGGTCGCTATCTGCACAGTGTGCGTGCCGCCGCACTCGCCGCGGCGATGAGTGCGGCGGCCTGGTCGCTGTTGCCGCGATCACCACTGCTGCTCTTGCTCATGGTGCTGTTCAATTTTTTTCAGAACGCCATGCTCGCCCAGTTCGAGGTCGTCGCTCTGCACTGGCTCGGCCGCCAGCATCATCGTTATGGCCACGTGCGTCTCTACGGTTCGCTCGCTTTCATGCTCACCAGCCTGCTCTGGGGCATGAGCATGGTCCAGCACATGGCCTTGTTGCCATGGGCCTTGTGTGCTCTGTGCGTGGCTTTGTACTTGCTTTGCCGGCAAATCCCCGAGGTTTCAGGCGTCATCACGCCGCGACGGTCGTCAACGCGCCCAGCCTGGAATCACGCGCTTTCGGTATTCTTTGCCGTCAATGTCCTGCAGCAGACGGCGCATGGCGCTTATTACACATTCTATTCCCTGTATCTGCAGGATCGTGGGCATGGCTTACCCTTCATCGGTTTCGCCTGGGCCCTGGCCGTTGCTGCTGAGACCCTGCTGTTCGCCTTTCTGCCGAGATATATCGTCGCCATCAGTGATCGGCGTCTGTTCAACTGGTGTCTCGGTCTCAGTCTCGGGCGCTGGCTGCTCATCGCCGTGGCGCAGCCATGGGCTTCCTTATTGCTGATCGCGCAGTTGCTGCATGCAGCAAGTTTTGCCGGATTTCACCTGGCCGGTATACGCTATGTACACCAGCACTTTGCCGCTGGATCGCAGGGTCTGGGACAAGCGCTGTTCAGTGCCAGCGGATTTGGTCTCGGTGGCGTCCTGGGGGCGGCCTTGGCCGGCTGGATGTGGGGGCTCGGCGAGTCTCTGACTTTCGTCATGGCGGCCTGCGTCAGCGCCATCGCCTGGGGCTTGTGGTGGGCTTGTGGTGTTGAAGGGCCGGCCTCGGCGCGCCTTGCACGGTAAAGTTTTGGGTCATAGGCATCAGCCATATACCCTACAGAGGAAAGATGATGGAAGCGAAACGCAAAGCTTATCTGCAAGTGGCGCTGACCATACTCATCTGGTCGGGCTTCATCATGGTGTCACGCTTGGCCGGACGCAGTGTACTCAGCTTCTGGGATGTCACCGCCTTGCGCTTTGGCACCGCCACCTGTCTCCTCCTACCGGCGATCTGGTCCTGGCGCCATAGCCTGTGGCAGTGGCGCATGTTCGCCCTCGCCCTGACCGGCGGCCTCGGCTACTCCCTGCTCGTCTACGCCGCCTTCGCGCGCGCTCCGGCGACGCATGCGGCGGTTCTGCTGCCTGGGATGATGCCATTTTTGACCAGCGTGGTGGCTTTTCTCTTCCTGTCAGAACGCCCGGACCCGCATCGCCGCATCAGCCTGGCCCTGGCGGCGCTCGGCCTCGCCTGTATGATCTACAGCCTGTGGCGGGCGGGCACGCCGCTGGCGGCGGGCGACCTGCTCTACCTGTCGGCCTCGCTGAGCTGGTCGATCTATACCGTGCTGTTGCGGCTCTGGCAGATCCCGCCCTGGCAGGCGACCACCGGCGTCGCCAGTTTGTCGGCGCTTCTCTATTTGCCGATCTATATCCTGTTCCTGCCGCACCATCTGCATGCAGCCGCCTGGTCGGCCATCCTCCTGCAGGCGGGGTATCAGGGCTGTCTGGTGGTGATCGTGGCGATGATCCTGTACACCCGCGCCGTCAGCGTTCTCGGTGCGGTGCGTGTCGGTATGTGCATGGCTCTGGTGCCGGGACTGGCTGCGCTCCTTGCCATTCCCCTGCTCGCTGAAAAGCCGAGTGGCGGGCAGGTGCTCGCCCTGGTTCTGATCATGACCTCGGCCTTGCAGCCATGGACCTGGTCCTGGCGGCGTCGCCAGGATCAGGGTGAGGATATCGAGGTGGCCTGAACTTAAGCTTGCGCTCGTCGCGGGTCACTGGCGACCGGTGTCCCGCCGAGCAGCGGCTGGAGGTTGGCTTGGGGTAGTTTTTCAACCCATAGCGACTCGCTCAGGAAGGGCAGGGGGGCGCCGGCGAGATAGGCGAAACGCAGACGCAGACGATCACCGGCCTGCAGAGAGATGGGGGTGGGCAGGGGCAGGAC
Organism: Pseudomonadota bacterium; assembly: GCA_021833365.1. Lineage (GTDB taxonomy): Bacteria > Pseudomonadota > Gammaproteobacteria > Pseudomonadales > Moraxellaceae > JAJZHK01. The sequence continues at coordinate 11,678 of JAKBFV010000037.1, read as the reverse complement.
GAGATAGGGGCTGTGCCAGTCGATGGAGCGCTGTTCGGCGGCGTCGATGGCGAGCAGATGCTTGCTGATGAAGCGCAAGGCATTGAGACGGCCGTCGGCCTGGGCGGCAAAGACGAAGTCGGCGCGCATCAGGCGCGAAGCCGGCAGGTGATATTCGACGATGTGGTAGATGGCTGGATCGCCGAGACCGGTGGTGCGGGTCTGTTGGATCTCGGTCTGCTGATAGAGCGCTTGCGCGATGTTGCAGCCATAAAAATCATAGTCCTGTTCCACCGGTTGCACAGCGAGCAGGCTGGTGTCGGGCAGGAAGCGTGGGGTACGTCCGAAGCGCTGTTCATGACGCTGACGGAAGTCATCGGCGAGTGCGATCTGTGGTGCCTCGACGAGGGCGGGATGCAGGTGCTCACAGAGGACGATGTCGACGGCTTCGGTGACGACGTCATCGCGATAGTCAGCCTGTACCCAGCGGATATTTTCCTGTGCCGGTGAGGACTGGACGAGGGCACGCGCGCGCGCCAGATTCTCGCCGTGCGGATCGATGCAGGTGACCTGGGCGCCGCATTGCGCAGCCCACAAGGACAAGAGGCCACTGGCGCCGAGTTCGACGACTTGGTCGCCGGGCCGCACGGTGTCGCGGATGGCGTGCTGAAAAGCCTGTAGCCACGGCTCATCGGCGCAGCGACGGCTTTGTTCCTGGAGCTGGGCGAGGCAGTGTGAAGCGGGTGCTGATTTCATGATGGTTTCCTGACGCTGGGGGATGGACCTCATAAAAAAAGCAAATAGCGGGCCAAGCGTCCGTTTAAGCGCGCTGGTCGACGATTTTCAGGACGCAGGCATTGAGGCGCGGTAAGCGCAGATCGCCCATGGGCGTGCCGCTGCCGCGGTTGACCGTCAGCGCCAGGCTCAGCCGTCGCGATGGATCGGCCCAGGCGCCGCTACCGCCAAACCCGAAGTGCCCATAGGCATCAGCAGGCTGGCGGCCGATGCTGAAGACGCGGTGGTAGCCGAGGCGCCAGTGCAGGGGCAGGGCGATGACCCGGCCCATGCTGCGCTGCTGGATGCGCTCGATCTGCTCGATGATGCGGGGCTGTAGCAAGGTCTCGCCGCGCCAGCTGCCGCCTTCGGCGAAGAGGGCATAGACACGCGCCAGAGAACGCGCCGTGAAGATGCCGTTGGCGGCGGGAATACAGGCGCGCCGGACCGCTTCGCTGTTGAAGTCGAAGTGTTGGATGCCATGCGGCTCGAGACCGTCAGCGATCGATTCCGTCGGAAAGCCGATCATCTGGTGCAGGCCATGCATGCTGCGTTTTTGGGCTGTATGCCACCAGTTGCGCCAGGGTGAGGCCGGTGGGCGGGGTCGACGGGGGAGCTTGAGCAGGTCGGCGCACCGCTGCTGTTCATGGTCGGGTAGCCCGAAGTAGCAGCCATCGAGGGTGAGGGGCGTCGCCACCCATTCGTCCAGTGCAGCGGCGAGCGTGCGCCCGGTGACGCGTTCGGCGAGGTGGCCGAGCAGCCAGCCGAGGGTCAGGGCGTGGTAGCCCCAGGTTTGTCCAGGTGGATGTTCTGGTTGTGCCGCCGCCAGACGCTGTACCATGGTCGGCCAATCGAGCATGTCGTGGGCATCCGCAGTGACCGCGCGGATGTTGTACAGGCCGGCTTCATGGCAGAGAAGGTGGCGCAAGGTGACCGTGGCTTTGCCGTTGGCGGCAAATTCTGGCCAGTAGTGGCAGACGGGATCATCGTAGTGCAGCAAACCGGCATCGACGAGGCGGTGGATGAGCAGGGCGAGAACACCCTTGCCGGTGGAGTAGGACAGGGCCAGTGTTGACGCCTGCCAGGGGGCGCCCTGCTGGGTAGCAACGCCACCCCAAAGATCGACGACCTTTTCACCGCGGTGGTAAACGCAAAGAGCGGCACCGCCGCCATGGCTGCGGATCTGTCTTTCCAGGAGTTGTGCCAGTGGGCGAAAATCGGTATGCAAGTAGCCTTGTAGCATGAGCGGTCTCATCTCCATCTTGGTGTAGTATCGCAGGTCTGCAGGGGGAGGGTGGAGCATTGCGCAAAAACTGGCGTGGACTTCTGGTGCTGTTCATCCTCATGGCGATGTCGGCGTGGTCGGTACAGACCGGGCCGGCCGGCCCTCTCGCCTGGCATGATGACGGTCCGCTCATGCATCTGCGTGTGGCGCGCACCCTGCTGGCCCTGGCTGAAGGCGCCGGCCTGGCCTTGAGCGGCCTGCTCCTGCAGAGTTTGTTCCGTAATCCTCTCGTCGATGCCGGTCTGCTCGGTGTCGCGCCCGCGACCTGTCTCGGCGGCCTGCTCATGCTGCTGCTCGGCGCTCCCATCGCATGGCTGCCCCTGGCGGGAGGTGGTGCTGCCCTCCTGGTGCTGTTTTTGCTCCTGCTCAGCTGGCGGCGACGCTCCTCGCTGGCGGCGGTCTTGCTCATGGGGCTAGCCCTCAATGCCGTGCTCGGGGCCGGCTTGCAGCTTCTGCTGTCGGCGCTGCCGGCCGATCGTCTGGCCGGCGCCTGGGGCTGGCTGCAGGGCAGCTTCGCGGAAGCGCATGGTGCCGCCGCTCTGGTCTTGCTCGTTCTGGTTCTGCTCGCCTATGCCCTGGTCTGGCGGCAGCACCGTGCTCTCGACTGGCTGCTCCTTGGAACACAGGTGGCGCGTAGCGCCGGCATCGACAGCGCCGCCGTGCAGCGTCAGCTCATCGTCCTGGCGGCGGTGCTGACGGCGGCTCTGGTCAGTCAGGCTGGGGTGGTCGGTTTCATCGGCATGATGGCGCCGGCGCTGGTGCGCTGGAGTTTGCCGGGGGGGCATGCGCGCTGGTTGCCATGGAGCGTCAGCGTCGGTGCCGTGGTGGCCTTGTTCGCTGATATTCTGGCGCGGCTGCTGGTGGCGCCGGCCGAAGTGCCGGTGGGAGTCATCAGTTCTCTGCTCGGGGCACCGGTCTTTTTGTGGCTGCTCATCGGTCAGCCTGCGGTGCAGCGATGAGACTGCATTTGCACGCAAGTAGTTTATGGCGGCGCGGGCGCCAGCTCCTGGATGGGCTGGAGGTGAAGATCGAAGCTGGACAGTGCTGGGCGCTGCTGGGTGAGAATGGCAGCGGCAAGAGCAGCTTGCTGCTTGCCCTCGCCGATGCCGAACCGGAGTTGCGCTTTGTCGGGACGCCGCCACGCTGGCAGCCAGTGCTGAACGATTGGCGCACCAGGGCCCTGTGGCGATCACTGGCGCGCCAGCATATCGAAGTGGCGCCGGGTCTGCGCGTGCGCGACGTTCTCGCCCTGGTGAGCACGGCGGTGCCGGTGTGCGCCCGGGCCTGGGGACTCGAGGCGCTCTTGTCATGTCGGTTGAGTGAGCTGTCGGGCGGACAGTTGCAGCGCCTCGAACTGGCGCGCAGCTGGGCTCAGATCGAAGCGCGTGCCGGCCTGTGGCTGCTCGATGAGCCTTTCAATCACCTCGATATGCGCGCTCAGGTCGATCTCGCTCGCCATATCCGTGCTTACTGTCGAGCCGGTGGTGCGGTGATGTTCAGCAGTCATGCTCTGGCGCCAGCTCGGCGCCTGGCGTCGGCGGTGCTGATGTTGGCAGCAGGACGGCAACTGGCCTGTGGTGATGTCACCCTGCTCGATGACGCCCAGCTCCTCGAGCGTCTTTACCAAGTGACGCCGGAGGAGCTTGCGGAACTCACTGGAAGTGGACTTGCGCACTGAGATGGGGTCTGCCGGTGGCGTGGTCATGCAGGGCGAACTCCAGTCCCAGTCCTTGCCGGTGATGACTGAAATCGACACTAGCCGGCAAGAGAATGGGCAGCTTGAACTGCACATCGACGCTGTAAGCCGGCGCCAGTTCATCGGCGAGTGCGGCCAGGCAACGCGCCTTGCTCCACATACCATGGGCGATGGCGCGATCGAAGCCGAAGAGGCGGGCGCTGAGTGCGTGCAGATGAATAGGGTTGTAGTCACCAGAGACGCGGGCATAGCGCCGCCCCAGGCCTTCATCGAGTGACCAGGTCGCGCTGCTCGTTGGTGGCGGCAGCGGCGCTTTGCGTTCGCTGGCAGCTAGGTTGCTCTTGCAGCGGTGTAGCATGCTGCTCTGGCTTTCCCAGAACTTCTCGCCATCGATATGGGCCTGCGTCACGATGCTGAATACGCGACCTTTCTCATGCTCCTGCTCTTCGCCGAAGTAGCATTCGATGTCGATACCCTGCTGCGTCGGTAGGGGACGATATTGCTCGATGCGATTGGCGATGTGCACGAGTCCGAGCAGGGGGTAGGGGAAATCGTGCTGTGTCATCAGTGCCATATGCAGGGGAAAAGCGAGCATATGCGGGTAGGTGACGGGCAGATAGCGCGGATCCTGGAAGCCGCAGACGCGACGGTAGCGCTCGAGATGCTCGGCCTGCGGGCGTATGCCGGCGAGGCGCAGTCCATCGCGCGGCAGACTCTGCCGCTTGCGCGGCAGCAGGCTGTTGATCAGGGCGCGCGGATAGAGAGTGAGAACCTGCGGCTGACTGGAGAGCTCTTCGATCAGCATGTTCAGGCTCCCAACAGGCTCTGGCCGCAAACACGCACGATGTTGCCCTGCAGGCCGCCCGACGCCGGACTGGCGAACCAGGCGATGGTCTCAGCAACATCCACCGGTAGGCCGCCTTGCGACATCGAATTCATGCGCCGCCCCGCTTCACGGATGGCGAAGGGAATGGCAGCAGTCATCGCTGTTTCGATGAAGCCGGGGGCGACGGCATTGATGGTGATGCCCTGGTCGGCGTAGGCTTGGGCATGACTCTGCACCATGCCGATGACGCCGGCTTTCGAGGTCGCGTAATTGGTCTGACCGAGATTGCCGGCGATGCCACTGATCGACGAGACGCAGATGATGCGGCCATTGTGGCGTAAGGCTGTAGCGGCGATCAGGGCGTCATTGATCCTCTCGGCGCTGGCGAGGTTGACGTCGATGACCATATTCCACAGATCAGTACTCATCCGGCCGAGCGTCTTGTCACGGGTGATACCGGCATTGTGGACGATGATGTCGAGACCCTGATGCCGGGTCATGACCTCGCTGACGATCTGCTGCGCCGCCTTCGCGTCGCTGATATTGAGCATCATCACTGAGCCGCGCAGGGACTCTGCCACGGCACGCAATTCTTTCTCGGCCTGCGGCACGTCGAGGCAGATGACGTGCGCGCCGTCGCGCGCCAGGGTGCGGGCGATGGCTTCACCGATGCCGCGTGAGGCGCCGGTGACCAGGGCGACCTTGCCGGCCAGCGGCGTCCGCCAGTCGACGGCGGCAAGATGGTTGCTGGCGTGGATGCGCACCACCTGGCCGGAGACGTAAGCGGATTTCGGTGACAGGAAAAAGCGCAGCGACGACTCCATCTGCTTCTCGGCGCCGATACCGACATAGATCAGTTGCGCCGTCGCGCCTTTGCGGATTTCCTTGCCGAGCGAGCGGGTGAATCCTTCGAGGGCGCGCTGCGCGGTACGCGCTGCAGCAGCGTCGAGCTGCTCCGGGATCTGACCGAGGATGACGATGCGGCCGCATTCGGCGATCTGCCGGATGATCGGGTGGAAGAAACGGTGCAGTTCCTGAAGCTGAGCGCTATCGGTGATGCCGCTGGCGTCAAAGACCACGGTTTTGAGGCGCGTGCCTTCCATGCTCTCCGTGCGCAGGATCTGTGCCTGCAATTCGCAGGTGGCGATGGCCGCACGTGCCGGATCCTGGTCGAGGATCCAGACGGTCTGATTCTGTGCCGCCAGGATGTGGCCGGCCTGTTCACAGAGACGCCCGCCCGGCGCCATGCCGATCAGACTATCACCCACTGAAAAGGCGGGTTGGCCGGCGCTATAGCGCTCGAGCACGGGTGGACGCGGCAGGCCGAGGCCTTCGACGAGGGCGCGTCCAAGAGCGGAATTGGCAAAAGCCAGATAGTGATCATTCATCGCGACGGTCTCCCTAACAGTCTATGGATGAAGTGCCGCGATGGAGAGCATCGGGCCTTCGCTGATGCTTGAATTTTGCATCAAATGCGTGAAGATTGCTTGACCCACATCGGGTAGGATGCGGGTCACTCCTGCCAATGTCGCGGCCATCGTCGATCGGCATGATGCCGCTCTGATGCCGGATCCCGATCATCGATCATGCCTGAAGGAGGCTTCTGATGACTCTTAATGTGCGTAAAGTGGCCATTGTCGCGGCCAATCGTATCCCCTTCGCCCGTTCCAATGGCGTCTATGCCGAGGCTTCTAATCAGGACATGCTGACGGCTGCCCTGCAGGGACTGATCGAGCGCGCTGGTCTGCAAGGGCAACGTCTCGGAGAGGTCGTCGCCGGTGCCGTGCTCAAGCATGCGCGCGATTTCAATCTCACCCGTGAGACCGTGCTCTCGACGACCCTGGCACCGGAGACACCGGCCTACGATATCCAGCAGGCCTGTGGCACCGGGTTGGAAGCCGCCATTCTGGTCGCCAACAAAATCGCCCTTGGCCAGATCGAAGTAGGCATCGCCGGAGGGGTCGACACCACCTCGGATGCGCCCTTGGCGGTCAATGACCGCCTGCGCAAGCTGCTGCTCGAGATCAATCGCGCCAAGACCCTGCAGGATCGTCTGAAAGTTGTGGCACGTCTGCGACCGGCCATGCTGGCGCCGGAGATTCCACGCAATGGTGAGCCGCGCACCGGCCTGTCCATGGGCGATCACTGTGCCCTCATGGCGAGCGAATGGCGTATCCCGCGCCAGGAACAAGATGCCCTGGCCGTCGCCAGCCATCGGAATTTGGCGGCTGCCTACGAGTCCGGTTTTTTCAAGGACCTGATGACGCCTTTCCGTGGCCTGCAGCGCGACCAGAATCTGCGCCCGGACTCTTCCATGGAAAAGCTGGCGACGCTCAAGCCCTGTTTTGGCGAAAGTACCGACGCCACCATGACCGCCGCCAATTCCACGCCGCTGACCGATGGCGCTTCCTGCGTCTTGCTGGCCAGCGAAGCGTGGGCAAAGGCGCACGGTCTGCCGGTTCTCGCCTGGTTTGTCGGTGCCGAGACGGCAGCGGTCGATTTCGTCGAAAAGAAGGAAGGCTTGCTCATGGCCCCGGCCTATGCCGTACCGCGTATGCTGACGCGGCATGGCTGGAGCCTGCAGGATTTCGATTACTATGAAATTCATGAAGCCTTCGCCGCCCAGGTCCTGTGTACCCTGAAAGCCTGGGAAGATGAGAAGTTCTGCCGTGAGCGTCTCGGCTTGGCCAAGCCGCTCGGTGCCATCGATCGCAGCAAGCTCAATGTGCACGGATCTTCGCTGGCAGCCGGCCATCCTTTTGCCGCTACCGGTGGTCGTATCCTCGGTACGCTCGCCAAGATGTTGCATGAGCGCGGTCAGGGACGCGGCCTGATCTCCATCTGCGCCGCCGGCGGGCAGGGCGTGGTGGCGGTCATCGAACGCTGAGAACGTATCGCTGCCCTGCTACGACAGGGCGGCGATGACTTGCCGCAGCTTTTCGCGCACCTCTTGCGCCAGATCAGCGAGAGCGGGATTGGCGACCGCCTGCATGGAGACGATGGGGTCGATGGCACTGACCTCGATGCGCCCATCGTCGCCCTGCTGCAGGAGGACATTGCAGGGCAGCAGGGTGCCGATGTGTGGTTCAGCGAGGATGGCGCGCTGCGCGTACTGCGGCTGACAGGCGCCGAGGATGAGGTAGGGGCGGAAGTCGACGCCGAGTTTTTTGCGCAGGGTCTGCGTCACATCGATCTCGCTGACGATGCCAAAGCCGGCGTTTTGCAGGGCAGCGCGCACGCGCTCCTGCGCATGTTCCCAGGAAGCGTCGAGATAGGTCGAAAAATGATAGCTCATGGCGTGTTTCCTCGTTGTAGGCGGGTGAGCAGGCTGGACATATCCGAGCGTCCGTGGCCGCGGTTCTGCAGATCGGCGAGAAACTGATCGACCAGGGCGGTCACCGGCAGGGTCGCGCCGCTACGGCGCGCTTCATCCAGGCACAGGCCGAGATCCTTGCGCAGCCAATCGACGGCGAAACCGTGTGCATAGTCACCACGGTGCATGCTGTCATGGCGGTGCTGCATCTGCCAGGAACTGGCGGCACCCTGAGTGATGGCGGCGAAGACGGCGTCATGATCGAGGCCCGCTGCTGCAGCAAAATGGATCGCTTCGGCCAAAGATTGCAGCAGACCGGCGACGCAGATCTGATTGACCATCTTGGTCATCTGGCCGCTGCCGCTGTCGCCCATGTGATGGCGGTGGCGGGCATAGCAGGTGAGGATCGGTTCCGCCCGCCGCCAGGCATCGAGGTTGCCGCCAGCCATCAGGGTGAGTGTGCCGGCGCGTGCTCCCGGCTCGCCGCCGCTGACCGGGGCATCGAGGTAAGCGATACCGCGTTCGGCGAGACGGGCATGGCAGCGGCGCGCCTGCTGAGCTGAAAGGGTGCTGTGGTCGATGACGATGGCGCCGGCGGCGAGGGTGGAGCTGGCTCCGTTGCCTGAAAAAAGCACCTCCTCGACGGCCTGGTCGTCACCGACGCACAGGCAGACGATCTCGGCACCTGCTGCCGCAGCGGCCGGCGAGTCGGCGACGCGGCTGCCCGGGTGCGCCTGCTGCCAGGCGATGCGTCGTTGCGGATGGCGGTTATAGACGCAAAGCCTGTGGCCGGCACGCCAGAGATGGCCCGCCATGGGGCCGCCCATCGTGCCTAAGCCGATGAAGGCGATGTCGCGCACAGGGGCAGAAGGGGCTGACGACATGTCGGTGTGCTCGCTGGGATCTGCCTCGATCATAGGTGGCGTGGCTGCTGGCGACAAGCTTCTGATGTGACGACGGGGCCATCAGGCCCCGTCGGTGGTGTCACACGGTGCTCGTCTCAGCGCTGATCGACGCGCACATAGTCACGCTGCGTCGCGCCGGTATAGAGCTGACGCGGACGGGCGATCTTGTAGGGGTTGGCGATCATTTCCTGCCAGTGCGCGATCCAGCCAGGAGTACGGCCGAGGGCAAAGATGACGGTGAACATGCTCATCGGGATGCCGATCGCCTTGAGGATGATGCCGGAGTAGAAGTCGACATTGGGGTAGAGCTTGCGCGAGACGAAGTAGTCGTCCTTGAGCGCGATCTCTTCCAGCTTCATCGCCAGTTCCAGTTGCGGATCATGGATGCCGAGGGCATTGAGCACCTCATCGCAGGTCTGCTTCATGACCTTGGCGCGCGGGTCGAAGTTTTTGTAGACGCGATGACCAAAGCCCATGAGCTTGGTGCTGTCGCTCTTGTCCTTGACGCGACGGACGAAGTCTTCGACACGGTCGGCGCTGCCGATCTCGCCAAGCATACGCAGCACCGCCTCATTGGCGCCGCCGTGCGACGGGCCCCAGAGGGCGGCGATGCCAGCAGCGATACAGGCGAAGGGGTTGGCGTCGGTCGAGCCGGCCATGCGCACCGTCGATGTCGAGGCATTCTGCTCGTGATCGGCGTGCAGGATGAAGATGCGATCCATCGCCCGTGCCAGTACCGGATTGACTTCGGTCTCGGCGCAGGGGGTGCTGAACATCATATGCAGGAAATTGGACGCATAGTCGAGGTCATTGCGCGGGTAGATGAAAGGCTGGCCGACCGAGTACTTGTAGCACATGGCGGCGATGGTCGGCATCTTGGCGATCAGGCGAATGGCCGAGATGTTGCGATGTTCAGGGTTCTTGATGTCGAGCGAGTCATGGTAGAAGGCCGAGAGGGCACCGATGACGCCACACATGACCGCCATCGGGTGAGCGTCACGGCGGAAGCCACGGTAGAAGAACTGCAGCTGCTCATGCACCATGGTGTGGTTGCTGACCCGCTCGCTGAACTCTTGCAGCTGGCTGGCGCTGGGTAGTTCGCCATTGAGCAGCAGGTAGCAGACTTCCGCGTAGGAGGATTGCGTCGCCAACTGCTCGATGGGGTAGCCGCGGTGCAACAGGATGCCCTGGTCGCCATCGATGTAGGTGATCTTCGATTCGCAGGAGGCGGTCGCGACGAAGCCCGGATCAAAGGTGAAGTACCCCTTGGCCAATACGTCTTTGACGTCGATCACATCCGGACCCAGGGTGCCGGATTGAATCGGCAGATTGATGGTCTGGCCATCGATGGTCAGCGTGGCCGTTTTGCTACCGGACATGAATCTCTCCTCGTCTTCTGCGCCAAACCGGACAGGCGCCACCATGACGGCGCCTGTCCGGTCGTATATAAGGATGGAAGTACACCCATGCGCTCATGCGCTGGATGTGCGGTCATTATAGGGGTGAGATCGGGGCTTCGCCAAGACACCGGCAGGGCTGATTTGTCCTGAGTCAATGTCGGTGAACAAAACTTCATGACGGCCGCCAGGGGTGGTTTGTATTCTGTGCAGGGCAAGATTATACTCGTCGCACCTTGTACAGCGGCCCTTCATGCCCACGCAGTTCTATCGTCGTGTCGGGTTCTGTCAGGATTCTGCTTCAGTCATCCCGCAGCACGCCCTCTGGGCTCATATAGGAAATTGGTCGTGAAGAGCAATAGACCCGTCAACCTCGATCTAGGCCAGGTGCTCGCAGTCAACCTCAAAAATCCGGTGGCCATCGTATCGATCCTGCATCGCCTTTCCGGTATCCTGGTTTTTCTGCTGATCCCGGTGTTTCTTTATCTTCTCCAGGTGACCTTGGCATCGCCGGCATCCTTTCAGGCGGTCGCACAATGTTTCGCCGCCAGCATCGTTTGGCGCCTTCTCGTCTTCATTGCTCTCGCTGGCCTCATTTATCATTTTTGTGCCGGGTGCAAGCATCTGCTGGCTGATCTCGGTATCGGTGAAAGCCTCGAGGCGGCGCGTGTTCTGTCGGTGCTGACGGTGCTGTTGGCAGCTCTTTTCATTCTTCTTAGCTTCTGGTGGGTGGTGCTATGAGTGGCAGTGCAACGAGTTATAGTCGGTCAGGTCTCTCTGACTGGATCGCTCAACGGCTGAGTGCCGTCATTCTCGCCGCCTATTTTCTGGTCATGCTGGCGATTTGGGTCGGTCATCCCGATTATGCCGCCTGGCATGGCCTGATGATGGCGACGCCGATGCGCATCTTTTCCTTGCTTGCTTTGTTCGCGCTCGCCGCCCATGCCTGGGTCGGTATGTGGACGGTACTGACCGACTACGTCACAGCGCGCCATATGGGCCCCTTGGCCGATGTGATGCGCTGGGCGCTCGAGGTGCTCTTCGCGCTGGCTCTTTTCGTTGAAGTGGTCTGGGGCATCCAGATTCTCTGGGGGTTGTGATTCATGGCGAATATTCCTGTCCATACATTTGATGCCGTCATCGTCGGTGGCGGTGGCGCCGGTATGCGCGCGTCCTTGCAATTGGCACAAGCCGGTTTGAAAGTCGCCGTTCTCACCAAGGTCTTCCCGACACGCTCACATACCGTGGCGGCGCAAGGTGGTATCGGCGCTTCGCTCGGCAACATGAGTGAAGACAACTGGCATTACCATTTCTTCGATACGGTCAAAGGCTCGGACTGGCTGGGTGATCAGGACGCCATTGAATTCATGTGTCGTGAGGCGCCCAAGGTCGTCTATGAGCTCGAACACATGGGCATGCCTTTCGATCGCAATGCCGATGGTACGATCTACCAGCGTCCTTTCGGTGGCCATACCAGCAATTACGGTGAAGCGCCGGTGCAGC
>JAKBFV010000001.1 GCA_021833365.1 Pseudomonadota bacterium | reverse complement strand
ACGCCGTCAACCGGGCGCTGGTCGTATCGCAGAACACGGGAGTGCGGGCACTGCTGGTTCATTCCCTCCATGACCGTGCCAAGTCGTTCTACGAGCACTACGGCTTCGAGATTTCGCCGGCCGATCCCATGACCTTGATGCTGCGCCTGAGCAGCGCGAAAGCATGAACGAGTTGCAGGAACATCAGGGAGGACAGCATTGACAACGGTCCATATGAGCAGGTGATGTTCGACGCACTGGGTCACGAGATCGCGGAGCATCCTGAGAGGCTCGTGCCCGTTGATGCAGCCTTGATCGAGCGGCTCCAGACTCTTGTCGCAGGCGTCGAAGTCGATCTCGATCAGCCGCTGCCGCCCGAGCCTGATGACGTGGAACTGCCCCGAGCGCTGCGCTTGGCTTCGTCGGCGAATAGCGTTGTCATGGGGTCATCTGTTCCGGAGAAGAAAAGATGCACTACCCCGTGATGACCGAAAAGCACCTGGCCGCCCGCTGGAAGGTCAGCCTCAAGACACTGCGGCGCTGGCGGTCCGATAACGAAGGACCGGTTTGGTACAAGCTGTTCCGCCACGTCCGTTACCACGAAGCCGACATCCTGGAATTCGAGCGGCGCAGCGCGCAGCATCTGATGACCCTGCTCGGCATCAACCGGGAGTTCAAGCCGGCCGAGGTGGAGATCGTGGATGGGGCCGACGCCGAGGAAAGCCATTACCTTACCGCCAAGGAAATTGCGGAAGCCGCATCGTTGCCGATCCATCTGTTCCGCGATCAGGCCGAACGCAGCAGCAAGCGCGTGCCGCACCTGATGCTGGTTGGAAACCTGCGCTTCTCGCTGCCGGCGATTCTGGAGTGGGAGATGGCGAACAGCGTGCCGGGCAAGGCCGCTGCGGCGGTCGTCGAAGAAGCCGATGTTCCGGCAGAAACGCCAGTACCAGCCAAGCGCTGGTACGAACTTGTCAGGGAACAGGTGGGGTGGAACCCTGCGCCAAACCTCAGTAACTCAGCGCCTTACAACCGCTTCGAACTCCTGCGGAAAGGTGCGGAATCCAGCCCCTGTTGCCCGCAATCCTACCAGTTCCGACCAGCAGTTGGCATCTGCCGCGTGCAGGAAACCGGCCACCAGTTCGATTCCAATTTACGGAATTTAACCCGCGTCCGCAGAGTGTCAGGGTTTGCCCAATTCTTTGAAGATGTTGGAGAGGTGCAGGGATCGCTTTTCAACGAAAGTTCTGAACGACGCAAAATCAAGTGGTGCGTCTGCGGGGATCAGTAGTCCGTCAAGGCTGAGGCCCTCTTGCTCCTTGAGCCAATCAGCAAATGCCCGGTCTTGCTTCGATTTGTTTCTGGACTCATCCAGGAGGTGGAGGTTCACGATGCTGTTCCAGTTTTCGCGGTTCTGAAAAAACTCCAGGGCCTCCGGCTTTCCTTTCAAGAATTCGCACTGAGACAGCTTGTCTTGGCTGGCTGAAAGATGCTGCTGGATGGATATGGTCTTTCTGCAGTGCCCGTGTGTAGTCAAGGTTCGGCATGAGCAGTGCCAAGATCGAGAAGCAGGACGCATCATCTTTCTGAGTTTTGAGCAATCGGCTGATGAAGTCATCATCGAAAAGCAGATCCTTGCTATGCCCTCGGTAGTCTTCGATGATCTTCGTCAGCGGGAATGACTCTGCCGACATATTGGCTTTGATAATCTTGCGCAAGTTTGTCAGCAGGGTATCACCTTGGCCGCCGAACACGCCCTTGAGCAATGACATGTGCAACCACTGCCGGATCAGTTTTCGATCTTGGATGTGAAACGCTTGCTTGTTGATGCTTGAGAACACCCCATTCTTGCCAGCGGAGGTATCGCGACCTTTGTGATACAGGTAGTAAGCAATAGGAATGGCTGCGTTCTTTGCACGTAGAGATGCATCGTTGAGACCAAACGACCGGATCAATCGGAACGTTTCCAAGATGCAGGCGCTGATCTCATCCCATTCACTCTCAATTCGGGCAACCTGCGCACCGGCGAAGTTTTCGACCTTGAAGCGGATGTCGGCATCCGTCAACGCCAGTGCCGCCTTCAATATCCAGTCACGATCAATCGAGAACTCCATATCAGAGCCAAACCTGACCTTGTCCACCAAATCGTCGATCTGCTGACGCGCATCCTTCTTCCAGTTAGCGATGGCAATCGACATCAGCAAATCGGAAAATGGCAACCTCACCAACCGGCGTGACCTTGCCTTCTGCGACCTGTTCTTCGCCGTGCAGGATGAGCGCGCCCAGGACTTCATTTTCAGCCGCCACGACGTCGGCACCGCATCGCGGGCAAGAGAAATGCCCGTCTTGCCGTTCGGTGAAGTGCAGCCCGCTGTCGCTGATTTCCAGAGATTCAAAGTCATGTGTGATCAAGAACCCATCCGACGTGACATCCTCCATTAGCCCACATGACGCACAGGTCAGTAATTCCCGGTCGTCGGTGAATAGACCGAGTTCGCGGGCCTGAGCACGCAGTTCGGTAAACCGTTGAGCCAATGCCAGAAGGTCCTTTGGGGTTCTATCTGCGGCCATCAAAAATTCATTCCCTTTTCGGCTTGGGCAACGCCTTGGCAGCTTCTTCCAGGGCGCGCACGTTGGATTCAGCCCCCTCGGCTTCAAGCAATGCCCGCCGCTGGGCTGCGAACTGCTCATATTGCACTTCTGCAAGGGTGTCTGCCCGCTTCTTGCTTACTCGACCCGCACCTTCCAGAACATCGCGGTCGTTGAATTTCAGGAAGGCATCCAGTTTCTCTGTCCAGTCTTTCAGGAAGACCTCTTTGCGGCGACGCGCCTGATCCTCAGCGAAGTCCAGCCACATTGTCACGATGCGATTGAGTTCGCCAATCTCAGGCTCATGCAGATAGTTCTTGGCCACGGTCACGTCGGCCTTCTGCACGCTGGCCGACTTCCAGGTGGTCAGGCCCATGTTCGGGCGGCTGCTGTCAGCGCGCTCGGCGATCAGTTCGGCGGCCGTCTTGCCGGTGACTGCGAAGTGCAGTTTGTTCTGTATGAATCGGAAGAACTGGGCTGTTTCTGGCTGCGTGGGCGAGTAGTCGGCCGCCATTGCGAAGATCTCACGCACTCGCAGGTACATCCGGCGCTCGCTGGCCCGGATGTCGCGGATGCGTTCCAGGAGTTCATCGAAGCGATCCGGTACACCGGAACCAGCCACCGGCGGATTTTTCAGGCGTTCGTCGTCCAGGGTGAAGCCCTTGACCAGATACTCGCTCAGGCGTTCGGTGGCCCAGCGGCGGAACTGGGAACCGCGCGTGGAGCGCACCCTGTAGCCCACCGCCAGAATTGCGTCCAAGTTGTAATGGTCGATGTTCCGGCTGACCCGACGAGCCCCCTCCTGGCGAACTATTAGGAATTTCCTAATGGTTGCTTCGGGCTGAATTTCGCCGTCGGCGTACAGGGTTTTCAAGTGCTCGTTGATGGTTGGCACCTTGACTTGAAACAGTTCAGCCATCAACGCTTGCGTAAGCCACAAAGAATCCTCGACGAATCGGCATTCGACACGGGTCCGACCATCCTCGGTTTGGTAGAGTAGAAATTCGCCGGGAGTTGGTGCTTGGAGTTCGGTCATGTCAGCGCCGCCACTTGGAGTTGGTTGGTGAGTCCTTGGGACTCTTTCTGGGGATATGGCCTCGGGGCCAGGAATGCGCCGAGACTGCCGCAAGGCGGCAACAGCAATCGCTTATTCTTCAAGCAGAACGGCAGCACCCACAGACGCAACCCTGGCGATTTCGGGAATATGAACACCGGCAGTGCCTTGCTGAAAGCATCCGTCTTCGGGTAGATCAACACCACATCACCATCGCCGTCGAGATAGTTTTGGCCGTAGGCGTGGAGCTGATAAAAGTCCCCTTGATCCAACCCGTACTTTTCCGAACCCGTGGCCTGCTGGCCGTCAATCAGCTTCCATTTGGTGTCCAGTACCAAACGATTCACCTTCGATTCCTGCACCAGTAGATCGGGTTTGAGGCGGAACCAATCCTTCTCAAGATGCCTGACCAGTGACAGGCTGCGAGTCTGCGTGCGCAGTGCGAACCCCTGTCCCAGTTGCCGGGCAAGGTGCTTGGCAACGAAGGCCTCGAATACTGCCTCCATCGGGAACAGTAGGGATGGCGCACGATGGCCGCCCGCGCCGGTGAGTGGCGACTCGTCGTCCAGAATCAAGCGCGCCCACGCAAGGGCCGCGTCGTAATGCGCCATTCCACGATCCAGACGAACCCGCTGGAAGTCCATTGCGGGATGCTGTGATGCTGGTATCTCGGCAAACACAAAGCACAACTCGCGAGCCAGTTGCTGATTGGTCTGCGAGGCAGTCCAAGCCAGCGCGCGTCGTAATGCCGCGTGCAACAGACGGTTTTCTGGCCGGTCAGGAGAAAACTCGTCGAACTCTGCAAAGAAGCGATCACGGCGACAGAGGTTGCGTCGCAGGTGCGTTGCCATCTGCAACTTGCCGCGCAAGGCAAACAGGTTGTCTTGCTGCGGGTTGTAATCACTGCGCAGGCCGCGTTTGACAAGGTGCTCCACGGCGCGCAGGAATTCACCGATGAACACCTCGAGCAATGGCATGCGGGTGGCCACCAGCTTGGCACTGTCGGTCTGGATATGACGAAAACCACCCAGGCAGCGAAGCATTTCGATCAGCAGCTCACGCGCCTCATCATCCCTGCCGCCGATGGCCTTGGCGACTTTGGGCAGCACCTCGATCTGATACCCATCCGGTGCCCGGATCACTCCCACGAAACTGGCCACCTGCACGGCCCGTCGACCACGCCGTTGAGACAGTTTCAGCCACGCGGTTTCGCCCGCTTCGGCTAGGCTGAGGGCCTGCGATTCCAGCCAGGCAAACACCGACTGTGGCACCGAGTGCAGGCCTACGGTATCGGATACGCCGGGAGCATCTGCGGCCAGCGCATCAAATTCGTAGATCGTGGTGCCTGACATTGTGATTCATCCCTCAAGCCAAGGACTGGTAGATGCCAAGGTACGCGGCGGGATTGGCAAACGCGGACGGCTGCGATTGATAGCGCCGCTTGGTGGCGTAGCTGTCCAGGCCGTGGTTGTTGCCGAACAAGTCACTCAAGTCCTGTTCGTGGGCATCGCTTTCGGTGATGAACTGGGCCGCTTGGGGCTTCTGGTTGTCGCCCAGTACCAGCCGAATCTTGCGCCAATCCTCAAAGAAGTACTCCTCCAGCAAGGGCACGATGCGATTGCGGAAGATGTCGGCCAACTTTTC
Organism: Pseudomonadota bacterium; assembly: GCA_021833365.1. Classification (GTDB taxonomy): domain Bacteria; phylum Pseudomonadota; class Gammaproteobacteria; order Pseudomonadales; family Moraxellaceae; genus JAJZHK01. The sequence goes on along the minus strand of JAKBFV010000001.1, from coordinate 90,378 downwards.
AAAGCGGGCCTCGCCATCATCCACATCCGCCAAAGTCGTGAGATAGGCGTGGCCGATGCTGTGATCGCGGTCGTACAGGGCTTCGATGCGCTCGTTGATACGCTCCAGCATTCGACGCACATCAATCGCGCCGATTGATGTGGTGACCACCATGCCCGCCAAGGGCGCGCTGTGCGGGTCATCCGCATCTTTCTCTTCACGAGTGTCAGGCAGCAGCGGCACAAAGTCGAAGCGTCGGCGCAAGGCCGTGTCGAGCAAGGCCAGCGAACGATCAGCCGTGTTCATCGTGCCGATGATGTCCACATTGGCGGGCACAGAAAACTTCTCGCCCGAGTAGGCCAGCGTCAATTCGATGGGCGGCTTGCTGCCATCAAGTGGGTCGCGCTTGTCCGGCTCGATCAGGGTGATCAGCTCACCGAAAATCTTGCTGATATTGCCCCGGTTGATTTCGTCGATCACCATCGCAAAACGTTGATCGGGGGCCCGCCGGGCCTTGCGGCACAGCTCCTTGAACGCACCGGGGCGAATTTCGTATTCCACTTCGCCCGCATCGGCGTCACCGTTCAGAACGGGACGCAATCCCTCAACGAATTCTTCGTAGCCGTAGGATTGATGGAAGGTCACGAAGCTGTAGCGCTGTACTGTGGCGGCGTCCTGCTGGCCCGCCTTCAGCTGATCAACCAGCGTGATCAAGTCGGCGCAAGCATCCTGCCAATCACCCGCGAACTGCCACACCGAGTCAGCCGTTTTATCGAAGACGGCCGGGCTGAGGCGTTTTTTCATCTTCACCGTGGTGGATTCATCCACGGTGTGGTTCTGCAGGGTGCGCCACAGCGTTTGTCGCACATTGCGATTAGAGCCATTGGCGGCGATGATGGCCTGAATGAAGCGATGCTCCGCAATATCCGCCACCTTGGCCTTGCCACCCAAGTCGTACAGCGCAGCGGCAGCGCCCTCCCACCACTTCAGCACCGCGACCTTCTCAGCAATGATCTGGGCGCGCCATTCCTCAGTGGTGATGGATGCGGCTTGCGGCTCGTATTCACGCTTGAGCAATTGCACCAGCGCGTAGGTTTTGCCCGTGCCGGGAGGGCCGTAGTAGATGCGGTTAAAACAAGTGATTGTGGACTTCTTGTTTCCCGTGGCCGTGGTATGCGGCGTTGGCGGCGAGATCCCGTTGCCCAGGCTGGCCGCTTCTATCGGCTCACCGGCAAGCGCCGCCACTTCTGCCAAGTCCGTACCGAAGAACGGCTTGAGCAAGGTGGATTCGAATTCCGGCAGGTCGTGCGCGCCCACTTGCCAGAAGGTCGAGTTACCCTGTGGCGACCAATTTTTTGAGTTGGCAGTATATCGGTCAGTGCGCTGGGCTGGTTTGAGCACGCGGTAGCTGCGCTGTAACCATCCGTCGCCCTTGGCGCAGGGCATGGCTTCTGAAGTGAACTGGCCAATTCGCTGCGGGCTGTTGCCGTGGCACAGGAAGAACAAGGCGCCTACCGGTGCCTCTGCGAACTTCTTGCCTTGCTCCTTGCCGGTGTCCCGGTGCATCACAGCCCATTGGCCGTCCAGATACTGCTGGCGCTCGGCATCAGTGAAATTGGGTGGGTTGCCGTGAGAGAGCTTCCAGATCGCCAGATTTTTCTGGCTCCATGCCTCCCACACCTGCCGCCCGAATTCCAGAATTCCCCGCCCACCGGGCCGTTTGGTCACCGTGGCTTGCTGCAACGTGGCCATGCTTTGGCTGGCTGTACCGCTGACGAATACCGCCAGCGGTGCACGCTTGAAGATGTCCACGATCACCGGCATCTGGCGGTTCTGGTAGTGAAAGGCGATCTTCCACTTGAAGGCTTCACCCAGATGCTCGAATGACTCGATTGCTTTCAGATCGCCCTGAGCCGCCCAGTCGGCCACCTGCACCACGAAGCCGCGCACTTTCTCGAAGGCATCTTGTGCCGTGGTGCCCAGCGATGAATACCACCCGTGTGTATCCGAGTAGGAGAGCTTGGCGTCGGATTTCTTGTCCTCGGTGTCTTTGCGCGAGAACACGCCGAACTTGAACGACGATCCTCCCCAGATGCTGCCCAGCTCGTCCAGCCGTGATTCGATCCAGTAGGTGAAGCTGTCCTTCGAACCTGCCTGTGTGTACTCGTCCAGCGTCATCGAGGCCAACCGCGAGGCGGGCCAAACCGACAGGAATTCGTCCCACAAGGCGTATTGCTTTTGGAAGTCGCTCACTTCAGTGCCTCCTCAACCCAATCCCAGCGCTTGTCCTTGACCATCACGAACCGGCAGCGGCTTTGCGACAGGTTGGCCCACAGGCCACCGATCAGGCGGTCATCTTCAGATTGATCAAAGGCAGGGCCGTGATGTCATAGCCACCCGCCTTTTCACCCACCCACCAGGCCTCCTCGATCGTGTGATACAGACGCGGCGAGATCCCGACCCAATGACCCGCACCCTGGTGGTTGAAGCGATCGATCTCCGAGCCTGATTGCCAATTAGAGATGCTGACTTCGAGCTGATCGAGCTGTACCTGCAGGAGCTCGCGGGTGCGCGCCGCGTCCAATCCCGACGGCAGATCATGCAAGCGTACACGCCAGGGCAAAACATGAAAAGCGACACCGGACAAATCCTGATCGCGCCGCGCTGAGCAGGCCGTCAAGCTGAAGAGCAGGCCAAGGATGAGGGCGCCAAGGTATCGCATACGGGAATCCGGTATAATATGAATATATAAAACATATTATACCGGGCGAACATCCGTGTGTCTAAGCCCGCCCCCATCCCGTTGACCGGCCGCGGGCCCGGCCGGCGCTGGGGGCAGCAGCTTCAGAACGCGAAGCCGAGCTGGGCGACCGCTCCGACGGTATGGGCACCATAGGTGGCGGCGAGGTCGATGGGGCCGAGACCCATACCGGCGCTGACTTCATTACGCAGCGGACCATTGGCGAGATTGGTGCGATAGCCGGCGCGCAGCTGCACGAGCCAGAGATCGAGCTCACCACCGAGACTGAGAAACTGATCCGCTTGTCCCCAGGGCACCGGCGCCTGGTTGCGCGTCAGATCGAGGTCGGCGGTGACGGTGGCGCGCGACCAGTGCGCCTCGGCGCCGGCACTGACCTGCGGGTTGATCTTGATGTCGACACGATTGCCAAAACTGTCGGTGACGGTCGAGAAGGTCTCGGGCACCAGGTTCTTGACGACGACACCGACCTTGTAGGGGGTCCCCGGCAGCACATAGGCGGCACCGAGATCGGCGTTCACCGCGGTGTAGTCCTTGCTCGAGTTCTGCATCGAGAAGGACGTGTTGTTCTGCACCACCTTGTCATAGTAGAAGGTCTTGACCATCAGCACCTTCGGCGTCACCCCGAAGGCGATACCGTCCGCCTGCATCGCCAGCGCCACCCCGACTTCGCCGATGACCGCACCGACCGCCTGCACCGAGGAGGCGACGGTATTGCTCGGATCGTTGAAACAGCTGGCGACGTTCTGCGCCGTCGAACTGGCGTTGAGCGAACTGGCGCAGCCGGAATTGATCAGCTGACCGTACTGCGGTGAGCTCAAGGTCGCTTCCAGGGCGGTCTTCTGCGCCTGCGTCTCGCTGCCGCTGTTCAGGCGGTTGATGTCCGGCGCGATGCTACCGAGCAGGGTGCTGTAGTCGTTGAGCGTGGTGGCGTCACTGGCGGCGTAGTTGAAGCGCGCCGCGATGTCGGCGTAGGCATTGGTGAAGACACCCACTGACAGCACGGGATTGTGGAAGGCCAGCGAGAAAGGTACGAGGCCTGCCTGGATATCGATGGGCTGGCCGCTGAGTCCGGCGAGACCGCCATTGAGACCGAGCAGATCACCGCTCAAGGCCGTCGCCGACGCTGACGTCGGGTTGTTCTGAAAGGCATGATAGTCGTTGACCGAGGCGTCATAAGCGCCGTTTTGCAGATCCTTGACCTTGTTGTGCACGTCACCCTGATCGGTGGCCTGCGCGCCGATGGCGGGCAGGATCAAGGCGAAATGATCGCCGCTGTCGGGCGCGGCGAGCAAGGCCGGATTGAACAGGGCGGCCGCGCCCAGGGACGCCGACGTGACCCCGGTGCCACCCATGGCCATGCTGCGTGCATCGAAATCGGTGGCCATCGCCGCACTCACCCACGCCGACAGCAGGACGGCCGTCGCTCTGGTCGTATGGCCTCTTCTTTTGGACTGCTTGGAGATGTGCATAGGAAATCCTTTTGTGAAATATATTTCATCTGCACCATGTTTAGTTCAAGTCACGGCAAAAAGCCAGAGGCCGGCGCAAGGCCGGCCTCCCACACCCTCAAAAGCGGCTGACGCCGTCCTCATTTCACCTTTTCAGGTCGCCGGCACCGCCTTTTTCGCGGTGCGCGCCTTGCGCGGGGGCGTTTTTTTCGCGGTGCTGGCGGGTGCCTCCGGCGCCACTTCGACGGCGGCGGGCGGCGCCGATCGCGGACCGCTCAACTCCATGCAACCATCCTCGATCGGGGCATAACGCAGGGTCATCAGATCGAGAGCGTAGTTCTGGTAGACACGCCATGGCGCCTTGCTGCCCTGGCGCGGGAAACGCGCCATGGCGCGCTGCACATAACCCGAGGCCATCTCCAGGAAGGGGCGCTCCTGCACCATCGGATCATGGTTGCGCGGCGTCGCCGCGCGCACCCCGAGCTGGTCCATGCGCCGCAGCAGGCGACAGACGTACTCGGCACTGAGATCGGCCTTGAGCGTCCAGGAGGCATTGGTATAACCGAAGACCATGGCCAGATTCGGGATGTCGCGAAACATCACGCCCTTGTAGTTCATCGTGCGCGCCATGTCGACGCTGCGGCCATCGATGCTCAGGCTGGCGCCACCCATCATCTGCAGCTGCAGACCGGTGGCGGTGACGATGATGTCCGCTGCCAGGGTTTTGCCGGAAGCCAGGCGCAGGCCCTCGGCGGTGAAACGATCGATCTGGTCCGTGACCACCGAAGCACGACCGGAGCGCAGCACGGCGAACAGATCGCCGTCGGGAACGGCGCACAGACGCTCATCCCAGGGCTTGTAACGCGGCGAGAAGTGCTGCATGTCGAAATCGCCGCCGACCTGATGGCGCACCTGTGCCAGCAGCAGACGGCGCACCAGTCCCGGCTGTGCCCGGCTGAGCTTGTAGAAGGCCTGCTGCAGACCGACATTGCGCGTCCGCGCCAGGCGATAGACCAGCTTCTCCGGCAGCACCTTGCGCAGGGCATTGGACAGATGATCCTCGCGCGGCACGCTGACGACATAAGACGGCGAACGCTGCAGCATGGTGACATGCGCCGCCTGCTCAGCCATGGCCGGCACCAGGGTCACGGCGGTGGCGCCGCTGCCGATGATGACGACCTTTTTGCCGCGATAGTCGAGCTGCTCCGGCCAGTGCTGCGGATGGATGAGCTGCCCCTGGTAGTTTTGCACGCCCGGAAACTCCGGCGTATAGCCGGCGGCATAGTCGTAGTAGCCGGTGCACATGAGCAGAAAGTTGCAGCGCATCTGCGACTCCTGCCCCTGCCCATCACGCAAGGTCACCGTCCACATCTTGCGGCTGCCGCTCCAGTCGGCGTGCACCAGCCGGGTCTGATAGCGGATATGGCGATCGATGCCGTTTTCTACCGCCGTCGCCCGGATATAGTCGCGGATCGAAGGACCATCGGCGATGGAACGTGGCAAGGTCCAGGGCTTGAAGTTGTAGCCCAGGGTGTACATGTCGGAGTCCGAGCGTATGCCCGGATAGCGAAAGAGATCCCAGGTCCCGCCCATGGCGGCGCGCGCCTCGATGATGGCGTAGCTCTTGTCGGGACAGTTCTGCTGCAGATGGCGAGCAGCGCCTATGCCCGAAAGGCCGGCACCGATGATCAGCACATCCAGATCGTTTGTTTCCATCACTACATCACTCCACCTCGGATATCGCCCTCATCCTAGACCGCCCTGGAGAGCGGCGACGAGAGGCAGCGAGGCCAAGTTTCCATCATTTGAGGCCAGCACCCTACTCGAGGGCGATGCTCGGTGCCGAGGCGCCGCGCCGCACCGGCCGCAGCAACAGCAACAGGGGCATGGCGAGCAAGGACAGCCCGAACATCAGCCAGAAATCGTCGATGTAGGCGATCATCAGCGCCTGATGCGTCACCTCGACGTTGAAGCGGGCGCGCAGCAAGGGATCGGCCAGACCGGCGAGGGTCGGCGAAGCGTGCACAGCATAGCGGTTCGCCGCCTGCGCCAGCGTCGCATGCACGATCTGGGTATTGCGCACCATCAGCGCCTGCACCACCGAGATGCCGATGCTGCTGCCGATGTTGCGCACGAGACTGAAAAAGGCACTGCCTTCATTGCGCAGCTCGGCCGGCAAGGTGGCGAAACTGAGCGTCACCAGGGGCACATAGGCCAGACCCGTGCCCAAGCCCTGCAGCAGACCCGACCAGAACACCGGCGCCGCTCCCATCGCCGTATCGAAATGCGTCATCTGCCACAAGGAGGCGGCGGCACAGGCGAAACCACTGCCGATCAGCCAGCGCGGATCGAGGCGATCGACGAGACGCCCGGCGACGGCCATGGCGATGAGCGTACCGAGGCCGCGCGGCGCCGTCAGCAGACCGGCGTTATAGACCGGATAGGCGAGCAGATCCTGCAACAGCGGCGGCAGCAGGGCGAGGGTGGCGAAGATGATGACACCGACGAGAAAGATGAAGACGTTGCCGGTGACGAAGTTGCGGTCGCGGAACAGACGCAAGCGAATGAAAGGCTGCGCCGCCGTCAGGCTGTGCACGATAAAAAGATAAAAAGCCAGGACCGCGATCCCCGCCTCGAGGCGGACCTCGGTGGCAGAGAACCAGTCCTGCGTCGGCCCGCGATCGAGACAGAGCTGCAGACTGGCGACCGCCAGGCTGAGCAGAGCAAAGCCGAGAAAGTCGAGACGGCTGGAGTAGCGGACGGCACGCGGAAAAAAGACGAAGACGCCGATGAAGGCCATGATGCCGAGCGGCACATTGATGTAGAACACCCAGCGCCAGCTGTAGTGATCGGTCAGCCAGCCGCCGAGGATGGGACCGAGCATGGGCCCGACGAGCACCCCCTGCCCCCAGATCGCCATCGCCCGCCCATGGCGTTCCGGCGGATTGATGTCGAGCAGCACCGCCTGCGACATCGGCACCAGGGCGGCGCCCGCCAGACCCTGCATGAAGCGGAACAGCACCATCTCGGTCAGGCTCTGGGCGAGGCCGCAGAGGGCGGAGGCGAGGGTGAAGCCGAAGACCGAGACGAGAAAGAGGGTCTTGCGCCCGAAACGCCCGGCCAGCCAGCCGGTCATCGGCGTCATGATCGCCGCCGCCACGATGTAGGAAGTGAGCACCCAGCTCACCTGGTCCTGGGTCGCCGACAAGGCTCCCTGCATCTTCGGCATGGCGACGTTGGCGATGGTATTATCGAGCGATTGCAGGATGGAGGCCAGCATCACCGTCACGGTGATCATGCGCCGCTGCCAGCCGGAGGCCTCAGCGAGGTGCGTCGACTCCATGCCCACCTCCGCTGAACAGATGACGGCGGTAGCCGGTATCGACGCTGACGTGCGCACTCAGACCGGCGCGCAGGGACGGCGCCCGCGCCATATCGAGTAGACGCAGCCGCACCGGCACGCGCTGCACCACCTTGACCCAATTGCCGGTGGCGTTTTCCGGCGGCAGCAGAGAGAACTGCGAACCCGTCGCCGGTGCCAGACTGTCCACCACCGCCGCCCAAGTGTGCTCAGGATCGATGTCGAGGCGTACCTCGGCGCGCTGCCCGACGCGCAGATGCGTCATCTCATCCTCCTTGAAATTGGCTTCGATCCAGCCTGCTGCCGGCGACATCAGAGCGAAGAGCGGGGTGGCCGCCTTGATATAATCGCCGACCTGCAGATGATCGACCTGGGCGACGACGCCGCTGACCGGCGCCAGGATGCGCGTGTAACTGAGCTGCAAGGTGGCATGATCGAGCTCGGCCTGCGCCGCGCGCACGCGGACATCCTCGGCCGGAGCCTCCTGCGCCTGCCCGCCGAGAGCAGCGAGCAAGGCCGTCGCCTGCTGCTGCGCTGCCTGCAGGGTCTGCGCCGCTTCACGCGCCTGGCTGTCGGCGCGATCCAGGCTCTCCTGCGAACCCATGCCGGCCTGTACCAGAGTCTGGCGCCGCGCCGCCTCCTTCTGCAGATAGTCACAGCGCTGTCGCTGCGCCGCTATCTGTGCCAGCTGCGCGCGATAGGCGGCCTCATCGGCATACACCTGCTCGACGCTCTGGCGCAGATGCGCGCGCGCCGCCGCCAGGGCGATGCGATCGGCACGATCATCGATCTGCACGAGCAGATCACCACGCTGCACCGCCTGATTGTCGCGCACCGCCACGGCGATGACACGGCCATCGATATTGCTGCTGATGTCGGCGTTCGGCACCTTGACGTAGGCGTCATCGGTACTGATGACGCGGCCGCTGCGCCACCACATGAAAAATGCCAGCGCCGCCGCCAGCACCAGACCGAAGGCAAAGAGAGGTCGACGCCAGGAGGCCCCCTGCAGGCTTGCTTGCGACGTCGTCATCACGCTGCTCCCGCTGTTTCATCGTCTTTCAGCAAAGTATGCAAAGTCGCGCGCATGCGCTGCAGATAGCCCATGAAGTGCTCGCGCTCAGCCTCACTGAAATCGCGCAGGGTCTCGCCGCGCACACGCTCGACCAGCTGCCACATACGCTCCATCTGTGCCTGTGCCGCCGGCAACAGATAGATCTGCCGCACCCGCCGATCGAGCTCATGGCGCCGCCGTTCGAGCAGGCCCTCCTGCTCCATGCGGTCGAGCACACGCACCAGGGTCATGGGATCCATGTCGGTGCATTCGGCCAGCTGCGTCTGCGTCATGCCCTGCTCATGTTCGAGGCGGGCGAGCACCTTGCACTGATCGAGGGTCAGACCGAGGGATCCGAGATGGCGTTCAAAATAGCGCGAGGACAGACGCGAAACGTCCTTGAGCAGGATACCAAAACTGCGCAGCTGCACGATAATGCTCCCGATGATTTATCACATGATATAATCTCAACTGATTGAAAGCAAGATCCCTCCTTGCCGCGCTGCTGGCGAATGGCTAAGCTCAGACCCGTCAGCGATCCACCGACGCGAGGCCGTCATGACGCACGATGCATCTTCAGGCAGCGCCATCTGGTACATCGGCAGCGCTGACAGCGCGCTCGGCGTCCTCTTCGTCGCCGTCACCGCGACGGCAGAATTGCGTCACCTCTGGCTCGGTGAGACGCGTCCGGCCCTACAGCAGGCCCTGCAGGGGCGTTATCCGCACCACCATCTGCGCGACGATGCGACGCGCGCAGCGCCCTGGCTCAACGCCGCCCGCGCCTGCCTCGACCATCCTGACCTGCCCGCCAGCGCCATCCCCCTGCCTCCCGGCACACCTTTTCAGCAGCGCGTCTGGCGCGCCTTGCAGGACATCGCCGCGGGCAGCACACGCAGCTATGGTGAGATCGCCGCCAGCCTCGGCATGGCGACGGCGGCACGCGCGGTAGCAGGCGCCTGCGCCAGCAATCCGATCGCCCTGCTCATTCCCTGCCATCGCGTCATCCGCCAGGATGGCGAGCTCGGTGGCTATCGCTGGGGCGAGGAGCGCAAGCGTCAGCTGCTGCAGCGCGAGGCCGCCCTCACGTCGCGCTGAACAAGCTCATCTGCGCCGCGTTCAGCGTGCGTAAGCCACGAAAATGGGCGATGACGCGCGTGCGCGCCTGCGCGTGATCGAGCATGGGCGGCGGATAGTCGATACCGCGCGCGCGCAACATCGCCGCATCGGGAGCATGGATGCTGCGCGCATCGAGCGTCGCCAGCTCCGGCACATAGCGGCGGATGAAATCGCCCTGCGGATCGAACCTGCGGCTCTGCAGCACCGGATTGAAGACCCGAAAATAGGGCACGGCGTCATTGCCGGTCGAAGCGCACCACTGCCAGCCGCCATTGTTGGCGGCGAGATCGGCGTCGAGCAGATGGCGCATGAAGTGACGCTCACCCCAGCGCCAATCGATGAACAGATCCTTGGCCAGGAAGCTGGCGCAGATCATGCGCAGGCGATTGTGCATCCAGGCCTGTTCGCGCAGCTGGCGCAGACCGGCGTCGACGATGGGAAAACCCGTCCGCCCCTCGCACCAGCGTGCGAAATCGCCGGTGTCGTGACGCCAGGGCAGGGCGTCGGTGGCACCGAGAAAAGCCTGATGCCGGCAGACGCGCGGAAAAGCAGCGAGGATGTGCCGGTAGAAATCGCGCCAGCACAGCTCATTCAGCCAGCTCGCCGCACCCGACGCATCGCCACTGCCATGACGGCGCAAGGCCTGCAGACACTGGCGCACGCTGATATTGCCGACCGCCAGATACGGCGACAGGCGACTGCTGCCATCGCTCTCCGGATGATCACGGGCAACGGCGTAGCCGGACAGATCGGTGGCGATGAACCGTTCGAGACGCGTCAAGGCCGCTGCCTCCCCGGCTGGCCAGAAGCGTGTCCAGCTGTCCTGGCTGGCCGGCACAGTGACGGCGCTGCCATCGAGCCAGCAGCGCTGACGTGGCGGCGGCGCCCCACGCGCCGCCGGCACACCGGCGAGGTGCGTCAGCCAGGCTTTTTTGAAAGGCGTGAACACGGTGTAGGGACGGCCCTCGCGCGTCAGCACCCGCCCGGGCGGCACCAGGCAGACGTCATCGAGCAAGCTCATGCCACAAGCCTGCTCAGCGACCGCCGCCGCCACCGCCGCGTCACGCCGCTGCTCATCGATCTCATGCGCGCGATGTGCATAGAGATGATGGATCGACCAGGCGGCGACATGGCGTGCCATCCATGCCGGAATCTGTGTATCGTCCGCGACCTCAGCCACCACCAGGGCGATGTTGAGAGCCGCGAGATCGGCTTGCAGACCAGGCAGGGCGGCCTGTTCGAAAGCGATGCGCGCCGCGCCCAGATCATGCAGCTCCCACTGCCGCGGCGTGCGCAGATAGACCGCCACCACTTCGCTCTCGGGGTCGGCGCACGCCGCCTGCAGGGCGGGGTGATCGCGATGGCGCAGATCATGCCGCAACCAGACGAGACAACGACGCATGACGCCTCCTTGCGCTCAGACCTGATCGCTCAGGCCAGCGACCAGACGCCAGGCCAGATCGAGGCGTTCCTCGCCGCCAAGCAAACCGCGCAGCCAGCGTTCCGGGATACCCGCCAATCCTACCTGGGCACCGACCAGGGCGGCGGTGAGCATGGCGCGCGCCTGATTCTGGCCACCGCCATTGACGGCGTGCAGGACGGCCGCCTCGAAATCGTCGCCATACCGCGCCGCCAGATAATAGGCCGCCGGCAGCTGATGATAGATGGCGCAGGGCATGCCATAGACCAAAGACACCTTCCACGCCGGCTCGATGCGGATGTCGGCATCGGCGACAGCGGCGGCGATGCACGAAGGGGTGAGCAAGGCATCGGGCGAGGCGAAGCGCCCCGCCCGCGTCGGTTCGGCGCCTGCTGCCGGCGGCTGCAGACCGGTCGTCGTCACGGCATGAAAAGGCAACTCGCCGCTCTCGACCTGGCGCATGAGTTTGCCGGAGAGCTCGCGGTCGAAAGGCTCGCCACGCACCAGAGCGGCGAGGACGGCGGCATAGGCGACGCTCATCGCCACCACGATCTCATCGTCTTGGGTCAAACGCGTGTTGTCGGCGACGGCCCGCGCCAGATCTTGTGGCGCCTCGGCATAGCGCAGGGCGAGAGCGAGTCCACGCTCGATGGCCTCGGTGGTGTCGGCGTGACCGGCGACCTGCCCCCAGGGTAGGCCCTGCCCGACGCGCCGATGCCAGACGTCGCGTATCGACTGGCTGGTGTAACCGCCCGGCCCCTGCATGGGCGTGCCATCGATCAAAGCCAGCAGCTCGGTATCCAGGCGCCGGCAGAAATCGGCTTCGTCATAGCCACCGCACTCGACCAGCGAGCGCACCGTCAGCAGCAGGATATAACCGGCCTGCGAAGCATGCCCCGCCGGCAGACCGGCGTGATAACGCCCCGGTCGTGGCGGCATGTAGTCGCTGATCCATTCGCCATAGTCGCGGCGCAGGGCAGCGAGATCGTAATACCAGTGCGGCCCCAGGGCCAAGGCGTCACCGATCCATGCCCCGATGAGGGCCGCCACGGCGCGTTCACGTCGCGAAGGTGCTGGCATCGTCGTCTCCATCTGCGCTGGAAACGACAGCATAGCAGGTCTGCTTCAGGCAAAGGCGGCGATGAGGCGATCGAGGGCGAGGTCGAGCTGCGTGCGTGTCGTCGCCATATTCAGGCGCATCCATCCACGCCCGCTTTCACCAAAGCTGCTGCCGGGATTGAGTCCGAGACCCGCCTCATCGACGAGGCGGCGCACCAGCTCAGGCTCGGAGCAGCCCCAGGCCTGAAAGTCCAGCCACAACAGATAGGTGGCCTGCGGCACGCTCATGCGTAGACGCGGCAGCTCACTGTGCAGACGCGCCAGCACATGCTGCCGATGTCCCTGCAGGGTCTGCAGCAAAGCCTCCAGCCAGGGCTCGGCCTGGCGATAAGCGGTCGTCCAGGCCACCTGGCCAAAGGGATGCTGGGTGCTCACCGGCAAGGCCGCAAAGATCGCCTGCAAGCGCTGCATCAGCGCTGCCTGCTCACTGAACAGGGCGGAAAGACCCATGCCCGGGATATTGAAGGTCTTGCTCGGCGCCCAGGCCGCCACCACCCGCTCGGGCGCCAGCGGCAGCGCTGGCTGATGCACTTCACCAGGGTAGAGGAGATCGGCGTGGATCTCATCAGCGAAGACGATGACGTCATGGCGGGCGCAGATGGCGAGCAATGCCTGCAGTTCAGCGCGGCTCCAGACACGGCCGACGGGATTGTGCGGCGAACAGAGCAGAAAGAGGCGCGCCTGCCGGGCACACTGCTCAAAATGCTCGAGATCCAGACTGTAAGCGCCATCCTGACAGCGCAGGGGATTATCGAGGAGGCGACGCCCCTGCGTCTGCACGGCCTGCAAAAAGGGCGGATAGACCGGCGTCTGCACGATCACCCCCTCACCCGGTGCGCTGAAGGCCGCCACCGCCGCGTAGAGACTGGGTACGACGCCGGGAGCGATGCAGGCGTGCGCGGGCGCGGGCTGCCAGCCATGGCGGCGGCCGATCCAGTCGCACAAAGCCGGCAGCATGTCGGGGTCGCGCACGGTATAGCCGTAGATCGGATGCTCGGCGCGGGCGATGAGCGCCTGGCGCACACAGTCCGGCGCCGCAAAATCCATGTCGGCGACCCACAGCGGCAGGACGTCGGCGCGCCCGAACATGGCCTGGCGCGCCTCGAGCTTGAGCGCGAGCGTGCCTTGCCGCGGCGGTAGATGGGTAAAATCAGGTCGGGTCATCGCCGCTCCCACAAAGTCAGCTGCGCCAGGGAATGCTGATACTTGCGCGCCGTCTCGCGGATGACGAAAGGCAGGTCCTCAGGCTCCTGCAACAGACGGAAATGCTCACCGAGAATGGCCTGCAAACCCTGCAGGGTCGTCCACCTCTCGCCATCGCGTTTGAACCCGCCGATCCAGTGCGCGCGCTCGGTGTATTCCTCGAGCCAGGTGTAGGGGCTGCACAGGGCGAGCACGCCACCTGGGCGGAGGCGCCGATGCACATCGCGCAAAAAGAGCTCCGGCTGATAGAGACGATCGATGAGGTTGGCAGCGAGGATCAGGTCGTAGTCGCTGTAGCGCTCCGGCAGATTACAGGCGTCGCCCTGATGAAAGCTGACCCGCGCCGCGCACGCCTGCAGATCGAGGGTGTCGAGGCGGATTTCATGATAGCTCAGCAGATCGCCCTCCTCGGGCAGGGCATAGCGCAGATGACCGGCGGCGATGAGCTGGACGCCGAGGTCGATGAAGCGCACCGAGAAGTCGATGCCGGTCACCGCCTCGAAATGACGCGCCAGCTCGAGGCTGGCACGACCGGTGGCACAGCCGAGATCGAGGGCGCGCTGGCGCGGTCGACCGGCGGTCGCGGCGAGCACGCGCTGGCAGAGATGGGCGGAAAAATTGGGCACCGCGAAATAGCTCTGCCCATAGTGAAACTCGAGATACTGCGCCACCAGCAGATCGCTCTCGTAATGCGAGACCGGCTGTGGCGCCAAGGGCGGCGCCTCGACGTAACGCAGGCCGGCGTGCTGAAAAAAGTGCCGGCGGAAAGCGTAGCGGCTATGCAGACGCGCCTCATTGCCGCAGGAGATCCAGCTGCCGCCTTTGATCAGATGATGGCGGCCATCGAAGGTCGGCGTACTGAAGTCGTCATAGAGAGGATGCACCTTGAAGCCGGGAAAAGGCGCGATCGCCGTCTCCGTCCACTGCCAGACATTGCCGACGACATCGAAGAACTCGCCGTGCGCGAAGCGATCGACCGGACAGGAGGAGGCTTCGTGATCGAGATGCAACTGCGCCGCCGCCGGCGCTGCCGTCACTTCGCTACAGGCGCAGTGCTGCGCCAGGGCATGCCACTCCGCCTCACTCGGCAGACGCAGGCTGCGCCCCGTCGTCTCGCCCAACCAGCGCACATAGGCGCGCGCTTCATGCGCATTGACCTCGACCGGCCAGTTCCATGGCATGTCGACCTCTTCGCTGAGCAGGCGTAGGCGCCAAGCGCCCTCGCCGGCGCGCCAGAAGGTCGGATGCCGCGCATCGGCGTGCTGCCGCCAGGCCCACCCCTCCTCATCCCACCAACGCTCATCGAGATAGGCGCCGGCCTCGACAAAGGCGAGAAACTCGCGCTGGCTGACCAGTTGCCGCGAGGCTTTGAAGGCGGCGACCTCGACCGTATGCGCCCCGTATTCATTGTCCCATCCATACCACGGATCGTTCACCGTCCGCCCCAGGATCAGGGACTGCGCCGGCACCGGCAGCAAGGGATTGGGCGGCGGCTCGCCGGTGGCGCGGCAGGGCGACCAGTCCGGATGCGGTCGGACGTGCGCGAGCTGATGCTGACGGATGAGTACCGACGAGGTTTCGAGATGGATGAGCTCATGCTCGATGCCCATCAGGATGACCCAGACCGGATGCTGCATGCCGAGCTCACCGCTCAGATCCATATGCGTCAGCACGGCGTCGACACATTGGCGCACCTGATCGCGATAGTGACGCAAGGTGGCGACCTCGGGCCAGTCATAGTGCCTCTCATCGAGATCGTCCCAGCTCATCTCATCGACACCGACGGCGCACAGCCGCTCGATTTTGGCGTCGATACGCGTCTCGATGAGGCCGGCGAGAAGCAGCTTGTTGATGAAGAAGGTCGCCGTATGACCAAAATAGAAGATCAACGGATGGCGCAGAGGAATCGGCTTGATGTAGTAAGCAGCGGTGTCGGCGAGCAGTTCGAAGAGCGCTTCATAGCGATCGAAACTAGCGTGAAAATAGCGCCGGATCTGAGCACGCAGGGCCTCACGATCCATGCTGGCCAGACAGGGGGTACGCGGAAAGAGATCCACGGCGGCTCCAGAAAATTTGCAGGCGAGGTCGAACAGTCTAGCCGCTCGCTCGCCGCCAGGACAATGCCCCGCCCTCAGCCCTGCGCGCGCAGCGCCGTCCAGGCGTCACCGGCGAGCAGGTGTCCGGTGTCGGCAGCGCGGTACTGACCGCGCAGCGCTGCCAGCGGCTGCGCCACATAGCAGCGCTGCAGCTCAGCCGGGCGCAGGATCTGCTCTTCCCAGATGAGCAGATCGAGGTCGACGTGACAGACCGCCGCCTCGATGCGCCGCCGCCCGCAGGCCGCCTCGATGCGGCGCAGCTCCTGACCTAGGAGGGCGCAGGGCAGCGCCGTTTCCAGCTCGACGACGAGATTCAGGTAGTCGGCCACGCCCACGCCTTCACGCGCCCGACTGCAGTAGACCGGCGAACTCGCCTGCACGCGACCGAGCCCGGACAGTGCCTGCAGGGCAGCGAGGAGAGGCGCGCCACCCTGATTGCCGCCGAGGGCGATCAGGGCCAAGCTCACAGCGGCTGCCCGCGGCGCAGGACGATGCCGACCTCGGTCGTCCCCGGCATGATGTTCGGTTTGCACAACTCCAGCTCCAGGCCGGGCAAGGAAAAGCGCTGCAACAAGGCGCTGGCCAGTCCATCCGCTAGGGTTTCGATGAGCGCACAGGTCGACCCAGCGATGAAATCTTTGATGAAATCGACGACCGCCTGATAGTCGAGGGCCTGCCGAAGGTCGTCATTTTTTGCTACAGTGGCGGCATCACAACCGAGCTTGAGCTGCAAGCGCAAGGTCTGCTGCAGACGGCGCTCGAAAGCATGAACACCGATGCGGGCGCTCAGCTCGAGATCGCGAATGACGATGTGATCCATGGTGCACCCCGGTCGATGGGAGATGAGGATGCTCGGGTTGCTACCCTTTGCGACATTGATTATCGCGTATTTACTCGGCTCTGTGTGCATGGCCATCCCGGTTTGTGCGCTCTGCCGCCTCCCCGATCCGCGCCAGCAGGGCTCACGCAATCCCGGAACGACCAACGTCCTGCGCCTCGGCGGCCGCGGTCCCGCCGCCCTGACCCTGGCCGGCGACACCCTCAAGGGCCTGCTGCCGGTGCTCGTTCTGCGTCACTTCGGCGCCTCACCCCTGCAGCTCACCGCCGTCGGCCTCGCCGCCTTCCTCGGCCACCTCTACCCCATTTTCTTTCGCTTCCAGGGTGGTAAGGGCGTCGCCACCGCCTTCGGTGTCATCTTCGCCCTGTCACCCTGGCTCGGCCTGGCCACTGGCGCCACCTGGCTGCTCGTCTTTGCCCTCGCCCGCATCTCGTCGCTGGCGGCCTTGACCGCTTTTTTCCTGATGCCCGTCTATGCTCATTTCTTGAACGCCGGCTCCCTGCCCGTGCTGCTGCTCATCAGCCTGCTGCTGATCTGGCGACATCGCAGCAACATCCTGGCGCTGTGGCGCGGGCAGGAGCGGCATTTCCAGCGGCGTGATGGAGCCTGAAGCCTATGCAAAACTATGATGTCGTCATCCTCGGCTCCGGTCCGGCCGGTGAAGGCGCGGCGATGAAGCTGGCCAAGGAAGGACGCCGCGTCGCCGTCGTCGAGGAAAGGCCGCAGGTCGGTGGCGCCTGCGCGCACGCCGGCACCATCCCCTCCAAGGCCCTGCGCCAGAGCGTCTGGCAGCTCATGCGCTACAGCCGCGACCCCCTGCTGCACGATACCGGTGACCCCCGCCATTTCAGCTTCGCCCAGCTCCTGGCACGGGCACGCAAGGTCATCGACCAGCAGGTCGACCTGCGCACGCGTTTTTACACACGCAACGACGTCGATCTCGTCTTCTCGCGCGGCGCCTTTCTCGATGCTCACCACATCGAGGTGCGCAACCCGGAGGGCGGCCGCGACGTCCTCGCCTTCGAACACGCCATCATCGCCACCGGCGCCCGCCCCTACCATCCGCAGGACATCGATTTCACGCACGCGCGCGTCTTCGATTCTGACAACATCCTCAAGCTCGACATGCCGGTGCGCAAGATCATCATCTATGGCGCCGGCGTCATCGGCTGCGAGTATGCCTCCATCTTCGAAGGCATGGGCGTCAAGGTCGATCTGATCAACACGCAGACGACCCTGCTCTCCTTTCTCGACGACGAGATCTCCGACGCGCTCAGCCACTATCTGCGCGAACTCGGCGTGCTGGTGCGCAACAACGAACACTACGCCAAGGTCAGCGCCAGCGACGAAGGCGTCATCCTCGACCTGCAGTCGGGTAAAAAGATCCGCGCCGACGCCATCCTCTGGTGCAATGGCCGCACCGGCAACACCCAGGACCTCGGACTGGAACCCCTCGGTGTCGCGGTCAATCAGCGCGGTCAGATCGAGATCAACGAGCGCTATCAGACCTCGCTGCCGCACATCTACGCCGTCGGCGATGTCATCGGCTGGCCGGCCCTCGCCTCAGCCGCCTATGACCAGGGACGCTGTGCCGCCGCACACATCGTCGGCGCCACCGACGTGCCGCGCGTCTCGGAAGTGCCGACCGGCATCTACACCATCCCCGAGATCAGCTCGCTCGGCCAGACCGAAGCGGAACTGACGCGCGCACAAGTCCCTTATGAAGTCGGCCAGGCCTTTTTCCGCCACCTGGCGCGCGCCCAGATCACCGGCGAAACCGTCGGTATGCTGAAGATCCTCTTCCATCGCGAGACCCTGGAGATCCTCGGCATCCACTGCTTCGGCGATGGCGCCTCGGAAATCGTCCACATCGGCCAGGCGGTCATGCACTGCGGTCAGAACAATCTGCAGTACTTCGCCAATACTACGTTCAACTATCCGACCATGGCCGAGGCCTATCGCGTCGCCGCCCTCAACGGCCTGAACCGCCTGTTCTGAGAACAGGCGGCGTCCGCCGCGCTCTGCGCTCAGTCAGCGAAAGGATGGCGCAGGACGATGGTCTCATCGCGATCGGGGCCGGTCGAGATGATGTCGATCGGGCACCCGACGACTTCCTCGATACGCCGGATGTAGCGGCGTGCCGCCTCCGGTAGATCCTCGAGACGACGCGCCCCGACCGTCGACTGCGACCAGCCGGGCAGGTCCTCATAGATGGGCGTGACGTTCTCATAGGCGTCGGCGTCGCTCATCAGACATTCGATCGAGCCCTTGTCGCGCACCTCATAGCCGGTACAGATGCGCACCGTCTCCAGCCCATCGAGGACATCGAGCTTGGTCAGGCAGAGGCCGGAGATGGAGTTGAGCTGCACCGCCCGGCGCAGAACGACGGCGTCGAACCAGCCACAGCGGCGCGCCCGGCCGGTGGTCGAGCCGAACTCGTGACCGACGCGGGCGAGATGCTCGCCCATGCTGTCGAACAGTTCGGTGGGGAAAGGACCGCTGCCGACGCGCGTCGTGTAGGCCTTGGTGATGCCGAGAACATAGTCGAGATAGAGCGGCCCAAAGCCGGAACCGGTGCTGGTGCCTCCAGCCGTGGTGTTCGACGAGGTCACATAGGGATACGTGCCATGATCGATGTCGAGCAGGGAACCCTGCGCCCCCTCGAACATGATGCGCGCACCGCGCAGGCGCAGCTGATGCAGCTCCTCGGCAACGTCGGCGATGAGCGGACGCAGCTCCTCACCCCAGGCGAGAGCCTGCTCCAGGGTCGCCTGAAAATCGATCGGCGCCACCTGGTAATAGTTCTTGAGCTGAAAATTGTGGTAGTCGAGGATCTCGCCCAGGCGGGCGGCGAACTTGTCACGACGGAAGAGGTCGCCGAGGCGCAGACCGCGACGCGCCACCTTGTCTTCATAAGCCGGACCGATGCCACGCCCGGTGGTGCCGATGGCGGCTTTGCCGCGCGCCGCTTCGCGCGCCTGATCGAGGGCGACGTGATAGGGCAGGATGAGCGGACAGGCTGCCGAGATGCGCAGACGCTCGCGCACCGGCACGCCCTGCGCCTGCAGCTTGCCCATCTCGCGCAGCAGGGCATCGGGCGCCAGCACCACGCCATTGCCGATATAGCATTGCACCTGGCTGCGCAGAATGCCCGAGGGGATGAGGTGCAGGACGGTCTTCTCACCGCCGACCACCAGGGTATGACCGGCATTGTGCCCGCCCTGAAAACGCACCACGGCGGCGGCATTGTCGGTGAGCAGATCGACGATCTTGCCCTTACCCTCATCACCCCACTGGGTGCCCAGAATGACGACGTTCTTACCCATAATCACGCTTGCCTTATCGCTCAATTCAGATCAGGAATGCCAGGGCTGGACGACCCAGCGTCCAGCCACTTTGTCGATACGACGATCGAGACCGCGCATCTTGGCGTCGATCGCGGTTTCACCCGGAAGAGCGCGCAAGACCCGTTCCCCGGCGCGCCGCAACTGCTCGATGAGAGCGAGAAGATCGCTGTCCTCATCGGCGGGGGCCCAGATCAAAGCCGCCGGCGACGTAGAAAAGCCGCTCAGGGAGAGCAGATCGAGGCTGAAACCGGTCGCCGGACGGGCGCGGCCGAAGGCGCGACCGACGTCATCATAACGACCGCCTTTGGCGACCTCGACGTGGCCCCCTTCGACATAGGCGGCAAAGCTCAGACCGGTATGGTAGCGGTAGCCGCGCAACTCGCTCAGATCGATGTAGATCTGCAGCGTCGGAAAATGCCGCGCGACATGGGCGCAGGCGCGTTCGAGCTCATCCAGGGCCGGCAGCATCGCCGGCACGTCCGCGGCCAGACGCCGCGCCATCGCCAAAACACGGTGATCACCGGCGCTATCGACGAGAGCGAGGAGAAAATCGCGCAGCTGCGGCGCATCGGCGAGCGTCGACGCGATCTCCGGCTTGGCCTTGCGCTGCAGCATGGCGAACAGCTGCTCGCCGCGCTCACCGTGCAGCGATTCGGGCAGGAGGGCGCGCAGGATGCCGACATGACCGAGTTCGAGGACGACGCGCTGACAGCCGGCCAATTGCAGACTCTGCAGCATCAGACTGAGGATCTCGTGATCGGCGGCATCGCCCTCATGGCCGAAGATCTCACACCCCATCTGCATCTGACAGCGCCGATCACCGAGGGCGCGGCGACGTGCCTGCAGGACGGTGCCGGCATAGCAATAGCGCGCCACACCGGTGAGCGGCCGACCGTGCGCGTCGATACGCGCCACCTGCGGCGTCATGTCGGCGCGCAGGCCGAGCTGATGACCGGAGGCCTGATCGACCAGGGTGAAGGTGCTGAGCGCGAGGTCCTGACCGACACCGGTGAGCAAAGAGGCGCGAAACTCGAGCAGAGGCGGAATGACCAGATCGAAGCCATGTGCGGCGTACAGGTCGAGGCAGCGCCGGCGCAACGATTCGAGCGCGCGCGCCTGCTCCGGCAGGACGTCCTCAACCCCATCGGGCAACAACCACCGTTCGAGATCTCGACCCACGCTCCCCTCACCTCACTCGACATCGCCCGCGGCGACTGGCAAAAGTCTTATGATAGCACGAGCCTCGGGCCATCAGAACCCGACGACGTGAGCGGCATGCCGCCACAGCCAGGGCAGCCAGAGGCTGGTGATGAGGCCATTGAGCATCATCGCCAGGGCAGCGTGTGCGCCGGTGCGTACCGACAGGCGCAGTGCGACGGCCGTGCCGATGCCATGCGCCGCCAGCCCCATGGCGACACCACGCGCCGCCTCGCCATAGCGCACCGACAACAGCAGAGGAGCAGCGATGCCGCCAAAGACACCACTGATGCCGACGATGACCGCCGCCAGCCCCACCGGCGCCCCGACCAGATGCGCCACCGGCAGACAGAAGGGCAGGCTGATGGCACGGGTGAGAAAAGCCTTGGCCACCGGGTGCGGCAACTGCCACAGACAGGCGAGAGCGAAAGCCGAACCGGAGGCCAGCAGGGAACCTAGCACCAGGGTCCATAGCAGGGGCCGCCACTGCGCCAGGATCAGCCCGCGCTCACGGAAGAGCGGGATGGCCATGCCCACGGTCAGGGGACCGGCGATCCATATCAGCGGCGCCGTCGCCTGCCGGTAAGCCTGGATGTCCTGACCACGCCAGGCCACCGCCGCCGCCAGAAGGAGGACGCTGGTGAGCATGGGTTGCAGGATCAGCCAACCGAGGCGCTGCTGCAGGGTATCGGCGAAAAGATAGACGACGAGCGTCACCGGCAACCACCAGATGCCCAGACTCATCGCGACCACCGTCGACTCAGGGCACGAAAGACCTGCGCACCGAAGTAGAGAGGGATCAGCGTCGCCAGCAACAAGGTCACCAGAAAAGGCCCGGCCTGCGCACGCACCTGCGGCCACACCGCCAGGACACCGACCGTCGGCGGCAACAAGAAGAGGGTGAAATGACGCAGCCAGGGCTGCAGGCCACGCTCGATCCACAGCGGCACCCGTCCATACAGGAGCAGGGTGACGAAGAGCAGGAGCATGCCGATCACCGCCGCCGGCACCATGACCAAGAGATGGCGATGCAGCAGATCGGCACCAGCATAATAAGCCCAGAGCAGTACGGCGACGGCGAGGGACTCCAGCACCTGCCGGCCATGATGGCGCCAGTTCACGATAGAATCTCCGTCAGCTCGAGGCCGGCCTGTCCGACCAAGTGCCGCAGACTGCCCTCCGCCATCTCGATGTGCAGATGCGAACGACCCTCGGCGTCGATGTCCTCGGCGCGCACCACCTGCTGTTGATAGAGCTGGGCGCGCAGGCGCCCGTGCTCAGGCGCCAGCAGCAGCTGCCAGGAACGCTGCCGGCCGAGGCGGTCGACGATGGCCTGACGCAACAGATCGAGACCTTGTCCATCGCGTGCCGCCACCCAGACGGCCTGCGCCCGCCCCTGCTCATCGACGTCGACGCGCGGCGCGCGTTCCGGCAACAGATCGATCTTGTTGTAGACGAGCAAACGCGGCACGGCGTCAGCGCCGACCGCCTGCAGGACCTCTTCGACGGCAGCCATCTGGCGATCGCGCTCACTGCTGGCAACATCCACGACCTGCAACAGGAGATCGGCCTCGACCGTTTCTTCCAAGGTGGCGCGGAAAGCGTCGACGAGATGATGCGGCAGGTCGCGCAAAAAACCTACCGTGTCGGCAAAGACGACTTCACCGAGGCCCTCGAGACGCCAGCGTCGCAAGGTCGGATCGAGGGTGGCGAAGAGCTGGTCGGCGGCATAGACCGAGCTCGCGCAGAGCTGATTGAACAGGGTCGACTTGCCAGCATTGGTATAACCGACGAGGGCGACGACCGGCACCGACGCCTTGCGCCGCGCCTGGCGCCCGAGGGCGCGCGTACGCCTGACGTCCTCGATGCGCAGCTTGAGCTGGGCGACACGCTGGCGCAGCAGACGGCGGTCCGTCTCCAGCTGCGTCTCACCGGGACCGCGCAGGCCGATGCCGCCTTTTTGCCGCTCGAGATGGGTCCAGCCACGCACCAGGCGTGAAGACAGATGCTCGAGCTGCGCCAGCTCGACCTGAAGCTTGCCTTCATGCGTTCTGGCGCGCTGCGCAAAGATGTCGAGGATGAGGCCGGTGCGATCGAGCACACGACAGGACAGCTCACGCTCGAGATTGCGCTCCTGCGCCGGCGTCAGGGTATGATCGAAGAGCACGACCTCGGCCGCATGCTCCTCGACCAGGGCGCGGATCTCCTCGAGTTTGCCGCGACCGACGTAGGTGCGCGCATCCGGACGCGGGCGCCGGGCGAGAATCAGCTGCAGGACCTCGACCCCGGCGGAACGGGCGAGTTCGGCGAACTCGTCGAGATCATCGCGACTGGCCGCCTCCTGCAGGGACATATGCACGAGAAGCGCCCGTTCACCGCCGACCGGGCGTTCGAAATACTCCAAGAGCACCTCATGGGTCCACGGACCCGCACATCAATAGGGCTGGCGATCCGCCTCGTCGTCATCGCTGAAATCACCAGCGCTGTAGTGTCCCGCCGTCCCCGTCGCCGCTGCAGTTTGCGTGGTGCGCGGATTGCGCGCCGGCACGACGGTGCTGATGGCGTGCTTGTAGACCATCTGGCTGACCGTGTTTTTGAGCAGGACGACGTATTGATCGAAGGACTCGATCTGGCCTTGCAACTTGATGCCATTGACGAGAAAGATCGACACGGGGATGCGCTCTTTGCGCAGGGCATTGAGAAAGGGATCCTGCAGGGTCTGACCCTTGGACATGGCGAGCTACCTCCTAAACGGTCCAAATCGGACAAAAAATCAAATCAGCGCAAAAAACTCCCGCCACCGTCAGGCCGGGC
Source organism: Pseudomonadota bacterium (assembly GCA_021833365.1). GTDB lineage: Bacteria > Pseudomonadota > Gammaproteobacteria > Pseudomonadales > Moraxellaceae > JAJZHK01. The sequence continues at coordinate 66,625 of JAKBFV010000001.1, read as the reverse complement.
GAGAGGTCTGTAACTTTGGCGCCTCAGTCACGATTTTGCAAGATCCAGCGCACAAGTTCATCGAGATGCAGACGAAAGGGGTCGCGTACAGCGATATCGTCGAAGCCGCGCAGCCAGGTCAGCTGACGCTTGGCCAGCTGGCGCGTAGCGAAGAGCGCGCGCTCCTCGAGCTCGACCCGGTCGTAAGCGCCCTGCAGATGGGCGAGGACCTGGCGATAGCCGACGCTGCGCCAGGCGGGAAGATCCGCGCTCGCCGGCGCACGCGCCAGCAGGGCTTGCACCTCCTCGACCAGTCCCTGCGCCCACATCTGCGCCAGACGTTGCGCGATGCGGGCGTGCAGAGCGTCGCGATCCTGCGGCCACAAGGCGAACTGGCGCAGACGAAAGGGCAGACCCTGGCTGCGCGTCCGCGCATGCCAGGCCGACAAGGGTTCGCCGGTGAGCTGATAGACCTCGAGAGCGCGCTGGATGCGCTGACTGTCGCTGACCTGCAGGCGCGCCGCCGTCGCCGCATCGACCTGCGCCAGGCGCGCATGCAGGGCCGGCCAGCCCTGCGCCGCCGCCTCCGCCTCGAGTTCGGCGCGCAAGGCGGCGTCAGCCGGCGGCAGCTCGGTCAGGCCATCGCGCAGAACCTTGAAATAGAGCATGCTGCCGCCGACGAGCAGAGGCTGGTGGCCGCGCGCCTGAATCGCGGCGATGCAGGCCAGGGCATCGCTGCGAAAGTCGGCGGCGCTGTAAGGATCGCTGGGCTCGCGCACATCGATGAGATGATGCGGCGCCAGGGCCAAGGTGGCGGCATCGGGCTTGGCGGTGCCGATGTCCATGCCGCGATAGACCATGCCTGAGTCGACCGAGATGATCTCCACCGGCGCGCGCTGCACGAGTTCGACAGCGAGCGCAGTTTTGCCGGAGGCGGTCGGTCCCATCAGGGCGAGGACCGTCGGCCGCCCCCCCTCAGCGGCCACGCAGGAACCACCGATCGAGGTCGGCGAGCGACAGTTGCACCGAGGTCGGGCGACCATGATTGCACTGCGCGCTACGCTCCGTCGCCTCCATCTCGCGCAGCAGAGCATTCATCTCGCTCAGACTCAGAATACGGCCGGCGCGCACGGCGGCATGACAGGCGAGGGTGGCCAGCACTTCGTGCTGACGGTCCTGCAGGCGACTGCTCTCGCCCTCGACGAGCAGGTCGGCGAGGATATCGCGCAGCAGGGCCTCCGCCTCCTGCACCGGCAACAAGGCCGGCATGGCGCGCACCCAGACCTGTTCGGGGCCGGCTTGCTCGATCTCGAGGCCGAGCTCGGCGAGCTCCACGGCGCTGCGCAGCAGTCGCTCCACCTCATGCGCGCTCAAGGTCACCGCCACCGGCAGCAACAACGGTTGACTGGCGATGCGCCCCTGCGCCCAGGCCGCCTTGAGGCGTTCATAAGTGATGCGCTCATGCGCGGCGTGCATATCGACGACCACCAGCCCCTGTCGGTTCTGCGCCAGGATGTAGATGCCGTGCACCTGTGCGAGGGCAAAGCCGAGCGGCAGGTCATCCGCCAGTGCCGGGGCGGTCGCCTCCGCGACGTTCATCTCACCCACCGCAGCGGCGGTCGACGCCACCGGCACCGCTGTCTCGAGCGCAGCGCGCAAGGCCAGCTGCCCCTGCAAGGCCTGCCACACCTGCGCCTGCGATGGCGCCGCCGCGGCCATATGTGGCGGCAGATTGGCCGGCGTCGCGGGGCTGCCGGCACGACCGACCGGTTGTGCCAGAGAACGGTGCAGGCTGCGAAAGATGAAGTCGTGCACCAGACGCTGATCGCGAAAACGCACTTCATGCTTGGTGGGATGGACATTGACGTCCACCGCCGCCGGATCGAGCTCGAGATAGAGCAGGTAGACCGGATGGCGTGCCTGGTAGAGGACGTCATCGTAAGCCTTGCGCACGGCGTGGGTGACGATACGGTCGCGCACGACACGACCATTGACATAGAAAAACTGCAGATCGGCCTGCGCACGCGCGTGCGTCGGCAAGCCCATCCAGCCATGTAGACGCAGGCCGGCGGCCGATTCATCGATGCTGACCGCCGCGCTCGCGAAAGACTCGCCGAGAATCTGCCGCAAACGCCGCTCCGGTGTGCTCGTCGCGCTCACCGCCGGCAAATCGAGAACTTCGCGGCCATTGTGGCGCAGGCGCAGACGAACGGAAAAAGTCGCCAGCGCCAGCTTGCGCACGACGTCCTGCAGATGATCGAACTCGGTGTTCTCGCTGCGCAGGAATTTACGGCGCGCCGGTGTATTGAAAAAGAGATCGCGCATCTCGACCGTCGTACCTTCGGGATGGGCAGCCGGCTCGACACGGGCACTCATCTCGCGCCCCTCGCACAGAACGCGGTAGGCGAGCTCGCTGCCGGCGGCGCGTGACACCAGTTGCAAGCGCGACACCGAAGCGATGGCGGCGAGGGCTTCGCCGCGAAACCCTAAAGTGGCGACGGCCTCGAGATCCTCCTCCGCATGAATCTTGCTGGTAGCGTGACGTTGCACCGCCAGCGGCAGATCGGCGTGGGCGATGCCCTCACCGTCATCGCGCACACGGATGAGCTGCACGCCACCGCGCTCGACGTCGATGTCGATCTGGCGGGCACCGGCGTCGATGGCGTTCTCGAGCAATTCCTTGAGTACCGAGGCCGGTCGTTCGACCACCTCACCGGCGGCGATCTGGTTGGCAAGGCGGGCGTCGAGCGCGCGGATACGCGCCATCAGTTCACCTCGGCGGTGCGCGTACGCGCCGCCTGCTGGCGTTGCCAGGCGAAATAAGTACCAGGCAGGGGATAGTGGCGGCAATAGCGCTCGACACCCTGCAGGATGGCGTGCGCCAGCTGTTCCTGATAAGAGGCATCGACGAGATGGCGTTCTTCACGGCGATTGGTGATGAAGCCGTTCTCGACCAGCAGGGATACCATGCCCGGCTCCTTGAGCACGGCAAAACCTGCCTGCTCGACGTGATGCGAGTGCAGAGGACTGAAGCCCTTGAGCTCGTCGAGGATGTCACCACCGAGGTGCAGACTATGCTCGAGCGAACCTTCGACGACCATGTCGGCGAGGACGCCGGCGAGGACGTCGTCATGCTCCGGCACCTTGATGCCCCCGACCTGGTCGGCCTGATTCTCGCGCTCGGCCAGGGCGCGCGCAAAGCGCGATGTGGCGGTATTGGCACCCTTGAGCGAGAGGGCAAAGACCGAAGCACCGCTGGCGCCGCGGCTCGGCGAAGCGTCGGCATGGATGGAGATGAAGATGTCGGCGTGATAGTGCCGACGCGCGATCTCGCGACGCTCGACGAGAGGGATGAAGTAATCACCGTCACGCGTCAGCACCGGCCGCAGACCCTTGACGCCGGCCATCTGTTTCTGCAGGGAACGGGCGATCGCCAGGGTCACCGTCTTTTCGTAGACAGCACCCGGACCGATGGCGCCGGTGTCCTGCCCGCCGTGACCGGCATCGATGGCGACCACGACGTCGCGCCCTGCCAGCGCAGCTGGCGGAGAGGGCATGGTCGCGGCTGACGTCGGCGTTGATACCGGCGTTGATACCGGCGTTGATACCGGCGTTGATACCGGCGTTGATACCGGCGATGATACCGGCGATGACACCGGCGGCGAGGACGGTACGGGGGACGGTGTCGGCACCGGAAGCACCGCCGGTGCTTCATCCTGAGCGATCAGATCGATGACCAGGCGATAGCCCGGATGCTGTGTCGCCGGCGGCAGCAGAAAGACCACCGGTGACGCCGCATCGTGCAGATCGAGACGCAGGCGCAAGCCGCCTCCCATCGCTTCGAAGGCGATGCCGCTGACCAGACCGTCCGGCTTGAGCTTGAGCGTATGGGCAGGCGTTTGCTCGACATTCGGCAGATCCAGCAACACCTGGCCGGGCGTACTGTCCGGACTCAGCTGATAATTCGGCGCCGCCGAGAGATCGATGACATAGCGCGTATGTGCCGGGCTCGACCAGCTGCGCACACCGAGCACGTCGACCGCCGCCTGTACCTGGATGCACAGCAGGGACAGCAAGCCCGCCAGGTAGACCCTCTTCATGAGGCCAGCCCGAGCGGCCAGAGCAGCCTTTGCATCCAGGCCGAACCCCGCTCACCCTGGGCCTGCAAGGTGGCGCTGCGTTGATGACCGTGCAGCTGCAGCGCCACCTCGACATCCGCCTGCGGCAGCAGGGGCTGCGCGCGCTCCGGCCATTCGACCAGACACAGAGCCGCTTCCGCCAGATAATCGCGCCAGCCGATCAACTCCAGCTCCTCGGGATCCTGGACGCGATAGAGATCGAAATGAAAGACCGGCCCGATACCCAGAGCGTAAGGCTCGACGAGGTTATAGGTCGGACTGCGCACCGAACCGTGGTGACCGAAAGCATGCAGGAGATGCCGCACCAGGGTGGTCTTGCCGACGCCGAGATCGCCACTCAGATAGACCAGCAGCGGCTCACGCCAGGCCTGCGCCATGGCGGCGGCGAGCGCCTCGGTATCACGCTCACTGATCAAGGTCTGGGGGCCGCGTTGCATGGGTTCAAATCCTCCTGCCAAGCCTCGATTATATCCGAGGCGAGCAGACCTCGCTGCCCTCGTTGCGCTGCCAGGCGATCGCCGCTACGCGCATGAATCCAGACCGCTGCCTGCGCTGCTGATGGCGCCGCCAGACCCTGCGCGAGCAAGGCGGCGAGCAGACCGGTGAGCACGTCACCCATGCCGGCGCTGGCCATGCCGGGATTGCCGGCACGACACAGCCAGGTCCCGGCGGCGCTATGGATGAGGCTGCCATTGCCCTTGAGCACCACCGTCGCGGCGTAGCGGCGATGCAATTCAGCGGCAGCGGCGAAGCGATCCGCCTGCACCGTCGCGCTGTCGACACCGAGCAGGGCCGCCGCCTCACCGGGATGCGGCGTGATCACCGCCTGCGGCCACGCACACGGCTGCGCGGCGAGCAAGCGCAAAGCATCGGCGTCGAGCACGCAGGGCCGGCCACCGCCCTGCACGGCGGCATAGAGCCGCTGCGCCCAGTCGTCACGCCCAAGGCCCGGGCCGAGGGCGCAGACCTCAGCACCCTGCACCGCCGCCGCCAGCTCGGCGGCGCTCTCACCTGGCGGCGTCATGACCTCGGGTACGCGCATCGGCACAGCCTGCAGGGTGAAGGGGCGTGCGATCAGACTGACACGACCGGCGCCGGCACGCGCCGCCGCGCGCGCGCAGAGCAGGGCAGCGCCGGCCATGCCGTGATTGCCGCCCAGCACCAGCACGTGACCCTGCGCGCCTTTGTGGGCGTCGCCGGCGCGTCTCGGCAACTCGACAGCGTGGACATCATGGACCGTCGGACGAAGGGTCGGACAGCGATCGATACCGAGATCATCGACCCAGACGCGCCCGGCGTGCGCCGCCGCCGCACCGGTGTACAGACCGCGTTTGGCAGCGACGAAACTGAGGGTGCAATCAGCGCGGACGGCGACGCTGCCGAGCAATCCACCACGATCGGCATCGACCCCGGAGGGCAGATCGAGAGCGAGGACGGGCCGCGCGCAGGCACGGATCGCCATAATCGCCGCCTCAGCGTCGGCGCGCGGAGCACCACGACTGCCACTGCCGAGGATGGCATCGACGACGACGTCGGCGCCGGCGAGGCGCTCGACGCTGATCGCTCCGGCGCGCAGGCCGCGCGCTTCGGCCAAGGCCGCAGCCTCACCGGCAGCTCCTGACCAGACACTGACCGTCGCCTGCAGCTCGATCTCGCAGCCATGCAGATGCGCCCAGCGCGCCAGCACCCAGGCATCGCCAGCGTTGTTGCCGGAACCGAGGACGAGAGCGATGCGCCGCGCCTGTGGCCAGCACTGCTGCAGCAGGCGCCAGGCTGAAAGCCCGGCGCGCTCCATGAGTTCGCGCCCGGGCCAGGCGCCGGCGATGGCGGCAGCATCGAGAGCGCGCACCTGTTCCAGCGAAAAAAAACCATCCCCTGGCAGATCCAGGTCCGATACCGCCATACCCCGCTCCTTCCCGCGTTCAGAAACTCCCCGTCGGCCACAGCTGCGCCATGCGCAGGCTGGGTTGATGCTCGGGCAGGACGATGCGCCGTATGGCGAACTCCGGCAAGCGGCAGTCGCGCAGATAGGCACTGCTGAAAGCCTGCCCACGGCTGCTGAGGATGGCGCGCACCCGCGGCAGCGTCGTACCGCCGCGCTGCGTCACCACCGCCATCTCGCCATTGGCGAGCTCGACGATGACGCCCGGCGGATACGCTGTCAATTCCTGCACCAGGGCGGTCCAGGGCGTGCGCGCCACACCCGCTCTGGCGAGCTCCTTGATCGCCGCATCCGCCGCCAGGCGCGGACGATAGGCGCGCTGCGTGATCATCGCGATATAGCGCTCAGCGAGGGCGAGGAGCAGGGCTTCCGGCACGATCTGCGCCTCGACCAGGCCGAGCGGATAACCCGAGCCATCGGCGTTCTCATGATGCTGCGCCACCGCCGCCAGGCAGATCTCATCGCTGATGCCGGCGCGCTTCAAGGCCTGCAGCGAAAGATCAGGATGCTTGCGCAGAACGGCGCGTTGTCCGTCGTTGAGGGGATGGCGCGAGCGATTGAGCTTGTCCTGATGCGGCAGCAGGGCCAGGTTGGCGGTGAGCGCAGCGCTCAACACCGAAGCACGGCGCGCTGCCTCCCAGCCGAGACGCTCACACATACGATCGCAGAGGATGGCGTGATACAAGGTCTGCTCGCGCGCCGAAGGCTCGATGGTATTGGTATGCACGACGCCGAGAGCGGCGTCGGGGTCGCGTTCGATGCTGCGATGGATGCGTTGAACCAGTCGCTCCAGGCGTTTCAGCGCCTCTTCGTGGGCATGGACGAGATAAGACTGCACCATCTCGAGATCATCGAGTATCTCCGGCAGGTCGGTGAAGAGATTGCTGTGCCTTGCATCGACGACGTTGTCATCGGCATTCATGCGCAACGGCGCCTGCAGGTGGCGGACATGATAAAGACCGCGCCGATAGAGCGTATCGAGTTGTTCGCGCGAAGCGACGACATGGCCCTGTTGCAGCAACAAAGCACCATCGACGTCATAGACATTGAACAACAAGGGCTTACCTACGGTGATGGCGCCCGCCCGTAACGGCACATATTCATCCGTCAATCCATCCCTCCTCGGCCTTCCCGTATATGAATCGAGTGTAGATCATCGCCGATAAAAGCGGCAGCACTCAGCCGCAGGAACTATACTGCCGGCAGGATATCCTCGCGAGGAAAACCGGTGACTGCGCGTCCACCTGTCTATGTCCACCCCAGCCAACTGCAGATCGGCGTCTATGTCTATCTCGATCTCGGCTGGATGGATCATCCCTTCACCTTGAGCCACTTCCGCATCAAGAATGACGAGCAGCTGACGCAGCTGCTCCGCCTCGGTCTCGACAAGGTGCGCATCGATCCTGAGCGGAGCACCCAGCCACCACGCGCGCTGGTCGTCGCCGCGGTGCCGCCCACCGCGCCGGCGGCCACCATGGTCGAGGCTGAACCTTCTCCCGCCCTCATCGCCAAACGCCAGCGCATCGAACGCCTGAAAGCACAGCGCGCTGCTCTCGCACAGTGCGAAAAGCGCTATCTCGACGCCGCCCGCACCATCAACTCGATCTCGCGCAATCTCATCGCCCTGCCGCAGGAGAGCATCGCCGATGCGCAGGCGCTGACCGAGCAGCTGGCGCAATCCCTGCTGCGCGAGAGTGAGGTCGTCATCCATCTGATGAACGACAAGGTCATGGGCGAAGACGTCTACTACCACAGCCTCAACGTCGCCATGCTGGCGATGATCACCGGCCGCGCCATGCACCTCGGCGAAAACGAGCTGCAGCAGCTGGGCATGGGCGGCATCTTTCATGACCTCGGCAAGAGCCGTATCCCACACAAGGTCCTGATCAAGGCCGACAAGCCGAACAAGGCCGAAGCCGACTTCCTGCAGATGCACGTCGCTTACGGACTCGACATTGCCGGCAAAGTGCAATTGCCGGCAGCGGTCATACAGATGATCGCCCAGCACCACGAATATATGGACGGCTCCGGCTACCCGAAAGGCCTGACAGCCGCCGCCATCGATCCACACAGCCGCATCCTCGCCGCCGTCAACGCTTATGACAATCTGTGCAACCCGGTGCAGGCGATCCACGCGCTGACACCGCATGAAGCGCTCTCCCTGATGTTCTCGCAACAGCGCCGGCGCTGGGATGGCGAGGTTCTGAGCACGCTCATTCATACCCTCGGCGTCTATCCACCTGGCACCATCGTGCGCCTCAACAATGACAATCTCGGCATGGTCGTCTCGGTCAACCCGGCCAAACCGATCAAGCCGCAGGTACTGGTCTATGACCCGAGCACGCCACGCGAGGAGGCCATCATCCTCGACCTGACCGAGGACGATGAGCTGTCGATCAGCAAAGCTCTGCGCCCGGCGCAGCTGCCGACCGCCGTCTACGACTATCTCAGCCCACGCACGCGCGTCACCTATTTCTTCGACGGCAAAGGCGCACGCGCCGGAAGTGGTGCATGAACACCTACAACGAGCTGCTTTACAGCTGCTGCGAGGAGGCCATCCTGCTCGTCGACGCGGCCAGCCTGCTCGTCGTCGCGCACACGCCGGCCTGTCGCGAACTGCTCGGCCATGCACAGCTGATCGGGCGACCGATCACCGATCTCGAATGCGCCCTGTCCGACATCTTTTACTGGGAAGAAGTGCGCACCGGGCAGGTACAAGGCCGCGACCCTTGCGAAGGTCTCTATCTCGATGCTCATGGCCATACCCTGAGCGTGCAAAAGCACGTCGTCGCCCTCGCCTTCGCCGGCAAAAATCTCCTCGCCATCCACCTGCGCCCGGATGAAAGCGAAAAACAGGCCAGTCTGGCTCTGGAAAAATCAGCCACCCTGCTGCAGGCCACTCTGGAATCGACCGCTGACGGCATTCTGGTCATCGATCTCGATGGCCGCATCGTCCACTTCAACCGCCGTTTTGCCGACTTCTGGCAGCTCAGCGACGAGCATCTGCAAAGCGGAGAGCGTGGCATCTATCGCCAGATGATGCGTCGTTTCCGGCAAGCCCAAGCAGCGCGGCAGTTCCTGGCGATGGCCCAGGAAGCCCGCGATCAGGAGGGCTTCATCCTGCTCGAGCTGAAGCCACGACAATGGCTGGAGTGCCGCATCCGCCCGCATCTGCTCGGCGACAGCCTGCTCGGACACGTTTTCACCTTCACCGACATCACCGCGCGCATCCTCGCCGAGGAGCAGCTGCAAACCGCGATCACCCAGGCACAGGCCGCCAGCCGCGCCAAGACCGACTTTCTCAACCACATGAGCCATGAGCTGCGCACCCCGCTCAATGCCATCCTCGGTTTTGCGCAAATCCTGCAAAGCGAGGGGTGTGCGCCGCACGACCAGCGCCTCGACCTGATCATTCAGGGCGGCTGGCACCTCCTCGGCCTGATCAACGAGGTGCTCGACCTGGCCAGCGTCGAGGCCGGCAAACTGACTCTGGCACGCGAGTTCATCGACCCACGCCCCTTGTTCGAAGAATGCCTGGCTTTCGTGCGCGCCATGGCCGAGCAGCGCCAGATACGCCTGCACCCGCCCACCTCCACGAGCCTGCCCATCCTCTTTGCTGATCCACGCCGCCTGCGCCAGATCCTCCTCAACCTGCTCTCCAATGCCATCAAATACAACACGCACGGTGGCGCCGTCTGGCTCGACTGGCACACCGATGCACAGAGCATTTTCATCGAGATCCGCGACGACGGCCCCGGCATACGGCCACAGGATCAGGAACGGATCTTCGAAACCTTCAATCGTGTCGGCAGTCGCCAGCATAAGGTCGAGGGAACCGGTATCGGCCTGAACTTCTCGCGCAGCCTCGCCCGCCTCATGGATGGCGACATCCATCTCGCCAGCGTTCCCGGGCAAGGATCGACCTTCAGTCTGCAATTGCCCTTGGCGACGCATATGCCCAGCCACGATGCCCGCCCCCTGCAGATCCTCTACGTCGATGACGACGCCAGCAACCGCCTGATCATGCAGGGCATGATTCGCAAGATGGCGGCAGGGCATCAGCTGCATCTGGCCGAGTCGGGGCAGCAGGCCCTCGCCATTCTGGCCCAGACCGCCATCGACCTGCTGATGACCGATCTCCATCTCGACGACATGAGTGGTCTCGACCTGATCGCCAGACTCGATGCCGCGCATCGACCGCCCTGCTTCATGATCTCGGCCAGCGATGACGACACCCTGCGCCAGCAGGCTCTCGACGCCGGCTTCCTGCATTACCTGTGCAAACCTCTGCGCCTCGAGTCGCTGAGCACCGCCATCACCGAGGTCGCCTGCGGGCAGGCGACACATCACCCTTGAAATGAGCGCATGACGCCTCCATGTTTTGAGCTCGCCCCTGAGGATCACCAGCTCATGCATCTCTCTCCGAACGTGGCGGACTGGCTGCTCGGCCACGCCGACAGCTTGCGCGGCATGCGCCGTGGTCTCGAAAAAGAATCCTTGCGCATCGATGCTGGCGGACGACTGGCGCAGACTCCGCATCCCACCGGCCTCGGCGCCGCTCTGACCCATGCCCAGATCACCACCGATTACTCGGAAGCTCTGCTCGAGCTGATCACGCCGGCCCTGCCCTCGATCGCTGAAGCGCTGCAGCACCTCGACGATCTGCACGCTTATGTCTACCGTCATCTCGATGACGAGCAACTGTGGCCACACTCCATGCCCTGCCTGCTCGGTGAGGACGCCGCGATTCCGCTGGCGCAATACGGTTCTTCGAACAGCGGCCGCATGAAGACCCTCTATCGGCATGGCCTCGGTCTACGCTATGGCCGCAAAATGCAGACCATCGCCGGCATCCATTACAACCTGTCCTTTCCCGACGCCTTCTGGCAGCTACGCGCCGCACAGCAGAACTGGTCAGGCGACCTGAGCACCCTCAAGTCGCGCGACTACTTCAGCCTGGTGCGCAATTTTCAACGCCACAGCTGGCTGCTCCTCTACCTTTATGGCGCCAGTCCGGCGGTCTGCGCCAGCTTTCTCGCCGGCAAGCAGCACCCGCTGATGCACAGCACCTCCGGCCATACCCTGTATCTGCCGTACGCCACGTCCTTGCGCATGAGCGACATCGGCTATCAGAACCATGTCCAGGCCGGATTGACGGTGTCCTACAACGATCTGCCGCACTATGTGCGCGACCTCGATCGCGCCATCCGCACGCCGCACCCCGACTTCATGGCCCTCGGCGTGCTATCGGCGGACGGCGAGCGTCAGCAGATCAGCGGCAACATCCTGCAGATCGAAAATGAGTACTACGGTCTGATCCGCCCGAAACGCACGGTGCAGCGCGGCGAACGCCCAGCCCTAGCACTGCAGCGGCGCGGCGTCGAGTATGTCGAGCTGCGCTGCGTCGACCTTGACCCCTTCTCACCGCGCGGCATCGATACGGTGGCGGCGCACTTTCTTGAAGTCTTCGCCCTGCACATGCTGCTCATGGAGAGCCCCTGCTTCCAGGCGCCGGAACGCGCCATCCTCAGTGAGAATCAGCGCCGCGTCGTGCAGGAGGGTCGTCGCCCGGGTTTGCGCCTGCTCGATGGTCAGGGGGAGTTCGACTTCCACACGCGTGCTCTTGCCTTGCTCGAGGCGATGAGCGTGAGCGCAGCCGCACTCGACCGCGCCTATGACGAACACGGCTACAGCGCCGCCCTGCAGGCCTATCGGCAGCGCATCCTCGAACCTGAACGCTGTCTCTCGGCGCGCATCCTGACGCACCTGCTACCGGAACAAGGATCCTTTTTCGAATTCGCCCTGCAGGTCGCGAAGGATACCCGCACGCACTATCTGCAACAGCCGCTGGCCGCCGCCACCGCGTCGACCCTCGCCGATCTGGCGCGCCGCAGCCTCGACGACCAGAGGGCTCTCGAAGCCAGCGACAAGATCGATCTCGACGCCTACCTCGCCGCCTATTTCGAGCCGCCCCTGTCCTGACGGAGAGGGCGGAGTAGAGCATGGCGGATCAGCCCTGCTGCAGGACGAAGTTGGTGAAATAGATGTCGCGGATATGCGCCTTGTCACCCTCTTCATGCTGCAGGATGGCGTTCAGGCCGTGCAGGGCTTTCTTGCGCAGATTTTCACGCCCCTGCACCGAGCTCATGGTCGCTTCATCCTGTGCCGAGAGCAGCAGCAGGAGGTAGTTGCGCAGGGCATCCTTGTGGTATTTGACGATGTCGATCATGTCAGCGGTATCGACACGCAGGGCGACATCGACCTTGACGTAATGACTGCTGCTGGTATCGCCCGTATCGAAATTGGTGACGAAGGAAGGACCGATGTCGACATAGGGCACGCTTCCGGCGGCCTCACCTTCCGCGTGACCGAACACGCTGCTGCTACCCAGAACACCTAGAACCAGGACGCGAAGCATCCACCCCTGCCACACCATCATTCGCCCCCCCTCTTTCCTGGAATGCATCGCCACTTGGCGCTTGACCTGCGCCGCGCTTGCCCTGACATTAGGCACCTGCCTGCCGATCAAGGATAACACGATGTGCCCACCCAGCCAGCGCCAAGTCTTCGCTTTCATTTTACTCGCCAGTCTCGCCAGCATGGCCAGCGCCCTCTACCTGCAATACGCCGTGCACCTGCACCCCTGTCCGCTCTGCATCTTTCAGCGCGTCGCCATGATGACGGTCGGCCTGATCGCCCTCATCGCCACTTTGCATGACGGTGGCCGCTTCAGCCGGCGCGCCTATGCCCTGCTCCTGGCCCTGGCGGCGCTGGCCGGGGCGGGCGTTGCGACACGACACATCTGGCTGCAACATCTGCCCGCCGATCAGGTCCCCGATTGTGGTCCCGGCCTCAACTATATGCTGCAGGTCTTTCCCATGCAGAAAGTCCTCAGCCTGGTCCTGCGTGGTTCTGGCGAATGCGCCAAAGTCGACTGGACCTTGCTCGGTCTCAGTCTACCCGAGCTTAGTTTTGCTGCTTTTTTCAGCATTTTCCTGCTCGCCGTCTGGCAAATGCTGCGCCGCTGATCACCGGAGTTTGCCGACGCCGGCATTCGTGCTAGGTTAGAGGAGACAACGCGGCATCGGTACAGCCACAGGACAGGATTATGCTCAAGCTCGACCCCACCGACGAACGACAGGAACGCATCGATCAGGCTGTCGCCGCCTGGCTGCAGGAACGTCAGGAACTGCTCGTCCTACTGTGCGACATCAAGCAACCCGGCAATGCCGGCGTTCCGACCGGCACGCGTGTGCAGGCTTTCTGTCAGCTCTTGATGGACTATGTCTCGGCGGGTCACTTCGAGATCTACGACACCCTCCTGCATCGCGCCGAGCTACAGGGGCGACATGCGACCGTCGAACGCGCGCGCAAGCTCTACAGCCAGTTGCAGGCGAGCACTGATGCCGCCCTGCGTTTCAATGACCTCTTCGATAACGATGAGCACTGCGAGGATCTGCACTCACAGCTCGCCGGCGAGCTCTCCGACCTTGGGCTGGCACTCGCCGATCGCTTCACCGTCGAGGATCATCTGCTCAAACTTCTGCGCGAACCGCAAACCGTGGAGACACTCTGAGCCTTCGTGGCGATGACCGACCTCAAAACCGAGCTGCGCCACTATGCCCTCGAACTCGGCTTCGCTCGTCTCGGGGTCAGCCATCCTGATCTCGAAGAGGCGGGAGAGCGTCTGGCGCAGTGGTGGCAACGCGGTCACGGCGCCGACATGGATTATATGATCAAGCATGGCAGCAAGCGCCATCGGCCCGCTGAACTCATCCCCGGCACGCTCAGCGTCATCAGCGTCAGTCTGCCTTACTGGCCGGAGCAGGCCGATTCCATGGCCGCTCTCGGCGATCCGCGCCGCGCCTATATCGCTCGCTACGCCCTCGGTCGCGACTATCACAAACTGATGCGCAAACGCCTGGCCCGCCTCGCCGCCCGACTCGTCGAACTGGCCGGACCGGTGCAGACGCGTGTCTTCGTCGACTCGGCGCCGGTGCTGGAGAAACCCCTCGCCGTACAGGCAGGGTTGGGCTGGATGGGTAAAAACACCCTGATCCTCGATCGCCAGCTGGGCTCCGCCTTCTTTCTCGGCGAGATCTATACCGATCTTCATCTGCCGGCCGACACTGCCGTCCCCTCCTCCTGTGGCTCATGCCGCGCCTGTATCGACGTCTGTCCGACCCATGCCCTGCGCGCACCTTATCGCCTCGATGCGCGCCTGTGCATCAGCTACTGGACGATCGAAAGCCGCGCCGATATCCCCGAGGCTCTGCGCCCAGCCATCGGCAATCGCATCTTTGGTTGCGACGACTGCCAGCTCATCTGTCCCTGGAATCGCTATGCGCGCACCACCGAGGAAAAAGACCTGCAGAGTCGCCACGGCCTGCACGCTGCTCGCCTAAGTGATTTGAGCTGCTATAGTGAAGAGGACTATCGGCGTATCAGTGAGGGATCGGCCTTGGGGCGCATCGGCTACGAAGGCTTTTTGCGGAATGTCGCCGTGGGCCTCGGCAATGCGCCCGCCGAACCAGCGACACAGGCGGCTCTGTACCGCCTCTGCCAGCATGACAGCGCCCAGGTTCGCCGCCACGCGCAATGGTCGCTGGAGTGGCTCGCAGCGAGGAGCGCGGCGCATGCTTAAGCGCCTCCTTCTCCTCGTCTTGCTGATGCAGATAGGAGGCGTGCACGCCCTCGACATCGTTCGCCAGGATGACGACTTGAGCCTGGGGCGGCACGTCGACTACCTCGCCGACCCCACCTCCCGCCTCGACCTGACTCAGGCTCTCGCACAAAGCGGCTGGCAACGTGGCCAGAAGACCGATCTCAACTTCGGTTATACGCGCAGCAGCTACTGGTTCCGTCTGAATCTGCACAACAGCGATCAGGAGTCGCTGCAGCGCCTGCTCGAGATCGCCTATCCCGTCCTCAACCACATCGACGTCTGGGTCCTCGAGCGTGCGCAGGTGCTGCATGTCTATCATATGGGCGATGCACTGCCCTTTGCCGCGCGCCCCTATCAGCACCGCAACTTCGTCATCCCCGTGCAAGTACAAGCCGGACAGACCCTGCAGGTCGTGCTGCGCATCCATACCGCCAGCGCCATGCAGGTGCCTTTGACCCTGTGGTCGGAAACACGCTTTCATCAGCACGACCAGACCGATCTTCTCCTACTCGGCATCTACTACGGTGTCGTCATCTGCATGTTGATCTACAACCTCTTTCTGTTTTTCAGCCTGCGCGAACTGAGCGGCCTCTACTACGTCGTCTGGGTCGGCGGCATGCTGATGTTCATGATGAGCCTGAACGGCATCGCTTATCAGTACCTATGGCCGCGCGCCAGCAGCTGGAACAACAGTGCCCTGGTCTTTTTCCTCTCCCTGTCGGTGCTCTTCGCCACCTTGTTCACCCGCGAATTCCTGCAGATCGCCCAGGCACGACAGACCTGGATGTTGCGCGTCCTGCATCAGATGGCTTTGTTATCCGGTCTGTCCGTGGTGAGCGCTTTCGTGTTGCCCTATCGCTATGGCATCCACCTCAGCATCGGCATCGCCGTCATCGCCATCATGAGCAGTTTCGTCGCCGCCAGCCTGCGCTGGCGCGACGGCTTCGCCACCGCCCGCTACTACGTCTTCGCTTGGTCTTTCGTCATGATCGGCGGCGCCATCCTCGCCGCCAACAAGCTCGGCGTGATCGAACGCAATCTTTTCACCGAGAACGCCACCCAGGTCGGGTCAGCGATGGAAGTGCTGCTGCTCTCTTTCGCCCTCGGCGAGCGCGTCAACGTCGAACGCAAACTGCGCGAACAGGCACAAAGGGACGCTTTCGACGCACAGCGGCAAGCCAATGCCCAGCTCGAACAGCAGGTCGAGCTACGCACCCAGGCCCTGCAAGAGGCCAATCGGCGCCTGACCGAGATCAGCGTCACCGACCCTTTGACCGGCATCCCCAACCGTCGTCACTTCGATCAGCGCTATCTCGATGAGATCAAGCGCGCACAACGCAGCGGCCAGCACATCGGTCTGCTGGTCATCGATATCGATCATTTCAAACAGGTCAATGACCGCTATGGCCATCAGAGCGGTGATGAGGCCTTGCGCTTCATCGCCCATACCCTGCAAAAGCATGTGCGTCGCGACATCGATCTCGTCGCTCGCTTCGGTGGTGAGGAGTTCTGCGTCCTCCTGCCCTGCGTCAAGGAGCATGGCCTGGCCATCGTCGCCGAACATCTGCGTCGTGCCGTCGATGACGCCGTCATCGAGCTCGCCAGCCATTCCCTGCACATCACCATCAGTCTCGGTGGCAGCACCTGCATCCCGAGTGGGGTGCGCGACGCCGAAGAACTCCTCGCCGCCGCCGATACCGCTGTCTATGCCGCCAAACATGGCGGCCGCAACGCTTACCGCTTCCAGCCGATCAGGAAGGCAGTCGAATGAAGTACTGCCGGTAGTAGCGCAGCTCGTCGATGGAATCACGGATGTCTTCGAGTGCCAGATGCGAGCTCTTTTTGTTCAGACCCTTGATCAGCTCCGGATGCCAGCGTCGCGCCAGCTCCTTGATGCTGCTGACATCGAGGTTGCGGTAATGGAAGTAGGCCTCGAGGCGCGGCATATGCCGATAAAGAAAACGTCGATCCTGGCAGATCGAATTGCCACACATCGGCGATTGCCGGGCATCGACGAAACGCGCGATGAACTCGAGCATGGTGGCCTCGGCCTCGGCCTCACTCAGCGTACTGCGGCGCACACGATCGATGAGGCCAGACCCGCCATGCTGTCGGGTATTCCACTCGTCCATGGCATTGAGCACGATGTCTTTCTGGTGCACGGTGAGCACTGGACCTTCGGCGAGGACGTTGAGGTGGGCATCGGTGATGATCACCGCCATCTCGATGATACGATCCTGATCCGGATTCAGACCGGTCATTTCGAGATCGATCCAGACGAGATTGTCGTCCTTGCCTGCTTGCATGCTGCGGCTCCTCGCCCTGTCGATATTGCAGCGCAGTGTAGCAGAGGCTACCCTGCAGGGCGATATCGGCACAGCCCCCGGACCCATGAGCGCACGCAAACTCAACCGCCAGCAGCGCTGGCGTATCGACAAGATTCAGGAAGAACGCATCGCCCGGCTCGCCAAACGCGAAGCGCACGCCCATGCCCTCCTGACACAAGGTGACCTCGCCGCCGAAAGACCCGGGCTGGTGCTGGCTCACTACGGCACCCAGGTACAGGTCGAGAGCCTGGCCGACGACCCGCATGGCTATTGCCTGCAGCGTTGCCACCGCCGCTCCAACCTGCCAGCACTGGCGACCGGTGACCGCGTCCTCTGGCAGCCCTCGCCGCAGGAAGATGGTATCGGCGTGGTTGCGGCGCTGCTGCCGCGGCGCAGCCTTCTCGAGCGCCCGGATGGCCAGGGCCATAGCAAGCTCATCGCCGCCAACATCGATCAACTGCTCATCGTCATCGCCCCCCAGCCGGCGACCCGTGATCTCGCTATCGACCGCTACCTCGTCGCCGCCCACGCCGCCGACCTGCAAGCCCTGCTCGTCCTCAACAAGAGCGATCTGGCGGAAAGCGCCGACCATGAGCGCCTCGCGCGTTATCGGCGACTCGGTTATCGCTGCTTGAGCCTGAGCGCACGCAACGGCACCCTCGATGAGCTGCGCCCCCTGCTGCCTGGCCATGTCAGCGCCTGCGTCGGGCTGTCCGGCGTCGGCAAGTCTTCTCTGGTCAATGTCCTGCTACCGGATATCCAGCAGGTCACGCGCGCACTCTCCAGCCACAGTGGTCTTGGCCAGCACACCACCACCACCGCCCGCCTCTTTCATCTGCAAGGCGGTGGTGATCTCATCGACTCACCCGGCATCCGCGAGTTTGGGCTCGGCCTGCTGAGCACAGCGGAGATCCTCGCCGGCTTCCCGGAGATCGCCAGCTGGCGCGGCCGCTGTCGCTTCCGCAACTGCCGCCATGACAGCGAACCCGGTTGTGCTTTCGTCGCCGCCTGCGCCGCTGGCGAACTCAGCGAAGAGCGCTTCGCCAGCCTGCGCAGCCTGCTCGCCGATGCCGGCACAGACGACTGAAGCGGGAAGGTGTATACTGTCGGCCGGTGCGACGAGGGTTCCGTGCATGCAGCAACTTTTTGCCTTTTTTCTCGAACATTGGTGGCTTTCGGGCCTGTTCATCCTTCTCGCCGGAGCTTACGTCATGCTCGAGTCCCTACAAGCCTTGCCAGCGGTGAGCAATCAGGAGCTGACGCGCCTGGTCAACAGCGAAGAGGCCCTGCTGCTCGACATTCGCGGCAGCGCCGACTTTCGTGCCGGTCACATCACCGGTTCGCGCAACCTGCCCTACGCCGATCTCAGTGAGCAGATGGGCTCCTTGCACGCTTACCGTGACAAGCCCATCATCGTCATCTGCATGCGCGGCCAGACCGCCGTCGCCGCCGGTCAGCTCCTGCGTCGTGATGGCTTCAAACGCGTCTACAAGCTGGCACATGGCATCCATGGCTGGACGCAGGATCAACTGCCCTTGATCAGCTGAGCACGGGGAAGAACATGCCTGAAGTTCTCGTCTATACCACCCGCGTCTGCCCTTACTGCGTGCGCGCCAAGCAATTGCTGACACGCAAGGGCGTCGCCTTCCGCGAGATCGACGTCAGCGAAGATGCCGCCGAACGTCAGTCTCTGGTACAACGCACCGGTCAGCGCACCGTGCCACAGATCTTCATCGCCGGCCGCAGCGTCGGCGGCTGTGACGACCTCTACTCCCTCGAGCGCAGTGGCGAACTCGATCGCCTGCTCGCCGAATGACCCGCCCACCCACCCGTACAAGGATCGCACCATGAGTGAGACATCCAGCGCCGATCAGCAACAAGGCCAGTTCGCCATTCAACGCGTCTACGTCAAGGACCTGTCCTTTGAAGTGCCGAATGCCCCCAAGGTCTTTCAAAGCAACTGGCAGCCGCAGATCAACGTCCAGTTGAGCACCGAGGCGACGGCTCTCGAGGGCTCCTTCTATGAAGTCGTGCTCGGCGTCACCGTCACCGCCAACCTCGACGACAGCATCGCCTTCATCGCCGAGATCAAGCAGGCGGGGATCTTTCTCATGGACAAGATCCCCGAGGATCATCTCGCGCAGCTGCTCGGCGCCTATTGCCCGAACATCCTCTTCCCCTTCGCCCGCGAGGCGATCGCCGACGTGGTGGCGCGCGGCTCCTTCCCGCAGCTGCTGCTGGCACCGGTGAACTTCGATCTCGTCTTCGCCGAACGCCAGCGCCAACTCGCCGAGTCGGGACCGACCGTGCAGTGAGAGCGCCTCAGACAGCGCCAGTGAAACCCTGCTGGCGCCAGGCCTCATAGACGACGACAGCGACGGCGTTCGATAGATTGAGACTGCGGCTGCCCGGCCGCATCGGCCAGCGCAGACGACGCTCGATACGTGGATGGGCGAGCACCTCATGCGGTAGCCCGCGCGTCTCCGGACCAAACAACCAGATGTCGTCTGCGCCGGCCAGCGCCTCACCGCGCCAGGTCTCGCCAGAAGTGGTCAAGGCGGTGACCCGGCCGCTCAGTTCGCTCAGACAATGATCGAGATCCGGCCAGCGCCGCACACGCGCCCATTCGTGATAATCGAGACCGGCACGGCGCAGGCGCGCATCCTGCATGAGAAAACCGAGCGGCTCGATGAGATGCAGATCGGCACCGGTATTGGCGCACAGACGGATGATATTGCCGGTATTGCCGGGGATTTCCGGCTGAAAGAGGACGATATGCATGGTCCTGCGATTATGCCATAAAAGCACCGATTTTCGCGCATCCATAGCCGTCTTACCTGCTATCCTAGGAACAGACGTTAAAAACTGACGCGGTGATCGAGATTGGGCTGGGGTTTCTGGCAAAAAAAGGCTGTCGATAGCGTGGGCATCGTCCTCTCGACGCACGGCTTGAGCTGGGCGCGCCTGTCGATACAGCCGACCCTACGCCTGCTCAGCTGCGGCGAGCAGTTGTTCGATGGCCAGGAACTGCCGATGGTGCTCGCCGGGCTGGCGGGACGGGGAGAATTCGAGCACGCCGACCTGCATCTGATCCTGGCGCCCGGTCAATATCAGCTGACCTTGACCGAGGCGCCGGCGGTCGCCGATGAGGAACTCGCCGCCGCCCTGCGCTGGCGTGTCGCCGAGCTGTTGAGCTATGACGCCAACGACGCCCGCCTCGACGCCTTCGCTCTGCCCGAGGACGCCTATCGCGGTCGTCAGCGCATGGCCTATATCGCCAGCTGCCCACAAAACGCCATCGTCAGTCTCGAACGCAGCTTCGCCAGCGCCCGCCTCGAACTGCACAGCATCAGTATCCCCGAGATCGCCTGCCTGCACCTCGGACAACGACTGCAACCGCAGGACAGCGGTCGCGCCCTGGTCATGCTCGGCAACAACGACTGCCAGATCGTGCTCATCCAGAATGGCCACCTCTATCTGACCCGCCAAGCCCCCCTGGGCTGGCAGCGCCTGCACAACCCTCAGGACTTTGAAGCCCTGCTGCTCGAGATCCAGCGCTCTCTCGACTACTACGACAGTCAGATCGGTAAAGGCATGGTGCGCGAGGTGCTGATCTCGGCGCATGAGCGCGCCTTGGAACTGGCCGGCTACCTCGACCAGAACCTGACACCGCAGGTGAGCCTGCTCGATCTGGGCGGCCTGCTCGAACGTGCGCCAGAGTTCAAGGACCCGGAACAGACCCTGGCCGTCGGCGCTGCACTGCGGGGGCTGGCATGAATCTGCGCCAGGACATCGAACTCCTGCAACGACCACGACGCACGCTGGCGGAGCGTCTGCTCGATCTGCGCGCCCTGCTGGCGGCCATGCTGGTGCTCCTCGCGCTGTGGGCGCTGAGCGCTTTTTTGCTCAGCCACACCATCACCCGGCAACAATCACACTTGCTGCAAGTGCAGAGTGAACTGGCGATGCGCCAGAGTGAGCTGGCGCAACTGCAGATCCAGCTCGACCCCATGCGTCTGGCGGCGGCACGGCAGGCGCGACGGCAGACTTTGCAGCAATCCCTGATCGCTTACCAGAGTCTCGCTCCCTATCGCGCCGGCTATACCTTGCGCCTGCAGCGCCTGGCGAATCTGCCCATGCCCGGCCTGTGGCTGACGCGCATCGAGCTCGAACACGGCAGCCGTGGCCCCATCCTGCTCGAAGGCAAAGTGCTCGGCAGCGAGCACCTGAGTCCCTATGTGCAAGCCCTGCATCAGGCGGCGCTGATCGCCGACGACGCGCTGCGACAACTGCAGATCCATCAGGATGAAGAGGCACCGACGAGCAGCTTTCTGCTCAGCGACCAGAGGAGCACCCATCCATGACCTGGAGCGCATCCCTGGCCGCTTATCAGGAACGTCTCAACGCTCTCTCCCTGCGTGAGCGCCTGCTGGTGCTGTTCACACCGCTGGCCCTGATCATCGCCCTCGCCTTCAATCAGCTGTCTGTGCAAAGCCAGAACTTGCGCCGCATCGATCATCAGCTGGCGGTGAGCCGGCAGCAGGTGCGCGAGATCGATGCGCAGATACGTCAGCTCTCCCTGCAGGCGCAGCGACCGCATCCCGATGACCCGGAGCTCGATGCGCTCAGCCGCGAGCTCGCTGCCGATGACGCCGCCAGTGCCGCCGTCAACTCACCGCTGCAGCTGATCCGTCAGGTGCTCGCCCGCCATCCCGG
This sequence comes from Pseudomonadota bacterium, assembly GCA_021833365.1. GTDB lineage: Bacteria > Pseudomonadota > Gammaproteobacteria > Pseudomonadales > Moraxellaceae > JAJZHK01. Next base: position 44,857 of record JAKBFV010000001.1, on the reverse strand, counting down.
CGTGCGTGTGCAGATGCTGCGCGCCCTGCCGGCGGTGCGCCTGGCGGACAGCGGACAGCCACCTCTTTACCGTCATGACCTGCAGCTCGAGCTCGTCGGCAACTATAGCGCCATCCTCGCCGATCTTGCTGCCCTCGAAAGCGCCGGCCCCTGGTACTGGCAGAGCTTTGAAGACCGCATCACCCACTACCCCGACAATCAGGTGCACCTCGACCTCTTCATCCTCGATCGTCATGAGGGCCTGAACGATGCGAGCTGAGAGTACCTGCGCCCTGTTCCTGCTGCTCACCTGCCTGCCGGTGCTAGCACAAGAGCGTGACCCGACCCGCCCTCTCTATACACCGCCGGATCCGCATGCCGCCGGCGTGCACAGCGTCCGCCCGCCGGCACCACCGCCACCGGCCCTGCATCTCGACTATCTGCTCTATGCGCCACAGCGCCGCCTCGTGCGCATCGATGGCGAGCTGCTCACCGAAGGGCGGCGGATCGATGGCTGGACGATCATCCACATCCTGCCTGATCGCGTCGTGCTCACGCATGGTGCACAGCAACGCACCCTCCATCCCTATGCCGCAGCGTCGCCGACGCCCGTACAGGACGATTCTCATGCCCGCTAGATCCTTGCTCCGACGTCTCTGCCTCACCCTGCTCGGCGCCTGGCTGCTGGTGCCGGCCCTGGCCGCTGAACCCATCCATAGCGACGATGCCGAGCACTTCGACGTCACCGTCGATCACATGCCGGCGCGCGATTTCTTTTTGTCGCTGATGGAGGGGACCCATGAAAACATCGTGCTCAGTCCCGACGTCAGCGGCGACATCACCCTGCGCCTCAACCATGTCGATCTGCAGCAGACCCTCGACGCCCTCTCCGACGCCTACGGTTATCAGTATGTGCGCACCGGCTACGGCTTCCAGATCCTCGGGCGTGACCGCAATATCCGCCTCTACCATCTCGATTACCTCGACTCGCGCCGCTACGGTCAGTCGCAGACCTTCGTCGCCGGACGCGGCGGCGCCATCTCCAACAACACCGCCGGCGGCCAGGGCACGAGCACCGGCGGCAGTCCGATGCCGGCCATGCCCACGACCATGCCCAGCGCAGCGACCAATGGCAAAGAGGCGGCGCCGCCGATGCTCAGCCCCGACATCAACCCCGGCCTCAACGTCGATCGCCTGAGTTCGACCTCGACCATCATCAAGACCATCGACGACGTCGACTTCTGGGACGACATCCGGCACACCCTGAGCACCCTGATCGGCCACGCCGGCGAAGTACAGATCATGCCGGAGTCGGGCCTGATCATGGTCACCGCCCCACCGGAGCTGCAGAAGGTGGTCGCCGATTATCTGCAGAAGACCGAAGATGCCATGAACAGCCAGGTGCTCATCGACGCCAAGATCGTCGAGGTGCAGCTCAACAGCGGCGCCCAGGAAGGCATCAACTGGCAGCAGCTGTCGCAGATGGCCGGCAACAAACTCAGCACCTTATCGGTGGGATCGCAATCCGCGGCCGGCGTACCGAGCTCGCCGATCAGCAACCCCGACCAGATCGGCGGCGTCTTCGGCATGGCCATGACCGGCGGCAACTTCACCGGCGTCCTCCAGCTCCTGGAGACGCAGGGTGATGTCAACGTCCTGTCCAGCCCGCGCGTGGCGGCGATCAACAATCAGAAGGCGCTGATCAAGGTCGGCACCGATGAGTTCTTCGCCACGGCGCTGTCCTTCACCACCCTGATCACCGGCATCAACAACTCGGTCATCGTACCGAATCTGGTCCTCGACCAGTTCTTCTCCGGCATCGCCCTTGACATCACGCCGCAGATCCATGATCAGGAGATCATCCTGCACGTGCGGCCATCGGTCACCCAGGTGACGCAGCAGAACAAGAATTTCGACCTCGGCAACACCCTCGGCGGCACCTTCACCCTGCCGCTGGCGCTCAGCCAGATGCGCGAGGCTGACACCATCGTGCGCGGCCGCAGCGGTCAGATCATCGTCATCGGCGGTCTGATGACCACCAATCACACCCGCCTCCTGGCGACGACGCCCATCCTCGGCCATATCCCCATCCTCAAGTACCTGTTTCAGCAGAAAAACGAGGTCGACAACAAGACCGAGCTGGTCTTTCTCCTGCGCCCCGTCATCGTCCCCGCCATGCGCGTCGATGACTTCCTCGATCACAGCGGCAAGCAGTTGCACCTGCATCCGCAAGACTTCACCCTGCCCGGCGAAAAGGCGCCTCCGGGGGGCAAGACATGAACTCGCCGGTCCCCAAGCTGCGTATCGGCGATCTCTTGCTGCAGAGCGGCCTGATCAGCGAGAGTCATCTGCAGCAGGCTCTCGCCGAACAGAAGTCTTCGGGCAAGAAACTCGGGCGGGTGCTCATCGATCTGCACCTGGTGCATGAGGACGATCTGCTCGGCCTGCTCGCGCATCAGCTGCGCATCCCCTTCCTCGACCTCAACACCTATCCGCTACGCACCGAGGTAGCACGCCAGCTGCCCGAGGCTCTGGCGCGACGCTTTCGCGCTCTGTTGCTCGGCGAACAGGACGGGCGATTGCTCATCGCCATGTCCGACCCCCTCGATCTGCACGCCGTCGATGAGCTGCAACGCCGCCTCAACCGCATCGTCAGCACCGCCGTGGTGCGCGAGCATCAGCTGCTCATGACCATCGATTCGATCTACAGCAAGCAGGAGGAGATCGCCTCCCTCGCCGGCGAGCTCGAGGAAGAGCTGCGCGAGTCCGATCTCGACGTCGCCACCCTGGCCAACAGCGCCAGCGCCGCCGATGCGCCGGTGGCGCGGCTGCTGCAGAGCCTGTTCGAGGATGCGGTGCGCAGCGGCGCCTCCGACATCCACATCGAACCGGAAGAGTCGCTCACCCGCCTGCGCAAGCGCGTCGATGGCCTGCTGCAGGAACAGGTCATGAACGAGCGCCGTATCGCCGCCGCCGTCGTGCTCAAGCTGAAGATACTCTCCGAGCTCGACATCTCGGAAAAACGCCTGCCCCAGGACGGCCGCTTCGGCATCAAGGTGCTCGGCAAGAACATCGACGTGCGTCTGTCGACCCTGCCGACGCCCTTTGGCGAGTCGGTGGTACTGCGCCTGCTCGATCATGGCAGCCATCTGCAGGACCTCGACACGATCGGTATGCCGGCGCCCATCTTAGAGCGCCTGCGCCATGTCATCCACAAGCCGCATGGCCTCATCCTGGTCACCGGCCCGACCGGCTCGGGCAAGACGACGACGCTCTACGCCGCCCTCGCCGAGCTCAACCATCCCGACGTCAAGATCATCACCGTCGAGGATCCCATCGAGTATCAGTTGCCGCGCGTCGTCCAGGTGCAGGTCAACAACAAGATCGATCTCAGCTTCGAGCGCGTCCTGCGCACCGCCTTGCGCCAGGACCCCGACATCATCATGGTCGGCGAGATGCGTGATCTCGAAACGGCTCAGATCGGTCTGCGCGCCGCCATCACCGGCCATCTCGTGTTCAGTACCTTGCACACCAACGATTCGATCAGCGCCGCCATGCGCTTCGTCGACATGGGCATCGAGCCCTATCTGGCGGCGGGAGCCCTGCGCGCCATCATGGCACAGAGGCTGGTGCGGCGCCTTTGTCCGCACTGCAAGGAGGGCGATGAGGCGGCGGCCGAGACCCTCGCCCTGCTCCCCGACAAGCTCGGCCTGAAGGCTCAGGACGCGGCTTTTTTCAAGGCACGCGGCTGCCGTCAGTGTCAGATGATCGGCTACAAAGGGCGTATCGGCGTCTATGAGTGGCTGGAGTTCGACGAGGCCATGATGCACGCCCTGCGCGACAACGATCACAATGCTTTCACCGTCGCCGCGCGCGCAAGCCCGCGCTATCGCCCGCTCGCCGAGACGGCCTTCGAGCTGGCGACTGAGGGCCTGACCTCGCTCGCTGAAGTCACGCACCTGATCGAGGCCGACTGAGACGACCATGCCAGCATTCCGCTACGAGGGCCGCAACCGCCAGGGGCAGAAAGTCCAGGGCGAGGTCGAAGCGAGCAGCACGGCGGCAGCGGCGGCACTGTTGCAGCAGCGCCAGATCATACCGGTCCACATCGCTGCCAAGACGGTCAGTGGCGAAGATCTCCTCGCTGGACTCAAGCAACGCTGGCGCCATACTCCGGTCGGCATCGATGAACTGATCATGTTCTGCCGCCAGATGAACGCCCTCACCCGCGCTGGCGTACCGGTCATCCGCGCCCTCGCCACCCTGGCCAGTTCGAGCCGGTCGGCGACCCTGCGCCAGCATCTCAGCGACGCCGTGCAGACCCTGCAGTCGGGGCAAAGCGTCACGCAATCGCTCGGACAACACCCCGACACCTTCAACGCCTTGTTCATCAACATGGTCCGGGTCGGCGAGAACACCGGGCGTCTCGATGAGATCTTCGTCGATCTGTCGCGCCATCTCGAACGCGAGCGTGATACGCGCAAACGCCTGAAGCAGGCGACGCGCTATCCCAGCTTCGTGCTCATGGCGCTGGCCATCGCCCTGATCATCATCAACGTCTTCGTCATCCCCGCCTTCGCCGGGGTCTTCGCCAAGCTGCACGCCAGCCTGCCCCTGCCCACCCGCATCCTCATCGCCTCCTCGCACTTCGTCATCCACGATGGCTGGCTGCTGCTCCTCTTCCTCATCGCCGCCACCATCCTGCTGCGCCGCCATATCCAGACACCGCTCGGACGCTACCGCTGGGATCGCTTCAAACTGAAACTGCCCTTGGTCGGCGACATCTTCGAACGCGTCATGCTCAGCCGTTTCACCCGCGCCTTTGCGATGATGGCGCGCGCCGGCGTGCCCATCATCGCTTCCTTGCAGGTCATCGCCAAGGCCGTCGACAACGACTACATCGGCGCCGCCATCACCGGCATGGCCGAACAGATCCAGCGCGGCGACAACATCACCCGCACCGCCACCGCCACCGGCATGTTCTCGCCGCTGGTGCTGCAGATGCTCATGGTCGGCGAAGAATCGGGTACCCTCGAGGAGATGCTCAATGAAGTCGCTGATTTCTATGATGAAGAGGTCGACTATGACCTGAAGAGCCTGACCGATCGCATCGAGCCCCTGCTCCTGCTCGGCGTCGGCGGCATCGTCCTGGTCCTGGCCCTGGGCGTCTTCCTGCCCTTGTGGAACCTCAGTTCGGTGATGCTGCATCACGGATGAAAGCCACCATGTCCGCGACACGGCGACAGCGCTGCGACATCCGGCGAACGAAGGCGGCCGGTGCCAGCCAGCTCGAGATCATCATCGTCGTCATGAGCATCGCTCTGCTGCTGACTTGGGCGATCATGCCGATCAAAGGCTCTCTGGCGGCGATGCGCGGTGCACAATGGCAAAGACTGAGCAAGCAATTTTCGGCGGCGGTCTCTATACTACACGAGGAGCGTCAGATCGCCGGGCCGGCCTTGCCAAGGTCAGGGCCAAAGTCAGGCGATCTGATGCGCTACCGCTTCAGCGCCGAAGGCTGGCCGCAGGCTCTGCGGACAGGATCCTTGGGCGGCTGCGCCGGTCTGTGGCAGATCCTCAGCGGCAGTGCGGATCCGCACTGGCAGGTGCGTGATCTGCCCGGCGGTCTCTGTGTCGTTGCGGAGAAAGACGAGCTCGGTAGCGAAAGGCGGTTTTTGATCTACGACACCCACCAGGGACGGGTCGAGATTCACGATGATGCACACTGATGCACGCTCAAGATTTACGCTAAAACAAGTCCCCAAGAGGAGTGTCACGATGCAAGCGACAAGACGGCAACAACAAGGCGGCTTCACCCTCATCGAACTGGTGATGGTGATCGTCATCATCGGCATCCTGGCGGCGGTGGCCCTGCCGCGCTTCGCCGATCTCAGCCAGCAGGCGCGCTACGCCTCCCTGCAGGGCGCACGCGGCGCGGTGAACTCGGCCATGGCCATCGCCCACGCCGACTGGCTGGCGAGTGGTCAGCCGGCAGGAAACATCATGCTGGAAGGACAGGCAGTCACCATGCTCAACGGCTATCCGACCGCTGATAATGCCGGCATCATGACGGCGGCGCAATTGAGCGCCACGGATTATACTATCACCGCCGCCGGTGTCATCTCGCCGGTCAATGCCCCTGCCACCTGCATCATCACCTATAACGCAGCAGCCCCAGGAATGGCGGCGACGGTCACCGCACCACCGGCAAACTACCTCGCCTGCTGATGCCGGCGCCGATGCCGGCGGTGCGCGGCTTCACCCTGGTCGAGCTGATCGCGGTGATGCTCATCATCGGCATCACCGCGGCCCTCATCGGGCCGCGTTTTTTTTCGCAGACCACCTTTCGTGACAGCGGTTTTGAAGAGTCTTTCTATAACCAGCTGCGCTATGCCCACGACGCCGCCGTGACCAGTGGCTGCCATGTGCAGATGCAGATCTCGGCGACCGGGTATCAGGCCATGAGCGACGCGCAATGTCCGGGCGGGCCTCTGCCGCCTGCGTTCACGCAGACCCTCATCGATCCGGAGACGGGCACGGCCCTGGCGGCGACGGCGCCGAGCGATCTGGTGTTGAGCGGCGGCCTCGGCAACCTCATCTTCGCCCCCGACGGCAGCATCCGTAGCGGCAGCTGGAACAGTGCGCCTTTCAATCAGCTCACCATCCAGGCGCAGGGCGGCGCGGTCAGCCGCAGCTACGTCCTCTACGGGCTGAGCGGGTACATCCAATGAAAGCACGCGGCTTCACCCTCATCGAGCTGGTGATCGCCCTCGTCGTCATCGGTCTTGCCGCCGGCGCACTCTATGGCGCTCTCGGTGCCCTCGTCGGACACTCGGCCGATCCGATGATCGCTGAACAGGCGAACGCCATCGCCCGCGCCTATATGGAGGAGATCACCGCCAAGCCCTTCGTCGATCCGAGCCTGGCGGCGACGGCGCCGGCCTGTGCCGGACCGGTGGAGGTGCGCGCGCAGATGAACAACATCTGCGACTACAACGGCCTCGATGACGTCGGTGCGCACGATCAGTATGGTCAGGCGATTCCGGCGCTGAGCGCCTACGAGATCAAGGTGAGCGTCACCCCCAACTATGCCTGGCAGGGCCTGCCGCCGGCCGACGTCCTGCGCATCGACATCACCGTCATCGCTCAGGCGACCGGCCTGCAGACGGTGACGACGGCCATCCGGACGAGGTACTGAGCATGGGGCAGCGCGGCTTCACCCTCATCGAGCTGGTCATCTCCCTGGTCCTCATCGGCATCATCGCCGCCATCATCCTGCCTTTGTCGGCGTCGCCCTTCCAGGCCTGGGCGGCGACGCGCGAACGTACCCATCTGGTCATGCTCGCCGACAATGCCCTCGATCTGATGCAGCGCGACATCCACGAAGCCCTGCCCAACAGCCTGCGCGTCAGCGCCAATGGCCAGGGCTTCGAACTGCTGCACGTCGCCAGCGCCGGGCGCTATCGTGCCAGCGCCAGCAATCTGCCGAGCTCCGACACCCTCGACTTCACTCAGCCGGACAGCAGCTTTCAGGTCGCCGGTCCGCAGGCCCAGGTGCCGGCAGGCAGCCGCCTGGTGATCTACCACACCGGACAACCGGGCGCCGATGCTTACGCTGGCGATGCCGTCATCACCCCGCCCGGCACCCGTGTGAGCGTCAGCAGCGGCAGTCCCGAGAGCCTGATCACCCTGTCATCGGCCTGGCAGTTTCCCTATCCTTCACCGGCACAGCGTTACTACGTCGTCGACACGCCGATCAGCTATGTCTGCAGCGCCGGACAGCTCCTGCGCTACAGTGCCTACGCCATCCAGCCGGCCATCGCCAGTCCGCCGGCGGGCAGCACCTCGGCCCTGGTCAGCCCGCAGATCAGCGCCTGCCAGTTCAGTTATCAGAGCGGTACCGCCACGCGCAGCGGCGTCATCACCCTGCAGCTGACCCTGACCGGCAATGGCGAGAACGTCAACCTCCTGGAGCAGGTCTATGTCCCGAACGGCATCTGAGCGCCGTCAGCGCGGCGTCGCCCTGGTCCTGGCCATCTTCATCATCGTCGTCGTCGCTGCCGTGGTCACCCTGCTCAGCCAGTGGCTCACTTTGAGCAGCACCGCCAGCGGCCATCAGAGCCTGCAGCTGCGCGCCTTCAGCGCCGCGCAGAGCGGTCTCGACTGGGGCATCTACCGGCTCGAGCATGGTCAGTCCTGCAACACCAGCCTGCTCTTGCAGGATGGCAGTCTGAAGGGCTTTCAGGTCGACGTCAGCTGCCAGGCTTATGGCCCGATCAGCGAAGACGGGCAATCCCATACCTGGTACACCCTGACCGCCCTCGCCCATAGCGGTGCCGCCGGTCAGACGGACAGCGTCGCGCGCACCCTGGAGGCCGATCTATGGCTATGATCCTGCGTCTTCTCGCCCTCTGCACTTTCGCCATGACGGCGTCTGCTGCGCCCGGTGGCGGCACTGGCGATGGCCTCTATGGCAGCTACTACAACTACAACAGCAATCCGCAGTACCTCGCTTTCAGTGGCACGCCGGTGCTGCAGCGCATCGACCCGACGATCAACTTCAACTGGAGCAACAGCGCGCCGGCGACGAATGTCCAGCAGACCCAGTTCGCTGTCGCCTGGACCGGTGCCATCGAATTTCCGACCAGTGACTACTGGGCGATCAATACCGAAAGCGATGATGGCATTCGCGTCTACATCGACTTCAACGACCCGATCGGTTCCGGCCGCAGTGCCGTCTTCAATGGTAGTGATGAGCTCATCAACGACTGGACGCAGCACGCCCAAACCGCCGACTACTGGGGTTTTAATTACGTCCAACGCGGCCTCTATCCGATCCTTGTTCAGTATTTTCAGAACCTCGGCGCCGCCATCGCCCAGATGAATTGGCTGTCCTATAAAAGCTATCAGCAAGGCGGCTACTGGCAAACCGTGCCGCAGGCCAACCTCTACTCCCTGCAGGGCCCCACCCTGCAGGGCATGACCCAGCCTTGCGGCAGCACCAACAGCCTCGAATTGCTGTTCAGCGCCGCCATCGATCCTGGCAGCGCCAGCCAGCTCGGCGACTATCAGATCAACGGCGGCGCCAGCATCCTCGCCGCCAGCATCGATCCCAACAATGCCAGCGGCGTCATCCTCACCACCAGCGCCCTGAGCGCCGGCACCAGCTACACGGTCACCGTCAATCAGCTGCTCGGCAGCAATGGCTACGCCGTCGCTGCCAACAGCGCGGCGACCTTGATCGAGCAGGGCGGCACGCAGTACGCCCCCGGCCTGCAGGGCACTTACTACGATCAGAACGGTGTGGCCTTCGCCTTTTTCACCGGCAACAGCGTGCAGAGGATCGACGCTCCAATCGACTTCAACTGGGGTTATCAGAGCTCCCCCATCGCCGGCATTCCCGGCATCGACTTCTCGACGCGCTGGATCGGCTATGTCCAGGTGCCGCGCAACGACCAATACACCTTTTCGGTGACCAGCGACGACGGTAACCGCCTGTCCCTGAACGGCCAGAACATCATCAATGCTTGGCAATTGCAGTCCGCGACGACGGCGTCCTCGGGGCCGATCGCGCTCAAGGCCGGGCAGTACTACCCCATCGATCTCGACTATTTCCAGCACTTAGGCTATGCCAGCGTCAACCTCAGCTGGCAGTCGCGGCATATCGCTCTGCAGACCATTCCGGCCAGCCAGCTCTTTTACTGTCAGGCCAGCCTGATCGCGGCGATCAGCATCAGCGCTTCGGCGCAGGCCAGCACCTGCAGCCCGCAGTCGGTCACCTTCACCGTGCTCGACAGTAGCGGCGCCGCCATGACTGCCTACACCGGCAGCCTGCAGATCAGTACCAGCAGTGGCCATGGCAGCTGGAGTCTGGGGCCGACGGCGCAGGGCAGCCTCAGCGCCAACGGCGACACCGGTGGCGCCATCTATGTGTTTTCACCTTCTGATCAGGGCCAGGTCACTCTGTTGCTGAATGACGTCCATGCCGATGACTTGATCATCACCGCCAGCAGCAGCGGTGTGTCGGGACAGAGCAGCAGCGTCAGCTTCCGTGACGATGCTTTTGTCATCAGCAGCGTCGATCCCCTCGGCAATGACGTCGTCGCCGGCCGCCCACAGCAGTTGCAGGCACAGCTGTGGACGCGCAATGGCAGCGGCGGCGCACAGTGCCAGGTCGCCACCGCCTATAACGGCAGCTACAACCTCAAGGCCTGGGTGCAGCGCGGCCCCCTTGATCCGGCTGGCAATGCCCCGAATATCGCCGGCGTCGCTCTGCCCAACAGCGAGCCGGGCAGCAACAACATCCGCCTGAACTTCGTCGCCGGCACCGCCCAGTTCGCCTTGGGCAGCGACGACGTCGGCCAGGTCGCGCTCAACCTCGTCGACGACAGCAGTGGTTTTGCCGTCAATCTCGCCGGTGGCAACAATGTCATCGCCGGCAGTGGTCCGCTCTGGGCCATACGCCCCTTCGGCTTTGCCATCGACTTCTCCGGCGATCGCCTGGCCAATGGCCTCACCGATGCCGCCTTGTCCTACGCCGACAATGCCAACGATAGCCCTTACTTCGCCAAAGCCGGCAACAACTTTTCGATGACCGTGCAGGCGGTGCTCTGGCAGAGTGCGCAGGATACCAACAACGATGGTCAGCCCGATCCGGGCAGCAACCTCATCGGCGATCCGGTCACCCCGCACTTCAACGCCGTGGTCAATCTGGCACCGCTACAGATCCTGCCCAACCCTGGCAGCGTCGGCACCTTGTCGCCGGCCAGCATCAGTGGCTTCAGCAATGGCAGCGCCACGACCACAGCCAGCTATAGCGACGTCGGCATCATCCAGATCGATGCCAGTCTCAACAACTATCTCGGTGGCAGCAATCAGGTGCAGGGCCAGGCACCAGACGTCGGGCGCTTCGTCCCTGACCACCTGGCGCTGCTCGGCGGTTCCGCTCAATTGACGCCGGCCTGCGCCAGTGGCTTCACCTATATGCAGCAGACGATGCAGGCCGGCTTCACCCTCGTCGCCCAGAATCTTGGTAACAACACCACCAGCAACTACACCGGCAATTTCGCCAAACTGCAGCTCAATAGCCCGGGCAGCGCCGATCTCGTGCCGCGCGCCGTCGATCTTGGCACGGTCGTCACGCCCTTGAGCGCCCGCCTCAACCTCGGCAACATGAGCGGCAACACCTGGACCAATGGCCAGAGCAATGCCATCAACATGCCCGTCAGCCTCAATGCAGCGAGCAAGCCCGACGGCAGTTTCGATCATTTCAACGTCGGCCTGGCTTCGGTCGATAGCGATGGTATCGCTCTCAACGGCTTCAATCTCGCCAGCTCTGGAGGCACGACACCCGACGCCGTCGGTCTCGGCAGCACCAGTGAGCGCTATGGCCGCCTGTGGATCAGTGCCGCCAATGGTTCCGAGCTTCTGCCTCTCAATGTGCCGGTCAGCGCCCAGTACTATACCAGCGTCGGCGGTGGCAACAGCGACTTCGTCCTCAATACCCTCGACAACTGCACCAGCCTGGCGCTGGCACCGAGCGGCAGCAATGCCAGCTATGGCGACTATCAGCTCGTCGATCCGCAGGGCGGACTGACGCTGCAGAGCACACAACCGAGCTATGTCACGCCGTATCAGGCGGTGCTGCTCGGTGGTCAGACGCAGGTACAGTTGTCGGCACCCGGGGTGACCGGCGCCATCCTCCTCAGTCTGCCGCAGGCGCCGGCCTGGTTGCAGATCTTCCCCTATAATGCCGGTCAATCCGGTGTCGCGGCGACGACACCGTCCGGCCTCGCCAGCTTTGGTATCTATAGCGGTCGCGCTCCGGTCATCTACTGGCATCCGGTCTATCGATGAAGACGTCAACCGCCGCGTCGCTGCGACGTTATCCGCAGCAGAGCATAGCTAGGATGGTCATGCCGCCATGCAGGAGTTCTTGTTGACGACGCCCCTCGATGAGGCTGCCTTGTCCGGAGGCGACGGGCTGGACGCCTTTTTCAGCAGTGTCGAGCGCCGCGCTTTTCGCATGGCGCGCATGGCTACGCGTATCGACGCCGAGGCCTTCGACATCGTTCAGGATGCCATGCTCGCTCTGGTGCGCAAGTACCGTGATCGCCCGGCGGCACAATGGCCAGCCTTGTTCATGCGCATCCTGCAGAACCGCATCCTCGACTGGCATAGCCGCCAGAGCCGGCAGAAACGCCGCTTCTGGCAGGCCTTGCCCGGCGTCGAGCGCGAGGACGACTTTGATCCGGTGGCGGAAGCGCCCGACCCTGTGCCGCGCGACCCCGCCCTGCTCATCGAGCGCGCCCGCGATATGGCGAGAGTCGAGGTGGCCGTGCGCGCCCTGCCCTTGCGGCAGCAGCAGGCTTTCATGCTGCGCATCTGGGAAGGTCTCGACGTCGCGCAGTGCGCCGCGGCCATGGACTGCAGTGAAGGCAGCGTCAAGACGCATCTGTTCCGTGCCCTGCAAAGTATTCGAGGACAACTCGGAGACCCCTCATGAATGAGCCTGATGACATCCTGTGGGATACCCTCAAGCATACCCTCGACCGCCACGCCCAGGCTCTGCAGCCCGAGCAGATGCGGCGCTTGCGGGATATGCGCCGGCAGGTCCTGAGCGCACAGCGGCGGCGCCCCTGGCTGGTGCTGCGCTGGGCCGGCGGCGGCCTGGCGGTGGCGTGCATGACCCTGCTGCTGGCCTCGGGTTCGGGCCAGACCTGGACCTCAGCGCTGACACCGGTCGCACAAAAACGCGTCGATCCGCAGATGCTCGATGACATGAGCATGCTCATGGTCATCGGAGAGGATACTCATGCCAGCTGATCGGCGATGTCTGGCGACTTTGTTGCTTTGCGCCTTGGCGACAGCGACGACGGCAGAGAGCCCGCGCTGGCAGGATCTTTCGCCGGCGGCACAACAACTGCTGGCGCCGGTACGCGAGCAGTGGGCGCAGATGCCGGAGGATCGTAAGCTGCGCCTGATACAGCGCGCCGATGCCTATGCGCAGATGCCGCCGCAACAACAGGAACGTCTGCGTGAACGCTTCCGCTGGTTCCGCAGCTTGCCGCCGGAGCGGCGGCGGGCCTTGCGCGCCGCCTGGCGACGCCTACCAATCGAGCAGAAACAGGCCTTGCGTCAGCGTTTCCGTCAAGCCAACCGGCAGCAGCGACAGGCGCTGCGCCAGCAGCTGCTCGATCAGCTCGCGCCCCTGCCCCGTCCCCAACCCTGACCGCACAAGACAATGCTGCGGCAGCGCCAAGGCTGCCGCAGCATCTGACTGTCTCAGGCGAAGACGCGGTTGATCATGGTATTGATGAAGCCACCACCGAGGATCAGGTAGGCGAAGAGGATGCTGGCCAGGAGCAGGGCATCCTTACCCGCCATGCGCAATTTGCTCAGGGTGCTGCCCAGACCGAGGGCCGCCATCGCCGCCGCCAGCATATAGGTATCAAAACCCTTGAGTATATCGACCAGCTTCTGCGGCAGGCCGAGATAGGGGTGGATCAGGGCGATGACGATGAAAGCGACGGCAAATCCCGGCACCAGGGCCGCCTGCCTTTCGCCGCCCGGATGGCGATGGCGACGCAGGGCGCCGAGCACGACCATGAAGGGCGCCAGCAGCATCACCCGGATCATCTTGACGATGACGGCGTCATTGGTCATCTGCTGATCACCGACCGTCTTGCCGATGGCGACGACCTGTGCCACCTCATGCACGGTCGATCCGGCGTAGATGCCAAAGTGACCAGCATTGATCGTCCAGATATGAAAGATGAGGGGATAGATGAGCATGGCCAGGCTACCAAAGAGCACGACGGTACCGACGGCGGCCGCCGTTTTATGCTGCTCGGCCTTGAGGACCGATTCGGTGGCGACGACAGCGGCGGCACCACAGATGGCGCTGCCGGCAGCGGTCAGAATAGCCGTCTCCTCATCCATGCCGAGCAGGCGTACGCCCACCCACCAGCCGAGGAGCAGTGTGCTGATGACCATGAGAATGTCGATCACCAGTGCCGCAGGACCGACGTGGATGACCTGGGCGAGGCTGAGATTGAGGCCATAGAGGGCGACCCCCCAGCGCAGCAGCTGCTTTTGTGCCAGCATCACGCCGGCGTGCGTGTCGGTATGCGTCCTGCCCGGCAGGAGGTTGCCGAAGACGGCGCCGAGGATGATGGCGACGGTGAGGGGCCCGAGGCCGAGATGCTGAACGACCGTAAGGTGGGCGAGAAGATAGGCGGCCACCAGGATGAGATGGACCAGGAGGAGTCCCGGCAACCAGTTTTTGAGCGTCTGCATGGCGGCACCTCATACCGTATTGGAATAAGCTTATGCTAATTTCTTATTGCTCATAAGAAAAACGAGTAATTCTTATAGGAATGATCAGTAATTCTGATTTGAGGCGATAAACTTTGATCAGGATCAAGAAGTCGCTCGAATGCCTGGGGGAGCGCTTGCGGGGATCATGAAGATAAACGATAATGAGAAATGTTCTTATTTAGTGGTGTCCAGCCATGCCGCTTGAACCGTCAACATCCGTGTTGAGTTTGGACCTGCTGCCCACTGGGCAAAGCGCACGCATCCTCGCCCTGGATCTGGAAGAGGGTCTGTGTGCGCGCATGCACGCCCTCGGGCTGACGCCCGGGCAGTCGATCACCCTGATTCGCCGTGCCCGCTTCAACGGCCCGCTGCAAGTGCGCGCCGGCACCACCGATCTCATCCTGCGCGTCGCTGACGCCCGCGCCATCATGGTGACTTGAGTGAAAAAACGCGTCGTTCTGCTCGGCATGCCCAATACCGGCAAGTCCACCCTCTTCAATCGCCTCACCGGTTCCATGGCGCGAACCGGTAACTGGCCGGGTATCACCGTCGACCTGCTCACCGCCCGCCTGATCGTCGGTGGTGATCTCATCGAACTGGTCGATCTGCCCGGTATCTACGATCTGCGCGGCTACTCCGACGATGAAAAAGTGGTACAACACTTTTTACAGACCCAGGCCATCGATGCCATCCTCATCGTCGCCAACGCCGTGCAGCTGCAACGACAGCTCGGTCTGATCCTGCAAGTCGCCGCCCTCGGCCGCCCCTGTCTGCTGGCGCTGAACATGCGTGATGAGGCCGACCAGCTCGCCATCCGTATCGATTGTGAGGGACTGGCGCAGGAACTCGAGATGCCGGTCATCGCTCTCTCCGCCAAACGCGGTGAGGGCATGCGTCAGGTCGACCCCAGCCTGGCCGCCCTGCTCGCCGGCGATGTGCGTGATGCCCAGCCCCTCGGGCAGGTCTGGACACAGGTGCCGGATGAGGCACACCTGGCGCGGGCCCGGGAAAGGGCTTTGCGTCACATCCATGTGCCGGCGCAGGCGACGCCGCAGATGACCGATCGTATCGATCGCTGGCTGCTGCATCCGGTCTTGGGGCTGCCGCTGTTTTTTCTCATCCTGTACACCATTTTTCAAGGTGTCTACGCTCTCGGCTCCCCGATTCAGGATGCCCTCTCCAGCCTCTTCGACACCATCAAGACCGGCTTGCTGACGCCCTGGCTGGGTTTTTTACCGGATTTTCTGCGCGGACTGCTGCTCGATGGCCTATGGGATGGCGTATCGACCGTCGCCTCCTTCGTCCCGGTCATCGTCCTCTTCTTTCTGCTCATGGCCCTGCTCGAAGACACCGGCTATTTCTCGCGCGCCGCCTATCTCATGGACGCGCTGATGAGCCGTCTCGGTCTCGATGGCCGCGCCTTCGTCATGGTGCTGATGGGATTTGGCTGCAATGTGCCGGCGCTGATGGGGACCCGGGTCATGCGCAGCCGCCCTCTGCGCCTGCTGACCATGCTCATCATCCCTCTTTCCCTGTGCTCGGCACGTCTGCAAGTCTTTCTTTTTCTGACCTCGGTGCTGTTTACACCACACCGTGCGCCGCTCGTTTTATTCAGTCTCTACCTCATCAGCATCCTCACGGCGATGCTGACGGCGCTCATCTTCAAGCGCTGGCTCCCCGCCACCGAGCCCTTCGTTCTCGAACTGCCCCCCTACCGCTGGCCAACCCTCGCCATGATGTGGCTGCGCGGCTGGCATGAGGTGCTGCACTTCGTGCGCCGCGCCAGTAAATTCATCACCGCCGGCGTCGTCATGATCTGGCTGCTGACGCATCTGCCTTGGGGTGCGCCGGTGGCCTCGACGCAGACCCTGGCTGGCCTCATCGGTCACTGCGCCCACCCCCTGCTCGCTCCCCTCGGTATGGATGACCATCTCGCCGTGACGCTCATTTTCGGCTTTGTCGCCAAAGAGATCGTCCTCGGCGCCCTGGCGGTCATCTACGCGGCGCAGGGCGCGGCCCTGGCGGCACATCTGCGCCTGCAGATGGATGCCGTACAGGCTTTCAGCTATATGCTGTTCACCCTGATCTACACACCTTGTCTGTCGACCGTCGTCACCCTCTACAATGAGTCGCGCAGCCGTCTCTACACCCTGGTGGCGGTCGCCTGGCCCATCGCTTTGGCCTGGGTGTGTAGTTTCGTGTTCTATCAAGGCGCTCACCTGCTGGGCTATCACTGATGGCCAATGCGCTGGCGATGCCCCTGCTACGCTGGTTCGCCGAGCACGGCCGCCATGACCTGCCCTGGCAAACCCCGGCGACGCCCTATCGCGTCTGGGTCTCCGAGATCATGCTGCAGCAGACGCAGGTCAGCACCGTCATCCCTTATTTTGAGCGCTTCATGGCGGCTTTTCCGACACTCGCCGATCTGGCCATGGCGCCACTCGATGCCCTCCTCAGTCACTGGGCTGGTCTCGGCTACTACGCCCGCGCGCATCGCCTGCACGCCTGCGCCGACATCGTGCTGCGACAATACGGTGGTGAATTTCCGATGACCCTGGCCGCACTGATGGCACTGCCTGGTATCGGTCGCTCCACTGCCGGCGCCATCCTTGCCCTCGGGCAAGGCGCTGATGGCGTCATTCTCGATGGCAATGTGCGGCGGGTGCTCGCCCGCTATCACGCCCTGCCTCTCGATGCCCGCTCGAGTCCGGCTGAGAAGCTGCTCTGGGGCTGGGCGCATGAGCACACGCCACACGATCGCGCCGGTGCTTATGCACAAGCCATCATGGATCTCGGCGCCACGCTCTGCAAGCCGTATCAGCCTGAATGCCCGCGCTGCCCTCTCAAGGAGGATTGCCAGGCATATCGCCGCGCCGATGTGACGGCCTACCCACGTAAACGCATCCGCCAGGAACGCGCCATCCGTCAACGCCAAGCCCTGCTCATCCATGACGCACAAGGGCGCATCTGGCTGCAAAGACGCCCTAACCGCGGGCTATGGGCGGGACTTTTCAGCTGGCCGGAATGTGAAGCGGCGGAGCAGGATCTGCACGCCTGGCTCGAACACCATGCGCTCGCACCGGCCACCCTGGAAAAAGCCGGCAGTCTGCAGCATGACTTCACCCACTATCGACTGTACCTGCAGCTGTGGACTCTGGCAGTGCCGACATTCGTCGCTGAAAAACCGGGCATCTGGTATGCTTACGGCGCCGAGAAACCGGCGCTGCCGGCGCCTGTCGAGCGCTATCTCGAAGAAAGCTGGAGTCCCACATGCCCGCTATGGTGATGTGTCGCAAATACAAGACGATGATGGAGGGCCTCGCCGCTGCTCCTTTTCCAGGTGAGCGTGGCCAGCAGATCCTAGCCACCGTGTCGCGACAGGCCTGGCAGGAATGGCTGCGCCATCAGACCATGCTGATCAATGAGAATCATCTCAACCTCATGGCGCCGACGACCCAGACCTTTCTGGCAGAGCAGCTGACCAAGTTCCTCGATGACGCCGACTACGAGCGTCCGAAGGGCTACGTTCCACCCAAAGCTTGACGATCTGAGGCAGAACAGGTTTAATACGCCCCTCTTGCGGCCCGGTAGCTCAGTTGGTAGAGCAGCGGATTGAAAATCCGCGTGTCCCCAGTTCGATTCTGGGCTGGGCCACCATCCTTCAAAGGTCAACTGCTCTCAGCTGGCCTTTTTTGTTGCCCACTACCGCGCACCCGTAGGGGTTCCTGCGGATCTCTGCGGACTTCCAGACCTCACCACAGCACCTCGTCTGAGGCGTATTCTGCTCTCTCCTGGCAGTTATTCTCTCCAGCCCTACCGACCTTCAAAACAGCGAAGTCAACAAAGCATTTTTTGCGAGTCGTTCTAAAACAATCAGTTACGTGTTGACTGTTCAATGCGTTTGGATAGCAGCATCGCCTAGCCAGTGCTATTTTCACCCAGGGTGCTGAGGCAGCACAGGGATTCCAAAAGTGCCCTCTGTTCGCCCCATATCAGCGGCGTGGCCGAAGCCAGATCGAACAGCGTCACCTCTGCCGGCAAGTTCTCGTCGAGGATAGCCTCAACGATGTCGGGGGCCAGGGTAGTGAGGTTGACCATACGGCTGACATAGGCGCGATCCATACCTTCTCGTTCAGCTACCTCGGTCAGCGACTCAGCCTGGCCGGACTCCAGCATGGCCAGCCAGCGGTGTCCCCGGGCCAGGGCCAACTGGATCGGAGTTGGTGCATGATTACCTCGGGTGGGTTTGAAGATTTCTCCATCAGGCAAGGTCACCGCCTTACGGTTGCCACGACGTTTGATGCGTATGGGTGTCGTCAGCGTCAGGCGACCGTCGCTGGTCTCCATAACATCGGTCTTGCCTGTAGGCAGGATTTTTGTAGAGCTCATGCTGTCTCCTCTGCTGCTTTTTCCTGGAGCCCACTCGGACGCAATTCCCGGATAACCTTCTCCAGCCCGTTGGCACGCAGGCGCACCTCGATGTTGTCAGGCGCGACCACTACCTTTTCCACCAGCAGTTTGACGACCCGCTGTTGCTCAGCGGGGAACAACTGATCCCGACGATTTGATCGGGTATAGGTCAGCGAAATCCTTCAGGAAGCTGAAGCATAACATTCATCATATGCCCGGACATATGGCAGCATCACTTATATCGGCATACAAGGTAGTAACGACACGGCTGCGCCATAATTATCTTCTGCGGGACGTTACCATGAGAATAGTTCATAGAATTGTCGGACGGATCTTGCAAAACGTTGCTGGGATAAGCTTTGTTTTTGGGGTTGTTTCTGCATTTTTACTCCATCACTTTGTCAACTCCTCTATCGTAATTGGATTGCATGATTTTACGACGCAACACATTAAATTTATTTTTATCTTTACGGCGATTTTTGGGGTGTCCGGGCTACAAGCCGCAGAAATTTTCTATACAGAAGAAAAATATAACGAATACATGAAAGGTCATGTGATCGGCAGAAGCTGGAGGTTAAAACCTTTAGAGCCATACTTTTACCCAACAATGATTGGCGATATTGGAATAACAAGAAAGACTGCCGGTTACGTGTATGCCATATCACAGATCTACTCAATAGCCATGGTCTTTCTGATGGCATGCATATTTTCTATTATTGCAGTTAATCGAATGTAGGAGAAGTAGCAATGGGTTATGCTCCGGCAAATCCCGAAAAGCTGGCGAACAATTTAAATTACATTAACGCAATAAATGACTTCGTTACACTTTACGGAGATTATAGTCAAAACAAACCTATAACAACAGATGCCATATCTGTTGCTCAGGATGTGGCCGGCCTTACCAATAATCCATTTCTCAATGGCACATTGATTCAAACAGAGTCTGTAACATTGATGCAGAGTCTTTATACGCTTGAATCAGGCAGTGGCGCCACACAAGATCTTGCAAACTTTGCCAATGTATTGAGCAATCTAGGAAGCTTAGTCAACACAGTTGGCACAGTGACAGATAATCCAGAAGTTTCTCTTGCGGGCGCACTGATTTCTGCGTATGGCGACGCATGTTGCCTTCACACAACTGGCCGATGCGCTGGATGCCTGCCCGCAGGCTGTGATGGCCTACACCGACGAAGCACTGACCGACGAAAGCGGCCAGGACATCGCCGTGCGGCGTCTAGCCTACAGCCGTTGGCAACACGCCAACAGCGCCAGCCACGTGCACGGCCTGATCGTGATGCGGCGCTCCGCCGTGGAAGCCGTGCTCAAGGAAACCACCGACCTCAATAACTTTGCCGATTGGCTGTTGACCCTGCTCGTGGCCAAACGTGGCGGCGTGCTGTACCTGCCCATCGTCGGGCGTCACTGGCGACAGCACCCGCAGCAAAGTCATCGCACCGGCGACCCGGAAGCAGTCCGGCGTATTCGCCACGCATCGAATCTCTGGAGATAAACCATGTCATCAACCGATCCGAACCTTGGACTCAACTACGGCTGGACGCTCGGCGAGAGCGGCTGGGACACCGGCATGGACGCCAACCTCAAGCGCCTCGGCGCTGTGGTCGGCCTGTCCGTGAAAGACCGCGACCTGACCACGCCACCGGCCAGCCCCGCCAACGGCGACCGCTACCTCATTCCTGCCGCCGCCACGGGCGTGTGGGCAGGCAAAACCAACCAGATCGCCGTACGCATCGGCGATGCCTGGGAGTACCACGCACCCAAGATCGGCTGGCTTTGCTACATCGAGGACGAGGCCAAGCTCTCGGCCTACAAGTCCACCGGCTGGAGCGCTGGCATCGCCATCTGATTTCCCATCATCGTACCCACCCGAAACCCGCCCAGATGTTCACGCACTGGGCGGGTTTCGCATTTCTGGAGACCGCAATGACCGAACCCGAACAACAACAGCCTGCGCACGTCGAGAACATGCTTCTCTTGCGCCGCGAGGACTTCGACGAACTGCTCGACCGTGCCGCCGAACGCGGAGCCGAGCGTTGCCTTGCCCATCTCGGGCTGGAGAACGGCAGTGCCGCGAAGGACATCCGCGAACTGCGCGATCTGCTGGAAGCGTGGCGCGATGCCCGCCGAACGGCGTGGCAGACCACCGTCAAGGTCGTGACCACCGGCATCCTGGCCGCGCTGCTGGTGGGGGCTGCCATCAAGTTGAAGCTGATGGGAGGCGTGCAATGACTGCCAAGCCGAAGATCTGCCTTCTGGACGACTGGCGGCGCGTGTTGCGACGGGCCTGGAGCATCCGCTTCTCGCTGCTGGCCGCTGCCTTCACGGCGGCGGAAGTCGTGGTGCCGCTGTTCGGGGACGTACTACCGCGCGGCGCGTTCGTGCTGCTGGCCTTTGCCGCCAGCATCGGCGCAACCGTAGCTCGCATCGTGGCTCAGCCGGAGATGCACCGATGACCCGGCCACCATCACCAGCGATGCGCAGGACGGTGGCCGGACTGACGCTGTCCGCTGCCGCCCTGGTTGGCATCGTGCTGCACGAGGGCTACACCGACCGTGCAGTGATCCCCGTCAAGGGCGATGTACCGACCATTGGTTTCGGCACCACCACCGGGGTGAAGCTGGGCGACACCACCACGCCGCCAAAGGCGCTGGCTCGGGCACTTACCGACGTGCAGCAATTCGAGGGGGCGCTCAAGCAATGCGTGACCGTGCCCCTGGCCCAGCACGAGTACGACGCGCTGGTGAGCTTTTCTTACAACGTCGGCAGCCGCGCGTTCTGCCAGTCCACGCTGGTCAGAAAACTCAACGTTCAGGACTACGCAGGGGCCTGTGCCGAGCTGCTGCGCTGGCGCTTCTTCCAGGGCAAAGACTGCGCGCTGCCCACCAACGTGCGGCTGTGCGGTGGGCTCGCTACACGGCGAGAAGCTGAATACCGGCAGTGCATCGGGGAGGCGTCGTGAGCGTGATTCCGTGGCCGTACCGGCTGCTGGCACTCACGGCGCTCTGCGTCGCCCTGGTTGGCTTCGGCTGGATCAAGGGGGCGAGCCACGTTCAAGCGCGATGGGATGCCGCCATCCATCAACAAGCCCTACAGATCGCCGCCGCCCGCGAGCGGCAGGCGCAAGCCACCGTCGAGGTCGTCACCCAGTACGTCGACCGCGTCCGCGTCGTCCGCGAGAAGGGCGACACCATCATCAAGGAAATTCCCGTCTATGTGCCCGTTCAAGCCGATGCTGCTTGCACTATCAACCGGGGCTTTGTGCGCCTGCACGACGCTGCCGCCACCGGTGAGCTGCCCGAGCCCGCCAGAGATGCTGATGCGGCCGCCGAAGGCATTGCGCTCTCTGCCGTCGCCGGAACCGTTGTCGCCAACTACCAGACCTGCCACGAAAACGCCGAGCAACTGAGAGCGTTGCAACAATGGCTTCTGCGGATGCCGGCAGAGGGGAAAACCCTTTCGACAAAACCGTGATTAGAAATCAATGGTGCCGAAACTTCACATTCGACTCTGGCAGCAACATTAGTCGAGGTGTCGGTTGAAAACTGCGTACTGTGTTGGATCGAACGACGGGTCGAGCTCCATTGCTCGGGCACGCAGCAGTCGATGATCTCCACGTGCGCGCCCCCGCTCCCATGTCTGGCTGTTGCTCTGAATTCCCTCGATGAGATCGATGCAATCGTCAATGACATACCGCCCAAGAGCGGGCCGGATCACCTCCGCAAACCGCTGATCGGCGGCGTTATAGCTCCCGCTAGCAACGTAATACTTGTTCGCCAATCGAATCACCGCTTTGGCCCACTCCGGCGAATCAGAGAGTTCCCGTAAAGAGTCCCATGTTCCCTGATCAATTTGAGGATAGTCCGCGCTCGCTATCCAATCACCAAGCCGCGCGGCGTGTTCTTCGAGCGAACTGGAAGTGAACCACGCCAAGCAGTGAGCGGAAGCTTCCTGTTCTGCAGTGTGCAGGATCGCGGTCTTGGCGTGATCCGCCAGTAACCCGTAGATTCGTGGCGAGCGCGATAGAAAGTGAATCAGGCACACAAGGGGCGCGCCACCCGTGGCTATAGTGCTGAAGTAATCCCTGTCGGCTTCGATTTGCGTTTGGAACTGCGTCGGGTTGCGGCCATACAGCAGAGTCAATGCGCTGTAGTTGATGGTGCGGTTCTTCTCGCACCGTTCGTCGGTCAACCGGAACACAAACTTCCACAAGGCTTTGAAGACGGCCTTCTCGACCTCCGGATTGAAGCGCGAGAAATACTTGCTTTCCAAGTACGCCTTCAGCTTCTTGTCGTCGATCAGGATTCCCGATGCCTGCTCAAGATCCTCGACCAGATCACCCACGATCTGCTTGGATAAGATCGGCGCTTTCGTGAGCAGCCCATCGAGCGCGTTGCGAATCAGGGCACGGGCTGTGTCACGGTTCGGGCGATGCAACTGGAAATTGGCGTTGACTACCGGGTGAGCCGCAAGGTGCCGCTGGCGTTGCAGATGCAGCAAGTTCTCTCGCTCGGCGATGTCCAGTAACTGCGTCTGTTCCGCCACAGACTCCACCAGCTTCGATTCCCATTCCGAAGACCGTTCGTTGGCCTCCTGCAGTTTGCTTATCTCGGCCAGAATAGCCTTTGCCTTGTCGTCACCGTAGAGATCAACGAGATGCTGGAGCTTAAACAGAAGGTCACAAACCACCACCGACCACAGCATCACGACAGCCGACCGGTAGTTGCCTGCCGCGTAGCAGCTCAATACCTCGGAAAAGTATTCCTTGGTGCGCGCATCGAAGATCTGCGTCGCGCGTTGTTCTATCGAGTACTCGTCCAACATCGTTATCCCGTCCAAGCCGTGGTCATCAACACCGAGAAGTCCCGACGTGACAGCACTGCTGAGCAATCCCGCCAGTCTTTCTCGGGTGGCTCCATCGTGCCTGTATAGCGCAAGTCAAATCCGGTGGCTTCTTTTTGGGCATTAATGAACTCGTCCATTTTTTCCCCGAGGGTTTCGATGTCCTCGATCCATTCGTCCTTGATCGTATCGGGCACTGATCCAAATAAGTCGTAGCGATTTCGCATCCGCTCTGACAGACGCTCGTAGATCTTCTCGTCCACGGTTTGCTCATTCACCAGATTGAGCATATCCACGGTTTCACGTTTTTGACCGAAGCGTTTGATGCGTCCGATCCTCTGTTCGAGACGCGTCGGATTCCACGGCAAATCGATATTAATTAAGGTGCCGAGCGTTTGCAGGTTCAGTCCCTCGCACGCCGCATCGGTTGCCACCATGATGCGGATCTCATGTTCTGCCACCATTTTTTTGAGCGTTTCCCGCTCGCACGTCACGCTATCGCCACGTTGATACAAGCGACTGCGCCCTGCGCCAGCGTACAGGCCAATTGCCTCATCCGGGTACCGCGCGGCCAACTCGTCGGCGACCCACTTGGCCGTGTCGTAGTACTGGCTGAAGATAATGACCCCGAGCTCTCGCCACTTTTCTCTTTCCAGGTAGTGGATAACGGCGTTAAGTTTTGGGTCTTCCTGAATGTGCTCTAGCCGACTGATTAGGCGGAGCAGGACCTCGCGTTCTTCGCCGCTTTCAACCTTCAGATCAGCCTCCTGCTCATCTTCCTCTTGGTGGATCGTTCGGCCTTCGAGTAGCATCCTGGCGGTACTTAGCCCTGCCTGAATGCTGGAGCAAATGCGTTGCTCCATCAGGTTTTTCATGAATCCGCCGCCTTTGCCGCGCTTGCCGAGCGCCTTACCAAACAGGCGCGCCTCTCGATAGGCTTCACGGAAATTCTCATTGGTTCGCAGTGCCTTGGCCTCAAATAGCGCATCGAACCAACGTGGGTCGCCGACAAGCTGGCGATCTGGATGAACGTCGACACCGACCTTGGTCAACAGTCCAGCATCTTCAAGACTTACGCGTTTGCGCAGCACTATGTGACGCACCAATGGATTCTCTCGCTGGAATAAGGTTGCACCCGAAATTCGGCGCGCCAACTCATCTTCCAGGATCTCCCGGGTATCCTCCGTCAAATCTGTAGCTGTCTTGGTGGTTTGCCATTCCCCATTAACGAGCCCTAAGTCCTGTCGAATGGCGCTGAACAGCTTTCTTGCGCGCGGCTCTTGGGTGGAGTCAACCAGGGGTAAAGGGGACCGCAGCAGCTGCCAGGCAAATGAGGTATCTGTGACCTCTTGCTCGCCGGAAAGGATTGGCAGGACCTCTCGAGGTCGATGCCACAGCGCAAAGTCGTTGCCAAGAACGAAGTTGCCTTTGCCTTGGTGGAGAATGCCCATCAAGTCCCATAAATCCTCGGGCTGGGTCTGAATCGGCGTAGCTGTACCCAGAAGAACGTGATCTGAGCGAGCGGCAATCTCACGCATGAACGCGAGTAGCTCATTCGGGGAACCTGCATCCTTTCCGAAACCTTGGCGACTGCGCGCCTTATGGGCTTCATCAAGGATGACCAAACCGAATCGCAAGCCCAGGAGGTGCTGTTTTTCCAGCGAGTCGCGCATCATCAAGCCTGTGGAGACGATGCCAATCCGCAAGGGGCACTTGGCAATCTGTTCGCGACCAGCAGGTGAGATGACGCGCTCGTCGGTGTCCAGCCAAACCTTTCGCAAGGTATCCCAGCGCGCACAGGGGATCGCCAGCTTATCGATCATCTCTGTCTGCCATTGTTCGCACAGGGTGGCCGGAGCAAAGATCACCACTGGCTTGCGCGCCTGGTTTTCTCGATCCGCCAGCAAACAAAGTGTCAGCGCTGCGGTACCGAGGGACAGCGTCTTTCCGAGCCCCACCTCATCGGCCAGCAGCAGCCTCACTACTTTGTGCTGTTGGTGGTGGCGCAGGCACTCGGTGATAAACCCCTGCTGCCAAGGCTGTAGAGACAATCCCTCGCGGTAAAGAGGCGATTCGATTAAGGCCGCTGGTGCGAGATTCTCATCTTCGTCGATCTCGTCGAAGAACACCTCGCGGCGGTAGCCACGCCGATGGACCTCCCGGATGACCACCTGCGGAAGCGGTCGAGCCGCATTCCACAAAAACTCGAACTCTTCCTCAATCCAGGCGACCCCTTCGGGGGACTCGTCTTCCCACAATATCTCGTAGTGCCGCTGCCAGCCGCTGCGGGTCTCATTCATCGAGCCGATGAAGCCCAACTTGCGGCCGTCAGCCAGCTCGATGACTCCCGCCTTGCCATGCACGAAACCGCAGATGTTGTCTGGAGCCACGCGCACGGCCTGACCATGCTTCTGCAAGAAGGTGTCTAAGCGACGGTAGCGATCTCGATTGAGCAAGGCCTCTGCTTCGATAGCCTTCTCGTTCCAACGCCCCATCATCTTGGCTTCGCGTAGCTGCGCCACCTTCAGATCGTCGGGGTGGATGTCCACGTTGCAGACAATCTTGACCTCAGGAATGGTCTCCAGCAGTTCGTTGGCGACCTCAAACAGCGAGCTTGTGAAGTAGCCAGCGATACGCTTATAGCTGCGAGCCCCCTGCAGATGCTGCAACAGGAAGCTCGCGTCGAGCCGATGGGTCCGGGAGGAGAAGCGCCGGATCGACATTCACTTAGGCCCCAAACCGCAGGTTCTTCAGGCGTGCGCCAAGAACTTCAGCACCGGCGCGGACTTGCTCTTCCGGGGCTTTGCGTTCAATAAAGGCCAACAAATCCACCAGCAGTGAGCGGACCTCGAGGAAGTCGGCCATTTCGGCCTGCAATTGGCTGACGATGGCCTGCGGTTCGGTTTCCGCCAACACCTGTTGCACGCCAATGATCAAGCGCCCGAGTCGAGTGGCACCGAGCTCGGTGCTGTCGGTCAAGTCGCGGGAGGCAAACTCGGGCACGCGCTTCAGTCGAGCTTGATTGGCCGCCATACTGCCCATCACTCGGCTGTAGTCCTCAACCCGGAAGGCCTTGGCAAAGCTCTGATAGTTGTCGAGCTTGGCCGCGCCCGTAGTTTCCATGTCCATCATGCGCAGCATGAAGCGCTCGATACCCGTCAGCTTGGCCCAGGTGTCGGCTGCCAGACCCTCGGGCACCAGTAGACTGTTGGCCGCTTCTGCCGCCTGTTGGACGATTTCATCGACCACTGTGACCTCACCGCGCACGCGTGGGCGCAGTGCGAAAGCAGTCACGTCCTCGCCACCAA
Source organism: Pseudomonadota bacterium (assembly GCA_021833365.1). GTDB lineage: Bacteria > Pseudomonadota > Gammaproteobacteria > Pseudomonadales > Moraxellaceae > JAJZHK01. Next base: position 17,984 of record JAKBFV010000001.1, on the reverse strand, counting down.
TTTGCGTATAGGCCGTCAGCACCTTAAGCGCGGCGGCGTAACCTGCCATCTGCAAGTCGGAGTCGTTGAAAACGGGCTCGCCGTGTTTGCTCTTCACCTCGTCGTTGAGGTGCATCATCGTTTCAATCTGACGCTGCACTTCGCTGCGCACGGCAGGAAGGATGCGTTGCTTGAAGCCTGCACGATCACCTGCAGCACGCTTCTTCAGCATCAGAATCACGGTGCCCTGTACGTAGCCACCTTTCTTCAACTCGGACGTCGTCTCGGTGGCGATGTACCAGGCTGCCACGACCTGCAAGCCAGCAGCCCAGAAGATGCCGACCATGTCCGACCAAACACCCGTGTCCTGGTGGGTGAACATCACGCACTGCATGCCGTTGTCGGGCATGTGATCCGCCATCGCCTTGTAGGCGGCGACCATTCCGCGCCGGAAGTCCTCACCCGAACCCTTGATGGCAAGTGCGCGGCGTGAATCCCACACCCACTCGTCAAATGGCTTGGGTGGGTTCTTGCGCAGCCAGGCGATGAAAAACTCAGTGATCTCGTGGTAGTTCACCGCGTCGGCATAAGGCGGATCGGTGATCCAGAGCTCACAACTCTGCGTCGGTCGCTCCGCAGGCGCAGACACGATGGAGCGCTCCACGGCAGGCAGTGGGGCATCCGCCATCTTGAACGAGGAGGCCCCGAAGCCAGCCCACGCGCGCGTTGCGTAGTTATAGAAAGTGTTGAGGGCTTGGTTAGAGAAGACGCCGACAGGGCCTCCCAACCCGCCACCTTGGCTGGGCTTCCACCGACTTAGCTTGGCATTAAAGTCTGCTGCCTTGGCAACGTTTAACCGGCCAAGTGGAGCCGATGGAGAACTCTTCCAGGCTTTCAGGGTGATCGCTTGTATGAGGATTTGTCGCGCATTGAACAGATGGTGCCAATGCGTCCAGCCGCGCGTGCGAATTGGCTCGTCGGTCTTGTCCCCTGGCTCGATGGCCATATCCGGTGCGAGCCCCTCTGCCTGCCATTGGGCTAGATTGTTGGCGACCAGCTTTTCAACTTTCTGCTCGCGTGCGAGGTCGGCCTCGGTCACCGTGGAGAAATAGGTGATCTGCCGCGACGCATTGATGGACTTCTTGGTGATCCACTGGATGGCGTAGAGGCGCTCCTGAAAGATGTCATCGGGTCGTGGATGAAACTCATCTTTCTCCCAACGACGCAGGCGATTGCCGGTATTGCCATCCGCATCACGGAAATCACCGCGCAGCGTCTTGATCGGTGAGCGATAGGTGCGACCGTTGAGGGTGTAGACCATGTCCCCGTCTTGTACGGTGCCCTTATCGGCAGCCGCGATCTGTGCTGCAGATGCTCCCGTGACGACTTCGATGTCGAAACGCTTGTTCTTCTCGTCAGGGATGAGCTTCGCAACCGCGCCTTGTTTGGGCGAGATCACCCAACTCGGCGAGAGCGGAATCACCCACCCGGTTTCAGGACAACGCGTCTCCAGACAATAAAGGTACGCCTTGGCACGGTTGCCTTTCTCGTCATGTTCGACGCCTAGTTTGGTGATCTCCTTGTCGATCACATCAAACACAGCCTGTTGATCCCGATCAATCTCTGCCCGGCGCTCGGGGGAGGCTCCGATGACATTGAGTGCGCCCCAGGTCAGCATGCACGCAATCGGGTTCAAATCGGAGGCATAGGCGTCGCAGCCAATGCGTGCTGCTTCAAAGGGAATCGAACCACCGCCACTGAAGGTATCACCGGCCCTCGGCCGATGGCCGTAGCGCAGCATGCCCAGTTGTTCAACCAGTTCGGCAATGTTGTTGGCGTTGATGCCTAAATGCGCGTAATGCTGGTTAACGGCCTCCCACGCCGGAGCGTAAAGCCATTCCTGATCGACTTCTTCGGGGCGTTTGCCCAGACCGGCCTTTTCCTCGTAGCTACCAAAGGTCACCAATGCTCTGCGATAGAGCACCAGCTTGTCATCGTCGGTGATGTCGCGCCGCCAGCCCCGTCCGGAAAAATAGCGCTCGGGGTCGCTGATGGGGATCAGTTCCTGCAAGCGCGTCGCGGACAGCGCGTTTTCAGCTAGCGCACGCCTTGCGAGGCTTTCCTCATCGAAGGCCATCAACTTCTCGAACACCGCGAGGTCTTGTTCAGGGTCGTCAGTCGCGGGCAGCAGGCTGCCAAGCACGATGGCGCGCACCAGGATCAGAGGTTTACGCCCTTTCCAATAGGAACCCAACCCAGTCAGCGTCTGGGCAGCAACCGCTTTACGTTCGGCTTGCGCCTCGAACGAGACTTTTTGCGCAGGGAACACCGATTCAATCAGGGCCGGTGCGTCCTTGAGCGCCAGCGGAACTAGGGGAGTAGTTGTTCTTACCGCTTCATTCATTTTTCATTCGTTCCCAAATAGGTCCAAGGTCGGGCGGTCGCTGTCGTCGCCCGCGCGTTGATGCCGCGCCTTGGGTTGCAGCAGTTCGCTTTGTGCGACGTCGCCAAGCGCGTGGCGCAACGCCAACCGCCAACCTTTGTCACTGTCGTTGATGCCGCCTGTGCTCATGGCCGTCATGCCAAAGAGCCACCAGCGCTCTTCGGGGCGCAGCGCCAGCCAATTCCTCACGGCGACCGGCACTTTCTCAATCTCCATGTGTTCCACGGCCCACGCGAGGACACAGAGCTCCTTGCCCAACAGTCTGTCCACTGGGTTGTCGCCGACTTTCCAGGCGCTAGGCTTGAGCCCGTGCCCATTGAGCCGGGCATTGAATGCGCGCTGAACTTCTGAGCGGATGGCCGTCCAGCGTGGTCGATCCAGCAATACGCGGTCGATAACCGCGTGCTCATCGGCGGTGGCTTGCATGCCGAGGTACTCACTTATCTGCACGCGCCCGGTGTTGCTCCGAGGAATGATGACCTTGAAGTGATGCGGGTCCGAGGTGGCAGGCACGCCAAAGCCAAGCGTAGGGTGCAGATTTTTCTGTCCGACCGCTTTGCCTTTTGCCGCGCTGCTTGCCGCCTTGGATTGAGCCATCTCTAGTTCTCCTGAATTACGTCGCCGGGCTTGAGCTCAATGCCCACCAGCTTGGCGAACTCTTTGGCAGCAAATCCTGTGTCGAACTGGATGCCATCGGCAATGGTGATGGCGACCGGCGCTTGGTCTTCGTTCAACACCTGACGAAGGCTGTTCACCACACCCTCAATCATTGCTGCGGTTACCTCTCGCTCTTGAAAGCGAATGGTCACAGTGTTTTCACCCTCGCCAATCTCAATGCGGACACCCTTAAAGCGAGTGCCCGGCTGATCGCGGAAGCGGTTGATGACGCCATAGACACGGTCAGTGGTGTCGAGCGCGACTCGCTTGGATTGCAGCTTGGCTGGCTTGGTATCAACGATCTGAACCGTCTTGTCGCCACTTGCAGGAACCTGAAAGTCCGCTGTCTTGTTGGCTTCACCAGCGCGTGCATAAACCAAGAGGCGTACCGCTTGCGGCCCGATCTCGAACGGACCCTCGTAGGGCGTGCCGTCCTTGGGATTGGAACCATCCAGCGTGTAGAACAGATCTGCCTTGGGCGTGCTCGCCAGGGTGATGCGCCGCTTGTCAGCGGCTGGATCAACCTGGTGGCGAATCTTGAGATCGGCAGTCCACCGAACAGGCGCACCAGTTTCGTACTGACCGGTCTGATCTTTAGCCAGGAAGTAGAGCGTGCCTTCTCCGGTCGTGAAGCTATCCAGATCGTCCACCGCTTTCCCGGTAACCAGTTCCTCTGGCCGGGTTGCATAAACGACCATTGGGCTTTCGCCTGCGTGCCGAGGGGTGAGACTCAAGATGGTCTCGCCGGTGTCGGGATGGCTACCGACCACGGAGACGTTGACAGTGGTCTTGTCTTTTGGGAAGGGTCCCTTTTCGACATACCCATCCTCACCCAATCGCCAGCGACCCTGCTTCAGTGCCTCCGTCTTGAGGGTGTCCATACCGCCGCTACCGGGCATCCAGGGCCAAACGGGATTGCTCTTGGCACGGCTGACGACGTCCTTCCACGGGGTGCGCCGGTTGTCCTTACCTGATGGCCAGAGGTATTCCTCAGCCATCGCAAAGTATTCATTAAAGTTCTCGGCGAGATCGGCTGCGAGTTTGTAGTTGGCGCGCGGGCTGGCGAGCAGGGATTCGATCTGAGCCTCAGCGGATTGATCTCCTTTGCCCAGCTTCAACCCGTTGTCGATGGTGACTGGCGCGAGAAACTCGCGCCCATCCAGATCATCAACACTGGGGAAGTAGACGCGGTTGTATGCTGCCGACAGGGCTTTCTCGAAGCGATCTTCGGCTTCTTCCATTCGGTCGCGTGCTTCCTCAAAAAGCGTGTCGCCAGCCTTCAGCCGTTTGTGAATCTGCTCAATGGCATAGAGCTCCCGCAGGCGATCCTCGACCGCATCAGCCATATGACTGTCCTGGCCTGTGAGCACAAGCAGGTTGTTCTTCTCCTGCTGGTAGTCGAAGAAGTTCTGCAGTTCGCTCGGGGGCACCTTGCCGTCTGGCTTGATGACAATTAGAGTTCGCGGCCCGGTGAGCTTCAGCTCGTCTAGCTTCGGCAGTACCTGCACATCCTGATAGGCGTTGCGCCGCTCGGGCTGCAGGATGCCAGTCAGTCGGTTAATGAGCGCCTGGTCAACCTTGGGCTGCGGTACTTCCTTGGCGTTGCGTTCGATTTGGCGCGAGAGGTTTTCGGTTTCCTTGATGAAGAAACGCTGATCCTCGCGGTGGAGATACCACGCGTGCTCACGGAGTCGTTGCAGCGCCTGGAGAAATTCATCCGCCTTGCGATTGGGCGCGGCCAAGAACTCGATGATCTCGCTGTCGGACAAGCCAATTCGCCCACCGACTGCGCGAGACAAGGACGATGCCAACAGCAGCGTCATCACTTGCTGGGCGGCATCGCCGTCCAGTTCGTCATCGATGGTTTCCGCGATGGCATTACCGTTGTCGGCGATGTCCCGGGTGAGGGCTGGCATCAACTTTGGCGCGATGCGTTCGATCTCGTCTTTGACTTGATCGTCATTGAGTGCCAAATGCTGGGTGCCGATGAGGAAAACGTCGTCTGCTTCCCGTTCCGCAACACTCTTCAATAACCGGGCGGTGAACTGCATCAAGCCACGGGTCTGGCGGAAGCCTTCGTTCTCCTTGAACAGGGCGACCAGATGCTTGAATGAGGGATGGAACGGATAGGTCTCGCGAACTTGCTCGGCAATCTGTTCCAGGCTGGCGGCGACAATGTAGCCCCCATCTTCGGCCTTCTTGATCTGCTGGGCGTATTCGTCGGCGATGTCAGCGATGATGCGCTCGTCGGGAAGTTCGTCAATCAGTCGCTTCTTGAGGATCTCGTAGATCTCGTTACCGGCCAGTTGCACCGGCGTGATCGTCATTGCCTGGCGGCGGGTTTCCTGCTGCAGATTGGAAATGGCATCCCCGAGAGCCTTGGTCTGCGCTTTGTAGCTGCCGGAAAGGTTGGCGACGACGATGGCGCAGTTGGGCAACTCAAGCGCGGCACTCATCAAGCTGCTGAGGCTGTAAACCACCATGTTGGCGAGCGTGCCCTGTCCAAACACCTGGGTGCTGGCGTTGTCAAGGTAGGGGGGCAACTCGTCGAGCAAGATCAGCGTGGGCTTGTCCCCAATGATTTCTTTCCACTGACGTTGGTCGACCGCTTTGGGGCCATTGACCCAGTAGGGCTTAATGGCCTCGGCTTCGCCTAGCTGCGTCGCGATTTCGCCCCAGATGTAGTTGTCGGGGTTGTTGCGACCGTTGAAAGCGGCGATGCGGGCCTGACCGAAATCCACGCGATCACTCAAGTCAGTGGCAAGGACTTCCGGACGCAGATGAGGATGCCGCGCCAGCAGACCAAGCGCGATCATCATGTGCGTCTTACCGCCACCCATTGCTTGGGTCAGTTCGAAGACGGCCTGATCAGACTTACCGGACAGGCGCAGTAGGCCTTCGCGGAAGAGTTGCTCCATGCCGTGCGTGACGAAGTTGCGCGAGAAGAACTCTCGACCGTCACCCGCGTCATGAATCAGATCGGCCAGGTTCTCGATGCCCTGACTCATCCGGTAGTCTTGAATGACCGGATTGAACCGGCAGGCCTGCTTAACCGTCTTGATCATGAACGCTCTCCACTCTTGTTCTCGGTTTCGGAGTCGGGGATGGCAATGCCTCGCTGCTCGCAGTAGCCACGAATCAAGACCTCGATCATGTTCGCGATGGAGCGATGCTCCGCGTGAGCTGCGACGAGCAATGCCTCCTTCAAGCTCGGATCGATCCGAAAGGTCAGCGTGGCGGTTTTGCTGTTGGCCATAGCCTCTCCTGACTCCACTGCAAATGTACTGCATTCTACAGTATTGCTCATCCTCCAACAAGAAGTCGGCGTCTGCCGTCAATCGTGCGGGGGTTGGTCGGGCAGGAGCGAAGAACTGCGACGTGGCACCCCTGGCTTGGCGAAAAAGCTGCGCGCCAACACCAACCCTCTTGGAGGGGTGGCTTGAGGCGAGTTGAACCATGAGGAATGCCATTCAGGAGTCGTGGACCGTAAGGGTGTAGGGACTCCATGAACGCGCTGTTTAACCAAGAAGCCAAGTGCCGGATGTGCGATTCGGCCAAATCGCCGGGGGATAGACTCAGGGCCGCCCTGGGATTGACACCTTAGGGCTTTCAATTTGCATAGCAAGCGGAATAGAATGAAATTTATGTGATCACACGGTTTCTTATGCTTGATGCCCACACTTTTTACATGGCTTGGTAATTCAGTGTTGAGTTGCACCCAATACTGAGCCACTTTTCCTAGGGATTTGCATCGAATTTTGAGCCATCACCCCAACCCTCTGGGTCGTTACCCGACTCGGAGCACCAGGAGTGATCGACATGGCTCAACTGACCTTCATCCGAAGGATGCATTTCCGTGACAAGCTGTCCGTCCGGGAGATTTCCCGGCGCACCGGCCTTTCCCGCAACACCATCGACAAGTACCTCAAGTCTGGCGCGCTCAATCCTGCCTATGCCAAGCGCAACGGCAGCAGCGCCCTGGATCCCTTCGTGGCCGACATGGCTGACTGGCTGGCCGCCAACCAGCGCGCCACCCGCAAGTACCGCAAGACCATCAAGCAACTCCATGCCGCCCTGCAGGCCAGGGGCTACACCGGCAGCTATGATCGCGTGGCCGCCTTTGCCCGGGCTTGGAAGCAGGCCGAGATGGATCGGGCCCAAGGCGCCGGCAAGGCATTTGTGCCGCTGACCTTCGCACCCGGCGAGGCCTTCCAGTTCGACTGGAGCGAGGACCATGCCAGCATCAATGGGGAGAAGGTAAAGCTTCAGGTGGCGCACTTCAAGCTCAGCTACAGCCGTGCATTCCTGGTACGGGCTTACTGGCAGCAGACCCACGAGATGCTGTTCGATGCCCACAACCATGCCTTCGCGGTGTTCGGCGGCGTGCCACAGCGGGGCATCTACGACAACATGAAGACCGCCGTCGACAAGGTCAGGCGTGGCAAGCAGCGTGACATCAACGAGCGCTTTGCCACCATGGTCAGCCATTTCCTCTATGAACCCGACTTCTGCAATGTGGCCTCGGGGTGGGAGAAGGGCCAGGTCGAGAAGAACGTCCAGGATGCCCGCCATCGCCTGTGGAGCGAGGCACCGCCAATGCCGTCGCTGGCCGCGCTCAACGACTGGTTGGAACAGCGCTGCAAGACGCTGTGGCAGGAACTGCCGCACCCTGAGCAACGACAGCGCACGATCGCCGAGATGATGCAGGAGGAAGTCCCTGAGCTAACCGCCATGGCCGGCCCCTTCGATGGATTCATCGAGCAGACCAAACGGGTCACCCCCACCTGCCTGGTGCATGTGGACCGTAACCGCTACAGTGTGCCGGCCAGCTTCGCCAACCGGCCGGTGAGCGCGCGCCTGTACCATGACCGCGTGGTGATGGTCGCTGAAGGCAATGTCATCGCCGAGCACGCCCGCCACATCAACCGGGCCCACGATGGCGGCCGTACGGTCTTCGATTGGCACCACTACCTCGGCGCCGTGCAGCGTAAACCAGGGGCACTCCGTAATGGTGCGCCGTTCAAGACCATGCCCGAGGGCTTCCGCCGGCTGCAAGGTATCCTGTTAAAACGGCCTGGCGGTGATCGCGAGATGGTCGAGATACTCTCGCTGGTGCTGCAGTATGACGAGCAGGCCGTGTTGACGGCGGTCGAACTGGCACTGGAGGCCGGCGCCGCCTCGAAGACGCACATCCTCAACCTCCTCAGCCGCCTGCTGGGAGAAACGCCGCCCGCGCCCATGGCGACACCGCCGGCCTTGCAACTGAAGGTCGAGCCCCAAGCCAATGTCGCCCGCTATGACACACTGCGAGGGGTGAGCCATGTCGCATGACGCCATCCTCCACATGCTCAAACACTTGCGCCTGCATGGCATGGCCCAGACCCTCCAGGAACTGGCCCAGCAGGGTGGTCCACGTTATCACGAGGCCCTGCCGCTGATGGATCTGCTGGTCAAGGCCGAGGTGGCAGAACGCGATGTGCGCTCGATCACCTACCAGCTCAAGTGTGCCCGCTTCCCGCATTACCGTGACTTGAGCAACTTCGACTTCGGCCAGTCTGCCGTCGACGAAGCCCTGGTGCGGCAACTGCACGGCGGTGACTTCATGGCCGAACGACACAATCTGGTCTTCGTGGGCGGGCCGGGCACCGGCAAGACCCATCTGGCCACAGCTCTGGGCGTGCAGGCCATCCAGCATCAACGCCGGCGGGTGCGCTTCTTCTCAACCATTGAACTGGTGAACGTGCTGGAACAGGAAAAGGCTGTCGGCAAGCAAGGACAACTGGCCAACCGGCTGGTCGATGCCGATCTCATCATCCTGGATGAGCTGGGGGGTATTGTCACGTTAACGCATTTATCAGCAAGTGCGCGACCAGAAGTGGGGCCAAGGGGGCTCGCTTAATGCCATCCAGAGCACTTAGGTGGGGATTTTTGCGTGTTTCATGCATTAAATCCCCATCTAAGTGGGAACGCATTTTCCCAGGGAAAGTTAACCTGACAATACCGCCATGCGCCTAATCCGCGCAGTCGAGTAACGGCCATCCTGCTGGCCTTCTTCCTGGGCGGCTTTGGCGCCCACAAGTTTTATTGCGGGAAAACCGGCCTCGGCTTCCTGTACCTGGTGTTTTTCTGGACCTGGATTCCTTCTTTGGTCGCCCTGGTCGAAGGCATCATCTACCTGACCGGTACCAACGACCAGGAATTCACCCAAAAATACTGCGTTTGAGCTGAAAATCTTCGAGGAGACTTAAAAATGGGCATGATGTTTTGCAGGGGATGTGGTCAGCAAATCCATGATAGCGCGCTGAGTTGTCCGCATTGCGGAGCGCTTGCGCAAGGACAGACGGCAGCGCAGGTAGCAAGTCAGCCTTCTCCACCACCCCCACCTCTGCCTGAAGGGGTGGCAGGATGGTCGTGGGGAGCGCTGTTTCTCAATCTGATCTGGGCTATCGGCAACAAGACATGGGTGGGTCTCTTGTCACTGGTGCCGGTGCTGGGTTTGGTCATGCCTTTCGTGCTGGCGGTGAAGGGGCGCGAGTGGGCCTGGCGAAATGGCACATGGCGCGATGTTGATCACTTCAGGGCGGTACAGAGAAAATGGGACATCGCTGCCTTTTCGATGCTGGCATCCGCCGCTGCGTTGTTTGTGATCCTCGCTGTGATCGGAGCCATCCAGGAACATAATAGCAAGACTCTGGCGCAATATGAGGCAGAGTATGCCACTAGTAGCGCGCCCACCCTGGCCAACAACACCCCGACTCCAGCTCCAGCTCCAGCTCCAGCTCCAGCTCCAGCTCCAGCTCCAGCTCCAGTGGTGAGTGCGCCGGCAACACAGGCAGCGACCATTCCAACGACAGCAATCTTGCTTGATGCCTACAATCAGGCAGACCTACAGCTCAATGAATCGTACAAGGCAATGATGGCGAGGTTGGGACCAGCGCTACGGCAAGGAGTGCGCGATCAGCAACGCGCCTGGATCAAGCAGCGAGACGCCTCCTGTGGATCCATGAATGCGTCTGAAGCTGATGCCCAGCGGGCGGCTTTGCAGTGTCTGCTCAGCTTGACACAGAAACGCACACAAGAAATTCAGGCCATGTGACCACATTTCATTGATATGTAGTTCTCTTTGAGGCCGGTTCAGCAGGAGCATGAATCGGCGTTAAATGAAATAAATTTTAAGATGCAAAAATTCAGAGCTGAACATGATGAGAACCATCTTGATGCAGACACTAATTATGCTAGCCTTGGCAGGTTCTTACGTTTTCGTTGGGGATATCGACCAACCTCTTATGCGGTATGCACATCAGCGGTCGGCTTGGAGAGCAACGATGAATTGTCGTAAAGTGAATGTCATTATTCCTTCATTATTAATGGCCAGAAGGTTGTCAGCATGAAGGGAGAATCTTTAAAAGTTACGCAGCGTCAATTATTGGTTCTGCAATGTTTAACACGACGTGTTGGCACCCGTGACATTGAAAGGCAACTTAAAGAGTTGGCTAATGTTGATGTTCCATTGCGAACCATTCAGCGTGATTTGAATGAACTGAAAGAAATATTTCCCATTGAGAGTGATGGTGAGAATCCACAAGGTTGGTGGATGGACTCCGATAAAGCCCCCTTGCAACCGCTCATACAACCGAGTAAAGCACTGGTCTTTCTCATGGCTGAAGAGCACCTGAAGCTCCTGATGCCGGCTATTGTATTCGATGAATTGCGTCCATGGTTTGAACATGCCCGGCAACAGGTGCAGCATGAACAAAAACCCTGGTTTCATAAGGTCAGGGTTGTTCCCGCCAATCAGCCGTTGATTCCACCCGAAATTAACGCCAAGGTGCTGGCACAAGTGCAAGAGGCTCTGCTGCTCAATCACCAGGTGGACGTGGTTTACGAGAGCCGCTCAAAACAGGCCACGCAGCGGCTCTGCCTGCATCCTCTAGGACTGGTACAACGCGGCCCTATTTTATACCTTCTAGCGCGAATGCAGGGGGCTGAGGGAATACGCAGCTACGCGATGCACCGTATGTTCTCAGCTGAAATGCAGGAGGCGAGAGCAGAGAGAACGGAAGAATTTGATCTCGACGCATTCATCGAACAGGGCGGTATGGGCTTTGGCAACGGCCAACAGGTATGCATGCAGGCGCTGTTTTCAGAGGCGGCGGCAGAGCATTTGACAGAATGTCGCTTAAGTGAAGACCAGCAACTGGAAAAGCAACCGGATGGTCGCGTCAAAGTCACTGCAACGGTAGCGGATACGCTGCAGCTGCAGTGGTGGCTACGAGCCATGCAGGCAGAACGTCTCACTCCAAATCTTGCAGAAAGTGGCAAGCAGCAAGAACAGGAGAATGTATAGCTATGGTAATGCCACCTGGGACATTAAAGTTCAAATGCCAGAATTGTAGCTGGAGCGCCATCCATCATTATAAGAGCGATGCGATTTCATTCTTTGCTCCACCCAGAAGATGCCCGCGATGCGGCGGGAAGATCAGTTCAAGTAAGGCTGGAATGTTGGATAAAATATTCACACCTCAACTAAAACACTCAGAGTCCTCGGATAAAGAGAGAATGAACGAGATGCTGGAATACATTAAAAGAAACCAAGATAAGGTTGATGAGTAAGCATTATTTTTTTATTTGGATGATTTTGATAGTCAAGACGTATAAGTCTAAAAGAATTTCTTAGTATTTTAGATTGCTATTGTGATCAGACAGGCTGTGGTATTAAGTGTGTTAATGGCTGTCAGTGAAAATTGAAGGTAATGTTAATATGACAACAACGGATTCTGAAGATCTGCGCAGTATAAAAGATCAAATTGAGCATGACCTTAATGATGTTAAGAATCAGCTAAGACATGCTTTTGAAGATGGGCCAATGACTGTGCTAGATAAGGCATTTTATGTTCCAGAATTAATGGTATTGTTTATTCCAGGATGCTCACGATTTTTTATGGGGCTGAAGCATTTTAAGGAGTCAATTGCCGCCAAAGATCCAAAATATGTTTTGGACAAGAAGCATCGAGATGCAAGGGCAGCTGCTCGCATCAGTGCAGCTGTTAATAAGTTAGAAATGATTGAAGATCGCTTGAAGGTAAATGCTGAACATTTTCATAAAGAGATCGCAGACGTGCGGTTTCAAATTAAATTTTTTGGGGAAGTTGTAGCGCAAATTGAAGAAAGGTATGCGAATAATCTGTATGAATAAAATGACAAATATTGGTGTTGCGTTTGTGTCGCATGATGACATGAATGGGCTTGTTTAAGATGTGTAATGTTAACTCTTTCTGGTTGATTAAATGTGACAAATAATAATCTGGTTGAATCATTCTTGGGTGTAGGTAGACCATTCTTTGTTAAAAAAACGATCAGCCTGTCCATTCTTCTTGCGGCAGGTGTTTCGTTGTTGATTGTGCTGTTTTTTATTGAGCGTTTTGGAAAAAGTTTAATATTAGATATTCTTTTGCATGCGGCCGAAGGAGCGTTGGTAGGTGGTTTGTGTGATTGGTTTGCGATTGAAAAAATGTATGGCACTGTTGAAAAAAATAAAAAAGTAGTTTCGAATGAAATCGGCGCATGGGTTAAAAGTGAAATTATAAATTCAAAGGAAATTCGAAATCGATTGCATGAACTAACTCATGATAAAGATACAAAGGACAAGGTGTACTTGTGGCTGGACAAGATACTTGGAGATAAGCGGCAAGCTGCTGAAATGCTGGAGTCGCTTTGGAGTGAGCATGTTCGGCAGTTCGTTCATGACAAAATTATCAATTACAAATTGAATAGTAATGAGATTGCTGTCATTTCCAATGCTGTTGGAGATGGTAGCGTTGAAAAGGCTTTTGTGAACTGTTTTGGAAAATCACTTGTTGAGCTGTCAAAAAAGATAGCGTATTAAAACTTCGCGATGCTATTTTGGAAGAGTTTGATGTTGGATGGTTTAAGGGGGTTTTTATTAAATCGCATGACATCTCAAAATCCCTAGAAAGTATTGGGAAAAGGCTTGTTGAAGAAAAGTTTGAATTTTTAAATGCATCGTCACCAATAAAAACGCATCTGGATGCATGTCTTAAGGTTGCATACCCTGCTTATGTCAATTCGTGGAATAGTCTTCCTGAGAACAATAAAAAACAATGCGTGGATAGTTTTTTTGATAACCTAGAGAGTGTCGTTATAGATTTGTTGGCTAATGAGCTATGCTCTCAACGTAATCAACTTCGCCAACTTGATAGACTTATTGAATGGGATGTTGTCGATCAGGCAATGAGGAAGATTGAAGATTTTTTGAATGATGACTTGTCTGATTATATTGGTAAGTCTGTATCTGAATCATTAAATAAATTGGAAGACAAACAGTTCAGAGATAATTTAGAGAACAATACACGTTCGCACTTGGAGGTTATAAGATGGTCAGGGACGGTAATGGGATTTGTTTTGGGCGGTACTATAGGGTGCGTTGTTAGTGTTATCTTAGGCGCTTAAAATGTGAAGTTTGCGCTTTTGGGTTTAGCAATCGCGTTGAATTTTGCTGTTTGATTGTCTAAGACAACGGATTCGAATTTATAAGAATCCTGACAGACTGTCGGAAAATATGGGGGTGGTGAGGGATGAATACGGGTCAAGAGTTTAGTCGACTGTACGAGGATGTTTCAAAAAGCATCGCTGCTGCCATAACGGAGGTTGCCGACCTTAAGGTAGAACATAAGGATGGTAAACAAGAACTCAGCAACATGATGGAAAGACTGCGCGGAATCCAGGCTCGATTTGATGGCGAATTGGATTTGCTAGAACAGCACGCTGAGTGGGAAAAATTCACCATAGCATTTTTCGGTGAAACTAATGCCGGCAAGAGCACCATCATCGAGTCGCTACGCATCTTGTTCAACGAAGATTCCCGTCAGAAACTGCTGCAGCAGAATGCCCAGGATATAGTGAAATTTGAACTTGCGCTTTCTGACCACGTGAATCAGGTCAGCGAGGGACTGAAAAGTGTTTACGCAGAATTTGCTGCCGAAGTTATAGCGATAAAAAAGGGCGCTGCTGTATTGAGTCGGATGCTGCAGGAGGAATCCTCCGCCCGGATGAAACGCAAACTATGGCTGTTTGCCATTGGTGGCGCGTCGCTGGGGGTTGTGGTGACGGGTGCGTTCGCCATGCTTGTGGGAGTCTAACATGACAAGTGCGATAGAATTGATCAGTCCGTCCGAAAAGTTAGAGGATCTCCTGAGTGCTCGATTCCCGGCTTTGACGCAATCGGCAATATCACTGGAAAAGCAAAGAGTAGAAGTGTGCCGAGTAGACGGGCGGATCATCGGCACCGGCGCAGCAGACTTCACCAAAGGCAACACCCTCTATACGCTCAACTACAAGGGAAAAACCTTTCAGCTAATTGATGTTCCAGGCATCGAGGGCGATGAGAACAAGTATGCACATATGGTGCGTGAGGCCATAGCCAAGGCCCATCTGGTGTTCTACGTTAATGGAACTAATAAAAAGCCGGAGAAGGCGACGGCCGAAAAGATCCATTCATACCTACGCCGCGGCACTCAAGTTTGCCCAATCGTCAATGTGCGTGGCAATGCTGATGCATATGAGTTTGATGAAGATCGGGAGTCGCTGGAAAGCCATAGCAGTGCTGGCACTGCGTTAAAGCAAACAATGGATGTTCTGAAGTCAGTATTGGGTATGGATGTTCTTCTTCCGGGGCACTGTGTCCAAGGGTTGCTTGCCTTTTCGTCCTTGGCGATAAGTCCAGGCACCGGGAAAACGAGCATCCACCCATCGCGCGACGCTGACTTAGTGATCCAGCAACGCAATTACCTGAAGCATTTCGCGTTAACCAGAGCCATGCTCGAGTTCAGCCAGATGCAGGCGCTTGCCCAAGTTTTGCACGCCAGACTGGGTACATTCAGAGAAGACATCATAGAAAGCAACAAGGTTAAAGTGCGCGAACTGCTGGCTGAGAATATCGGTGTTCTGCAGCAGGCACTCAAGGAGCACCGAAATTTCATCGCCAAGGTTGATCCAGAGTTCGAAAAATGCCGAGAATCCATAAATGGGGCGATTAAAACGTTCGAGCGTTTGATCATGGCCGGACGCATGAACTTATGGAGTGAGCTCTTCAATAGTTTTAGCGAGCATGCTGACTCAATCGTGGCCGAAAATTTTGGCGACAAAGATCTCATTGCAATAAAACTGAAGAAGGCATTCAAGACTCGTCAGGACGATATGGGACAACGCCTGCAAGAGCAGTTTGAAGAGCACATGAAAGGATTACATAGTGGCGTGGGCCAGGCCATGGAGCGGCTTATTCAAGACGTCCAGCGTGTAGAGTTCCAGCAGCGGGTCACTTTCGACCAAACAAATGGCCAGAAATCTGTATTTCACGCTACCGGGCTGGATATGGACTTGGGCACAAAGGGCTGGGGAGCTATCGCTGTCAAAGTAGGCTCCTACGCGTCGATTGGTGCGGGGATTGGCTCGGGAATTCTTCCTGGTATAGGCACCGCGATAGGCGCAGCAATTGGTGCTGCTGTTGGGGCAGTTGTCAGTTATATTGACTTCTTTATTGGCAAGGAACGGCGCATTCGCAAAGCCCAATCTCAAGTGCAGAAAAATATCGACGAAGTGCGCGACCGAGTCAGGGGTGGCCTGTCTGAAGAGATAGAAAACCTGACAAGTTCTGTTCGCAGGGAAATCAAGGAATCGATGTTGGGCCAGGTTGACGCCATCTACGCCAATCTGGTTCATCCGCTCGATATAATCCAGAAGCAGATAGTTATGATGGGTAATATAAAACATAAATTGGAGGAAATGCCTCGTGGAACAATTCAAGCAATTCAATATTGAGAAGAATGCTGCCATCGACACCCTTGATCAGCTGCGAGAAATTCTCGGAGAGCTTGGCGGCATGGGTATTGATGTAAAAGATGATTTGCAGAAGATCTCTGCGGCATTGGCGTCCATTGAGTCAGATGTTCTTCGCATTGCCCTGCTAGGCGCCTTCTCCGATGGAAAAACAAGCGTGGTTGCCGCTTGGCTTGGCAAAATCATGGACGACATGAAAATTGACATGGATGAATCCTCAGACCGACTGGCGATTTATCGGCCAGAAGGGCTGCCGGGTCAATGTGAGATAGTGGATACCCCCGGCCTCTTTGGTGACAAAGAGAAGGATTTAGATATTGAGCATGTTATGTACGAGGATGTAACTAAGCGTTACATCTCAGAGGCTCATCTCATTTTCTACGTGGTGGATGCAACCAACCCGCTTAAGGAAAGTCACAGCGCCATCGCAAAGTGGATTTTGCGGGATCTTAACAAGCTGTCATCCACGGTTTTTGTTATTAACAAAATGGATGAGGTGACTGATCTGACGGAGCAAACGCTATTTTCCGAACAGGCAGCCATCAAGAAAGATAATTTAAAATCCAAGCTACAGCGAGCTGCCAATCTAACACAGGAGGAACTGGCTCGACTTAATATCGTATGTATAGCCTCAAACCCAAATGGCCGTGGCTTGGAGTTTTGGTTTGGCAAGCCTGAACATTACGAGAGCCGCTCTCGCATCAACGACCTTAAGGTCATGACTGGCAACATTTTGCAGGCCAACGTGCCCGAGGTTCTTATCGCCAAAACAGGCATGGATGTGGTGCGGGATGTTGTGGGAAAAAAACTTGCCATGGCTCGCGCGCAGTTGGACTACCTGGAATCTTATGAGCAGCAAAATACCGAGGAATCTACCCGCATCCAACAGGATATCAGTCTGGGCAAGAACGAGGTGAAGCGTTTGGCTGGTGAGCTCTCCAAAGAGTTGCTGGCCATGGAGAGCCAGATGCTGGGGCGGCTGAGGCCTCTGTCGCTGGAAGATATTCGCGGCTTCCTGGACGATGAGATCGGCTATACGGAAGAAGATTCTGGCTATAAGATTCACCTAAAGATAAAAACTGCCATCGACCGCTTTTTCGACCAGTCGTCAGCCGTAACGAGCCGCATATCCCTGGACATCAGTCGGCAGCTCAACTCCAGTGAAAGCTTTCTCGATGCAATGAGCGAGCGGGCACTGAATTCGGTTGGCGGGGCATTCAAGGGAATATCCAAGCTGGACCCCTCCGTGATCAAGGGGACGATATTCGCGGGGCGAGACATGCTGGGCAAGGTGACCGGCGTAGCAATCAAGTTCAAACCTTGGGAGGCCACCAAGATTGCCGGATCCATAGCCAAATGGGCTGGACCTGCTGGTGCTGCGGTTTCTCTGGGCTCTGACATTTATAAATCGTATAAGACCCATGAATTGGAACATGAACTGCAGCAAGTCAAAGACATTATCGGTGATGTTATCAGGGGAGCGTTCAAAGATATTTATGACCTCATCAACAATGACGAAAAAATGTTCGACTTCTTTGCGCCGCAGCTGAAAAAATTTGAGGAGGTTGTCTTTAAGATGAGCGAGAGCGCCGAGCTGATTCGCACCAACCGGCGCAATATCCGGCATATCCAGGAACGACTGCAGAACCTTTCGCTGCTTAGCATTGACCGCAACCAAAATGTTTTGCCGACATGAATGGAGAATGCGGCATGGCTGTTCAGCGCATTGCTAACATTTCATTTCTTCAGGAATTTTCTTGTTGACCAACTGACGTTAGAGGGATGGATAGTAAAAATTTTTGTAAATTCAGCTAAGATAAATTACATTATATTTTAACAGGAAAGACCCATTGACGTTTGGAGCGCACCCTAATCTTGCCTCATCTGTTGAGAGAATGAGTTGGATTTCAGTGGGTGATTCCACCACCATCCTTCAAAGGTCAACTGCTCTCAGCTGGCCTTTTTTGTTGCCCACTACCGCGCACCCGTAGGGGTTCCTGCGGATCTCTGCGGACTTCCAGACCTCACCACAGCACCTCGTCTGAGGCGT
>JAKBFV010000036.1 GCA_021833365.1 Pseudomonadota bacterium | reverse complement strand
CAGCCTGTGGAGAGGAAGGCGCTGGCGTGTGCCGCAAGGCGCGCGCGAAACCGTCCTCATCGAAGCAGGAAGTCAGCGGCAGATTTGCTCGGACATGAGCAGGTTTGCGTAGGTCTGGCGGAACGGCTTTGCATCCTGCAAAGGCGGGCATTGATGATCATCAATGCTTAAATAATACTCAATAGCGATCAGGTTCGCCTGATGAATTGTGGCCTATCATGAGCACCTTGCTGGAGTTCTTCGATGGCCTTCAACACCGCAACAACACCGCTGCAACTGGGAGTGGCGTGGGTGATCATTATGGTATAAAATTTTATACAGGCGACGCATGATGGAGAAAGAAATTCGCTGGGTCGGCTCGGCCTACGACGACCTCTTGGTCTTTCCCGTCGAGCCCCGCCGGCAGGCAGGGTTCCAGTTGGGCAAGGTTCAGGCAGGTCTGGAGCCGGAGGACTGGAAGCCCTTCGATGAGGTGGGGGCCGGCACCCGTGAAATCCGCATCCGGGAAGCTAGCGGTGCATTCCGGGTGATGTATGTCGCCAAGTTCGAGGAAGCCGTGTACGTCCTGCACTGCTTCCAGAAGAAGACTCAGGTGACGAGCCAACAGGACAAGCGCATCGCCGAGGCGCGCTATCGGGCCATCGTCAACGCGAGGAAAAGCAAGCCATGAAGATCGACACTGAAATCCGCCATGTGACCAAGCCGGGGGCGAATCTGTTCCTGGAACTGGGGTTCCCACCGGAGGAAGCCAAACGGCTGCACCTGGCGTCGCAAAAGCAGATCAATGACACCAAGCAGCTCAAGGAACAGCTCATGGCTGAGTTGGTGGCGTGGATCGAGCAGCATCACTTGAAGCAGGCCGAAGCGGCGGAAATCCTGATGGTGTCTCGCCCGCGCGTGTCGGATGTGGTGAACAGGAAGACGACCAAGTTCACCATTGATACGCTGGTCGAGATGTTGAGCCGCATTGGCAAGCCCGTCCGGTTGGCTGTTGGCCAGTAGGTACATCGTCGCTACCCGGCTGGATCGACAAATTTGCGCTTCCGGGAGATGGGTCTCGGTGTGGCGGCTACAACAAACGCCCGCTCTTCTGCCATAATGATCACCGCAGTCGCAGCGACATAGGTCGCGCTCAGGTCTCGCGCGAGGGAGACGTCAGGAAGATGGAAGCCGGTGATGCTGAAAATATGGCGTGAATTGCGCTCGCCCAGCCTGCGCCTGTGGTTGCTGGGACTGCCGCGTGGTGTCAAGAAAGGGATTCTCCTGGCGATCGACATGCTGCTCTTGCCCCTGGCGGTGTGGATGGCCTTCGATCTGCGTCTGGGCGTCTTCTGGTGGCCGGCGCGCAGCTATGAACTGATTCCGCCGGTGGTGGCGGTGGTCGTCACCCTGGCCATGTTCATCCAGCGCGGCTTGTATCAGACCGTCGTGCGTTACATGCATGCCTCGGCGGTGAATATCCTGCTCACCGGCACCACCTTGGGGACGCTCGCCTTCATGGCCAGCACGCAGATGGCGGCGGTGCAGCAGCCGCGTTCGGTGCCGCTGCTGTTCTGGTTCATCGCCCTGTCCCTGGTCGGCGGCGTACGCCTGTTTGCGCAGGTCTATCTGCGCCGCTTCACCGCCGGCATCGTCGAGCCGGTGATCATCTATGGCGCCGGTTCCACCGGCAGTCAGCTCGGACAAGCCCTGTCGCAGGGCCTCGGTCACTGTGTCGTCGCCTACATCGATGATAATCCGCAGCTGCATCGCATGGTCGTGCATGGCGTGCGTGTCCATCGTCGCGACGATCTGCCGGCCTTGTTGAAAACCTATCAGGTCAAGCAGATCTTTCTCGCCGTGCCTTCGGCGACACGCGATCAGCGCCGTGAGATGCTGTCCTTTCTCGAACCCTGGGCTCTGCGCGTGCGCACTCTGCCCTCGATGGAGGAGGTGATCTCCGGGCGTCTGCGCATCGATGAGGTGCGCGACGTCGCCATCGATGATCTGCTCGGTCGCGAGCCGGTGCCACCGCGTCCGGAACTGCTCGAAGCCTGCCTGCGGCATAAAACGGTGATGGTGACCGGCGCCGGCGGCAGCATAGGCGCCGCCCTGTGTCGCGAGATCCTCCGCGTCGGACCGCGTACCCTGGTGCTGTATGAAGTGTGCGAGTACGCCTTGTATCGGGCGCACCGCGAGCTTCAGCCGCTGGCGCACACCTATGGCATCGCTTTGCAGGTGGTGCTCGGCAACGTCCAGGATGAGGCGCGCCTGCTCAGCGTCCTGAGTACACATCAGGTGCAGACCGTCTATCACGCCGCCGCCTACAAGCATGTGCCCATGGTCGAGCACAACGTCATCGCCGGCGTCCACAACAATCTCTATGGCACCCGCACCTTGGCACGCGCTGCCGTGCAGAGTGGCGTCGAGACCTGTGTCCTGATCTCGACGGACAAGGCGGTGCGCCCGACCAATGTCATGGGGGCGAGCAAGCGCATGGCGGAAATGCTCCTGCAGGATATGGCGCGTCAGCCGGGCCTGGCGACGCGTTTTGCCATCGTGCGTTTCGGCAACGTCCTCGGCTCCTCCGGATCGGTGGTGCCGCTGTTCATGGAGCAGATCCGCAGTGGTGGGCCGGTGACGGTGACCCATCCTGAGGTCATCCGCTATTTCATGACCATTCCGGAGGCGGCGCAGCTGGTGATCCAGGCGGGTGCCCTGGCCTCGGGCGGCGAGATCTTCCTGCTCGACATGGGGGCGCCGGTGCGCATCGCTGATCTGGCGCGCAAGATGATCCATCTCAGTGGCCTGCGCGTACGCGACAGCAGTGCTCCTGAGGGCGATATCGAGATTCACTACACCGGCCTGCGTCCGGGCGAAAAGCTGTATGAAGAACTGCTGATCAGCGGTGACGTCGCCGGTACCGTCCATCCGCGCATCCTGCGGGCGCAGGAGGCGGTCGTCGCCAGACGGGAATTGGAGCAGGCGCTGCAGCGGGTGGAAGCTTTGATCCAGCAAGGCGACGAGGCCGCCCTGGCGCGCCATGTCATCGCTTTCGCACAGGGACAGCATGAGCCGCCGCACAATGTCATCGCTCTTGGTGCGCGTCTTTCGGAAGGAGGTGCCCTGTGATGTCGCCGCACGGCCTGTGGCCGGTCATTTTGTCAGGCGGGGCAGGCACGCGTCTGTGGCCAGTGTCGCGCGAACTGCACCCGAAACCCTTCATGCGTATGGCCGATGGGCAGTCCTTGCTGCAAAAAGCCCTGCTGCGCAGTCTGTGTCTGCCCGGTGTGCGCGAGCTGATCACCGTGACGCAGCGCGATCTCTATTTTCAGACCCTCGATGCTTACCAGGAGCTGACGGCGGATCTGCCGCCCCTCGGGTTTTTGCTCGAGCCCGTCGGCCGTAATACCGCCGCCGCTGTCGCCATGGCCGCCCTGTATGCGCAGGAGCGCGGCGCACCCACGGCGACCCTGCTGGTGCTGGCGGCGGATCATCTGATGCAGGAAGGGACCGCTTTTGAGCAGGCGGTGGCGCGCGCCTGCATCCTCGCTGAGCAAGGCCATCTGGTGACTTTCGGGATGACGCCGCAGGGGCCAGAGACCGGTTTCGGTTATATCCGCCACCGCGGTGAAGAAGTGCTGAGCTTTGTCGAGAAGCCCGACCGTGCGCGCGCCGAAGCCTTCGTCGCCAGCGGCGAATACCTGTGGAATGCCGGCATGTTCTGCTGGCGTGCCGACGTTCTGCTCAAGGAGATGCGCCAGCACGCCGGTGATCTGCTCGCCGGCGTCGAGCGCGCCTATGTGGCGGCGCAGAGCAGTGTCGGTGCCGGGGTGTTACAGAAGGTCCTGCCGGCGACGGAGTTCGCTGCGCTTCCCTCGATCTCCATCGACCATGCTTTGATGGAGCACTCGCGGCGCGTCGCCGTCGTCCCCGCCGCTCTCGGCTGGAGTGACGTCGGCAGCTGGACGGCCATGGCCACGACCCAGGTGGCGGATGCGCAGGGTAACCGCGTGCGCGGCGACGTGCTGCTGGAGGACGTCGCCGACAGCTTCATTCAGAGCGAGGGTCGTCTGGTGGCGATGATCGGCCTGCGCGACATGCTCGTCATCGACACCGCCGATGCCCTGCTCATCGCGCACAAGGATCGCGATCAGGAGGTGCGCCGCATCGTCGACCTGCTGAAGGCGCGTGGCGGTGATCTGCATCGCCTGCATCGCACCGCGCATCGTCCCTGGGGCAGCTACACCGTGCTGGAGGAGGGCGAGGGTTTCAAGATCAAGCGTATCGTCGTGCGTCCGGGTGGCACACTATCCTTGCAGCTGCACCAGCAGCGCAGCGAGCACTGGGTGGTGATCAGCGGCGAGGCCGAACTCATCCATGGCGATCAGGTGATGACGCTGCGCGCCGGCGAGTCCACCTTCATCCCGGCACAGCATCGCCATCGCCTGCGCAATACCGGCGCCGCGGCTCTGGTCATGATCGAGGTGCAATGCGGCAGCTATCTCGGTGAGGATGACATCATCCGCCTCGAGGATGTCTATGGGCGTGTCTAGAACGGGACTTGCGCGCTCCTTCACCCTACAATGACCCTGGCATCGCGCAGCAGGCATGACTGGCGAGCAAGCACAAGCAGAGGAAGAGAAGTCGTCTCATGAAATCAGCATTGATCACCGGTATCACCGGGCAGGATGGCGCGTATCTGGCGGCGTGGCTGCTCGAGCAGGGCTATCGTGTGGCGGGAACGTACCGGCGTAGCAGCTCGGTCAATTTCTGGCGTCTCGAGGAGCTCGGTGTCCGTGACCATGCCGAGCTCGAACTGGTCGAGTTCGATCTGACCGACGCCGGTGGCGTGCTCCGCCTCATCGATCGGCTGCGCCCCGACGAGGTCTATAACCTCGCCGCGCAGAGTTTTGTCGGCGTATCCTTCGATCAGCCGGCGACGACGACGGCGATCACCGCTTTGGGTGCCCTGCATCTACTCGAGGCGATTCGCATCATCGACCCCGAGATCCGCTTCTACCAGGCCTCGACCTCGGAAATGTTCGGTAAGGTCCAGGCGGTGCCGCAGTGTGAAGCGACGCCCTTCTATCCGCGCAGTCCTTATGGTGTCGCCAAGCTCTATGCGCACTGGATGACCGTCAACTATCGTGAGTCCTATGATATTTTTGCCAGCAGTGGCCTGCTCTTCAACCATGAATCGCCGCTGCGCGGCCTCGAGTTCGTCACCCGCAAGATCACCCATGCGGTGGCGCGCATCGCGCGCGGCGAGGACTGCATCCTCAGCCTCGGCAATCTCGACGCGCAGCGCGACTGGGGCTACGCCGGCGACTATGTGCAGGGCATGTGGCGCATGCTGCAGCAGGCGACGCCCGGCACCTATGTGCTGGCGACCGGCGAGACGCACAGCGTGCGTCATTTCGCCGAACTGGCCTTCGCCGCCGCTGGCATCGAACTGCACTGCGTCGGCAGCGGCGCCGACGAGCGCGGCTATGACGCGCAAGGACGCCTGCTGATGCAGGTGGATGAGCGTTTTTATCGGCCGGCGGAGGTCGATCTTCTCCTCGGCGATGCGCGTCTGGCCGAGCGTGATCTCGGCTGGAAAGCGCAGATGCCCCTCACTGAACTGTGCCAGTCGATGGTCGCGGCCGATCGCCGCCGCCTCGACACCGGCCGCATCTTCTGAGGTAGCGATGGCGCGTATTCTGGTGACCGGTGGTAGTGGCTTTCTTGGTCGGCATCTGTGTCCACTGCTGCGCGCGGCCGGGCACGAGCTGCTGGTCACCGGCCTGCGCGCGCAAGATGGCGTGCAGGCTCTCGATCTCTGCCAGGCGCAGGCGAGCGAGGCGCTGCTGCGTCAATGGCAGCCTGAGGTGATCGCGCATCTCGCGGCGCAGGCCTTCGTCGGCCACGGTTGCGAGGAGGACTTCTATCGCATCAACGTCCTCGCCACCGACCATCTGCTGAAGGCTGCCAGCCGCTTGCCGACGCCGCCTTATGTGCTGGTGTGTAGTAGCGCCAACGTCTACGGCGCGGCGCAGCAGACCCGCCTCGATGAAGACTGTGAGGCGCATCCGATCAATCACTATGCGATCAGCAAGCGCGCCATGGAGTATCGGCTGCAGGCCTACGCCGGGCAGCTGGCGATCGCCGTCGTGCGGCCCTTCAACTTCACCGGGCCTGGGCAGGCGCCGGACTTTCTCGTCGCCAAGCTGGTGCAGCACTTTGTCCAGCGGGCGCCGCGCATACGTCTCGGCAATCTGCAGGTGGCGCGTGATTTCAGCGATGTGCGCGACGTCGCCGCCGCCTGTGCCCTGCTCATCGCCGGCGGTCATCGCGGCCTCTACAACATCGCCAGTGGCACGGCGACCTCACTGTCAGAGATCTGGGAGATGTTGGTCGTGCAGTGCGCCCATCGTCCGCAGATCGATGTCGATCCGGCGCTGGTGCGCGCCGACGAGATTCCCTCCCTGTGCGGTGACGCTACGCGCCTGCAGGCACAGACGGGATGGCGTCCGCGTTATACCCTGGCGCAGACCCTGGTCGACATGCTCGCCGCGGAGAGGTCATGAAGCTCGCTCTGACGACGACCCTCCTGCGTCCCGGCCAGGGCATCTTCGATGGTTGCAGTGTCTACACACGCCAGATTCTGCAGGGTTTGCCGGCCTGTGGCTGGCAGGTCCTGCCCTATGAGCCGCTGTCTTATCGGCGCGCTCTCCTGCGCGGTATCCTGCGTCCGGCGCCGGCGCCAGCCGATCTCCTGCACGTCACCGACTATCGCGTCGAGCGCATGGCCTGTCCGGTGGTCGCGACTTTGTATGACGCCATCCCCATGGCGCGACCAGAATACGCCAACCAACGCTGGCGTGGTCTGAAGAACGCCCTGATGCGCCATGTGGCGCGTTACGCCGATCACATCGTCTGCATCTCGGAGTACGCCGCTGCCGAAGTGGCACACTATTATGGTGTCGCCGCTGAGCGCATGAGCATCATCCCCTGCGGTATCGATGACGCCTGGTTGCAAACGCTGCCGCAGGCCGCGATCGAAGACGTTCGGCGCCGTCGCGCTCTGCCGCCGTCCTATGTGCTCGCCGTCGGCACTTTGCAGCCACGCAAGAACTTCAGCCGCCTCCTGCAGGCGCATCAGCAACTGCCGGATGCCCTGCGCCGGGAGCATCCCCTGGTGCTGGTCGGGCGGCCGGGTTGGGACTGCGCCGAGCTCATCGCGCAGCTGCAGCAGGCGGCTGCGACGGGTACGGTGTACTGGCTGGCGGACGTCGCCTCCTTGCAGGAGCTGCGGGCCCTCTATGCCGGTGCAGGGCTCTTCGCTCTGCCCTCCTTGCATGAAGGTTTTGGACTGCCTTTGCTCGAAGCCTTCGCCAGCTCTCTGCCGGTACTGATCCATGCCGGCAGTTCTCTGCCCGAGGTGTCGGCAGGAGCGGCCCTGGACGTCGATGCCGAGGACACCGCCGCGCTGTGCCGCGGCTTGCAGCGCCTGCTGACGGAAAGGACCGAGGCCAAAGAGCGCGCGCAACGGGGGCGGCGGCGTGCTGAGCAGCTGACGGCGTCGGCGATGAATCGCGGACTCGCCACACTGTACGGATCCTTGCTCTGATGAAGGTCCTGCACGTCTATCGTACCCATTATCCGGAAACGCAGGGCGGGATCGAGGAGCATCTGCGCCAACTCTGTCGTGGTCTGCGTGCCTGCGCCGTCGAGTCGCGCATCCTCACCGTCAGTCCGCAGGGCCCCTTCGTCACCGAGGTCGAAGGCACGCCGGTCATCGCCGCCCGCCGCCTCATCGAATGGTCATCGACCGGACTGAGCCTGGATTTTCCCGGCAAGCTGGGTGAGCAGAGTGAGTGGGCCGATCTCGTGCATTATCAGTTTCCCTGGCCGATGGCCGACGTCGGGCAGATCCTCGGCCGGCAGCGCCGGCCCTATATCGTCAGCTATCAGTCGGATATCGTGCGCCAGCGCTTCATCGAGCCGTTTTATCGCCCGCTCGGGCATCGTTTTCTGGCGGGAGCCCGCGCCATCGTCGCCAGCTCGCCGGTCTACGCCGCCTCCAGCCCCTGGCTGGCACGCCATCGCGATCGCCTGCAGGTCATCCCGCTCGGCCTCGATGAGGTCGCCGTCGATCCGGAACGTGTTGAGCACTGGCGACAGCAAGTCGGCGAGGATTTTTTTCTGTTCATCGGCGTTTTGCGCTATTACAAGGGCCTGCACCTGCTCATCGACGCCGCGCGCCAGCAGCAGCGCAGTGTCCTCATCGTCGGTCAGGGCCCCCTGGACAAGGAACTCAGGGCACAGGCGGCTGGCGCCACCCATATCCAGTTTCTCGGCCACGTCGCCGATGCCGATAAATTCGCCCTGCTCGCCCTGGCGCGGGCTTTTGTCTTTCCCTCGCATCTGCGCTCCGAGGCCTATGGCCTGTCCCTGGTCGAAGCGGCGATGATGGGCAAGGCGATGATCACCAGCGATATGGACAGCGGCCCCTGCTGGATCAACGTCGACGGCGAGACCGGTCTGTGCGTGGCCCGCGATGACAGTCGTGCCCTGCTCGCCGCCCTGCAGCGCCTCGATCGTGACGGCGACGCCGTGCAGCGCATGGGAGAGGCGGCGCGCCGGCGTTATCAGGATGTCCTCGGCAGTGCGCGCATGTGTCAGTCCTACGCCCGTCTGTACGCCGAGGTGCTGGCATGAAGCGCACCCTCGATCTGACCCTGTCCCTGTTTCTGCTGCTCGTCCTGTCGCCGCTGCTGCTGTGTATCGCCCTCGCCATCCGCTACGACACGCCAGGTCCGGCTCTGCATTGGTCACGCCGCGTCGGGCGCGACAATGCCATCTTTCTGATGCCGAAGTTCCGCACCATGCGCCTCGACACGCCACAGCTGGCGACGCATCTGCTGCAGTCGCCGCAGCACTGGGTGACGCCACTCGGACGCTTCCTGCGGCGCAGCAGTCTCGATGAACTGCCGCAGCTGTGGAGCGTCCTGCGTGGACAGATGAGCATGGTCGGGCCGCGTCCGGCGCTCTTCAATCAGGACGATCTGATCAGCGCGCGCACGGCGCTGGCGGTCCAGGTGCTGCGTCCGGGGATCACCGGCTGGGCGCAGATCAACGGTCGCGACGACCTGCCCATTCCGGTCAAGGTCGCCTTCGATGCGCAATATCTGCACCAGCAGAGCCTGCGCATGGATCTGAAGATTCTCGCCCTCACTTTTTGGCGCGTCTGGCGCTCGCAGGGAGTTCAACACTGATGTCCTCAACGCGGCGCATCGCCGACATTCAGGTCTTGCGAGGCATCGCCGTTCTGGCCGTGGTCGCGCATCATTTTCTGACCGGCAATCTCCTGCCCTGGAGCCCGCTGCTGTTGACGCACATCCAGCACGGTTTCGGCGGGGATGCCGGTGTCGACCTCTTCCTGGTCATCTCCGGCTACGTCATTGCCCGGCAGCTGTTGCCGCAGCTGGATCAGGGCGAAGGTTTTCCGGTCATTCGCCAGTTCTGGTACCGGCGCATGCAGAGGCTCTGGCCAGCGGCGTGGAGCTGGTTGCTCCTCAGCCTCGCCGGCACCTATCTGTATAACCGTTCTGGTGCCTGGGGCAGTGTGCATGCTGCCTGGATGAGCGCCCTGGCGGCCTTGTTCCAGGTGGCGGACATCCGTTTTGCTCATTGTTTTGGTCGTTATGAATGCGGCGCCGCGACGGTCTATTGGAGCCTGTCGCTGGAGGAACAGTTTTACCTGATTTTACCCTGGGCCCTACTCTGGGTGCGGCCACGCTGGCGTCTGCCCGTCCTGTTCGCCCTCATCCTCGCGCAGCTGTTCGCTCATCTGCTCTATGTCTGGGCGCCTTATCGCAGCCTCGGCCTCATCTGTGGCGTCACCCTGGCGGTCATCGACAGGATCTGGCCGCTGCGGGAGCGCGCGGCGACCTGGTCGAGAAAGGCGCTGCTCGGTGTGTTTTTGATCCTGCAATTGCCGTTCTGGGCCATGCTCGCGCCGCACTGGGGCGTGCACGGGCCGCTCTCCTACAATCTCGAGGCTCTGCTCGGCACGGGTATCGTTCTGTGCGCCATCGTTTTACAGGATGGTTTGCTGAACCTACCGGGGGGACGCTGGCTGGCCTGGGTCGGCGATCGCTCCTATTCGCTCTACCTTTGTCATTTTTCGGTGTTTTGGGTGGTGCGAGAGAGCATCTTTCGCTACCTGCCACAAGTGACGCCGACCTCGCCCTATGCGGCCGCCTATCTGCTGGCTTTTCCCCTCATGCTGCTGGTCGCGCACATCAGCTGGGTCGTCTTCGAACGCTGGCCGCTGCGGCGCTGGCGGCACGAGGAAAATCCGGTATGGCAATTCTCGGCGGCGGAATGAACTGCTAGAGTGGCGGGACGATAGGCGCGCTCAGCGTCGGTGACGACAAGGCAATCTTTCACAAGGAGACGTGGATATGAAGATCATGCAAGCGGCCATGTTCGCAGCGCTGGCGTTCATCGACTTGAGCGTGCTGGCGGATGAGCAGGCGATGAAGCCGGGGCTGTGGTCGATGCAGTTGCAGGGTACGGTGCACATCGCCATGCCGGCCATGGACCAGCCTTTGCACAGTCAGCGTCAGGTCTGCGTCAAGGCCGGGCAGTCGAATGTCGAATCCTTCCTGCCGGCTCATCATGTGCAGTGTCAGTCGACGCACAGTCCGGCCGGGGCGGGTAAGGAGAACTGGCATATCCAGTGCCAGATGCCGCAGGCGACGGTGACCCAGACCGGCTGGATCGAGAGCCTCGGACAGACCCTGCGCGCGCACTGGCTGATGACGATGACGACGAGCGGTCCGATGACCTACAGCACGCAGACGACGCTGGATATGCAGGGGCAGTGGCAATCGGCCGATTGCGGCTCGGTGCATTGAAGCTGCGCCGCTGACCCGGGTGGTCTCGGGCGCAGATGGCGGCAGGATGGCAGCGACATCGCGAACGTCTATGGCAGAATACGCCTCTGTGCCTTGACCCAAGGAAGACGATGTACCGACTCGATGACGTGCTGCGCGCCGGGCGCAACAATTTTGACCTGCTGCGCCTGTGCGCGGCTTTGGCCGTGGTGGTGGGACATTCCTATGTCTTTTATCCGCGCACATCGGGATGGGATCTCCTGCTCCTCCTCACCCATCATGAGAGCACCGGGTCGCTGGCGGTCTTCACCTTTTTTCTGATCAGCGGCATGCTGGTATCGGCGAGCTGGGAGCGCGATCCGCGCGTTCTCGCCTATCTCAGCCATCGCATCATGCGTCTGTGGCCAGCCTTATGGGTCAATACTCTGCTCCTGACCTTTCTGGTGGTGCCGCTCTGGTCGACCGATCTCAGCTATGGTCAGGCCTTGCGCAATCCCTCCTTATGGCACTGGTTCCGGCACACTTTGTCATTGTGGAGCGGGACGGTGGTGCCGGTCGCGCAGGCGTTTCTCGGGCTGCCCTTCAAGGCAACTCCCAATGCCGTCGTCTGGACCCTGCCGCTCGAGTTCAAGGCCTATCTACTCGTCCTCGCCATGGGCTGGGGGCTGGCCTTCCAGCAAACCTGGCGCTTCATCCTCGCCATGACCCTGGCAACGCTCGCGCTGGCCTGGACTTACTTGCACCCCCCGGCTCTGGCGGTGCTGGCGGACTGGGGGCGCTTGGTGCCGGGTTATACGGCGCCGCCGGTACTGTTCTTTTTATTCGGCGTGCTCTTGTATCGTTATCGCACACGCGTCGTCATTCACGCCTGGCCCCTGCCTCTGGCTCTGTTGTTGACCTATCTGGTGCGCGATCGTCGTGGTGGCGAGGTCGTGCTGCTGCTGACCTGGACCTGGCTGATCCTGTGGTTGGCGGCGTGGCCGCGCCTGCGCGCCTGGATACCGGCGCAGGACCGTTCCTACGGCGTCTATCTCTACGCTTTTCCGGTGCAGCAGATGCTGGCCTGTCTGACACCGCACCTCAATCACTGGCTCAGCCTTTTCATTGTCCTGCCAGCGACCTGGGCTCTCGCCGGCTGGTCCTGGCGTTTCGTCGAACACCCGGCTTTGCTCTGGGTACGTCGTCGCTATCCACGGCCGCGGCTGTCAGCGTCATGACCGAACTGCTCTTGCCGGCCGGCAATCTCGAAAAACTGAACGCTGCTTACGACTACGGCGCTGACGCTGTCTACGCCGGCCTGCCGCGTTATTCCCTGCGCGCGCGCAACAATGAATTTCGCCTCGAGCAGCTCGCCACCGGCCTGCAGATCGCGCGCGCACGCGGCAAGCGCCTCTATGTCACCTGCAACATCCTGCCGCACAATGACAAGGTGCGCTCCTTTGTGCGTCAGCTGCAGCCTCTCGTCGATCTGCAGCCGCATGCCCTGATCATGGCCGATCCCGGACTGATCCTGCTGGCGCGTGAGCAGTGGCCGGACCTCGCCATCCATCTGTCGGTGCAGGCGAATACCCTCAATTATGCCGCTGTGCGTTTCTGGCAGAAAGTCGGCGTGCGCCGCATCATCCTGTCGCGCGAGCTGTCGCTGAGCGAGATCGAGGAGATCCGTCAGCAATGCCCGGACATGCAGCTCGAGGTCTTCGTGCATGGCGCCCTGTGCATCGCTTACTCCGGGCGTTGCCTGCTCTCCGGTTATTTCAACCGCCGTGATCCCAATCAAGGCACCTGCACCAATGCCTGTCGCTGGAGCTACCAGCTGCGCGCTGACGATGCCGGCGATGCGGTCGGTGCCACGCCTCTGCCGGGCTTCGATATGCGCCATGAGCTGCAGGCAGCCGAGTCGGCGTGCAGTGCCACAGGGCTCGTCCGCCATCCCCGCGCTGATCACGTCTATCAGATCGAGGAAGAGCAGCGGCCGGGCGAGTGGATGCCGATCGAGGAAGATGAGCACGGCACTTACATCATGAATTCGCGCGATCTGCGTGCCGTCGAACACGTCGAACGGCTGCTCGCCATCGGCGTCGACGCGCTCAAGATCGAAGGGCGGACGAAGTCGCTCTACTATGTCGCGCGCACCGCTCAGGCCTATCGCCAGGCGATCGATGACGCGCGCGCCGGGCGTGCTTTCGATGCGCGCCTGCTCGGTGATCTCGAGGCTCTCGCGCAGCGCGGCTACACCAGCGGCTTTCTGCACCGCCATGCCGCCGATTCCACCCAGAACTACACCCAGGGCAGCTCGCAGACCGGCACCCATCAGTACGTCGGTCAGGTCTTGCGTATCGACGCTGGCTGGGCGGTCGTCGACGTCAAGAACCGCTTCGCCTGTGGCGATCAGCTCGACATCATCCATCCGCAGGGCAATACCAGCATGACGCTGCAGCATTTGACCGATCTCGATGGCCGAGAGCTGACCGTGGCGCCAGGCCATGGCCATCATGTGCGTTTCGCCCTCGACGCACGTTTTCAAGGAGCGCTCATCGCTCGTCGCCTGCCAGCGTAGAGGGGGGACGGTGATGGGCATGGACGCGCCCCGGCCGACCTTCTATGCTGGAGCCTGCTGGCTGCAAGGAGAGAGCGCATGAAAGCGAAGACAGGCCTGTTGACGGCGATCCTGCTGGCGACGGCGGTGCAAGGGGCGCAGGCCGACATCTACCGCAAGATCGAAGACGGACAGGTCATTTTCTCTGACCATCCTTTCGATGGCGCTGAGAAGATCGATTTACCGCCCCTGAACACGGTGCCGGCGGAGGTAGCGCCGGCGCAAGGGTCGGCGCTCGATGCGGCACCGGCCGCTGCCGCCGATTATCAGGTGAAGATCCTTTCACCGGTGGATCAGCAGACCTATGGCTATGATCAGGCGATCGCTTTGCAGAGCAAGGTCGAGCCGGCTCTGCATCACGGCGATCACCGCGTCTGGGTCCTCGATGGCCGCCCCCTGCCACCCGGTGAGCACCAGATCCGCGCCCTCGAGCGCGGCCAGCATGGCGTGCAGCTGCAGATCTTCGATCAGCACCAGAAACTGCTGACGCAGAGCAGCGCCACCTTCTTTATCCGGCAGAATTCCCTTCTGGTTCATCCGCATTGACCCTCCAGCCCGCTGAGGTGGCGCGGGTTGCCGCCTGGTCGACCTATTTCGCCCGTCTTTGCGCGCAGCGCGGGTGGACGCAGGGCGGCCCGGACTGGGAGGCGGCGCGTCCAGCGGCGCAGTGGCCGGCCTGGCTTGCGCAGGCGTTGCAAGAGCAGGGTGGTGAGTCTGACGATGAGGCCTCGCTGGCGCGGGCTTTGCGCCGTGTGCGCCAGGAAGCGCAGGCGCGTTTCATCTTTCGCGAGCTCAGCGGCCGCGCCGACGTCGCCACCAGCAGTGCTGAGATCTCCGCCTTTGCCGAGGCCTGCCTGCAGTATGTCTGGACACAACTAGGGCGCTGGTATGGCCAGCAGGCGTGGAGTGTCCTCGGTCTCGGCAAGCTCGGTGGCGGCGAGCTCAACCTCTCCTCTGACATCGATCTCATCTTCGTCGCCGCCGATGACGCCGATCTGCAGGCCTGTATCCGCCAGGGCCAGGCCTTGATCCGCCTGCTCGACGCGCCGGGCGCGGAAGGCCGGGTCTTCCGCGTCGACATGCGGCTGCGTCCCTGGGGCGAGGGCAGCGCGCTCATGGCAGCTGTCAGCAGCATGGAGCGTTATTACGAAGAGCACGGCCGTGACTGGGAACGTTATGCCCTAGTCAAGGCGCGCGTCGTCGCCGGCGCGCGTGCGCCGGGCAGCGATCTTCTGCAGCGTCTGCGGCCCTTCGTCTTCCGCCGCTACCGGGATTACGGTGCCTACGCCGCCTTGCGCCGCATGAAGGCATTGATCGAAGGCGAACAAAGGCGGCGTGGTCTCGCCGACGACATCAAGCTCGGTGCCGGCGGTATTCGCGAGGTCGAATTCATCATCCAGCTGTTTCAACTTCTGCACGCCGGCGCCGATCAGCGCCTGCAGACGAGCTCCCTGCTCGCCGCCCTGCAGGTGGTCGAGGAACTCGCCCTGTTGCCGTCGGCCGTCGTCCAGGATCTGCGCCAGGCCTATCTATTTCTGCGTCGTCTCGAACACGCCCTGCAGGCGCGTGAGGATCAGCAGACCCAGACCCTGCCGGCGCCAGCCGAGCGCGCCGCCCTGGCAGCCATCCTCGAGTATGCCAGTGTCGATGCCCTGGAGCAGGCGATCAGCGCAGAACGGGCGCGCGTGCACGCCATCTTTATCGCTTTGGTGCAGAAGCCGACGCAGCCGAACAGGGTCGAGGCGCGCTATCAGAGCTATTTTGACCTGCCCGCCGAACTGGCGCCTTCAGCCCTGCAGGAGATGGGATTCAGCGCCGTCGCTGACGTCGATCGCGGTCTGCGCGCTTTGCTCGCCAGCCGTGTTCTCAATACGTTGTCGCGCGAGGCAGCGGAGCGCCTGCAGGCTTTTCTGCCGGCTTTGCTGCAAGCCGCCAGTCGATCGGCGCAACCGGATGTCGCCGTACTGCGCCTCCTGCCCCTGATTGAGGCGGTGCTGCGCCGTAGCGTCTATCTGGCCATGCTGCTCGAGGTTCCAGGCCATCTCAACCGTCTCTGCGCCATCGCCATCGCCAGCCCCTGGATCGCTGACGAACTGGCGCGCCACCCGGCCTTGCTTGACGAATTTCTTGCCGCCGAAGTCCTGCACCAGGCGCCGACCCTGGCGGCCTTGCAGCAAGCCCTGAACGAGGTCTTGCTGCGCTGCCCGGAGGAGGATGTGGAAGCGCGTCTGGAAGCGCTGCGCCTGTTTCAGAAAGGCCAGATCCTGCAGATCGCCCGGGCTGATCAGGAACAGGGCCTGAGTTTGATGCAGGTGAGCGATGCCCTGACTCGCCTGGCCGAGGTCATCCTCGCGCAGGCAGCGGTGATGGCATATGAAGAGATGTGCCGGCGCTATGGCGATTGCGCCGACTTTCGCGAGAAGACGATGGTCCTCGCTTACGGCAAGCTCGGCGGTCTGGAGATGAGCTATAGCAGTGATCTCGATCTTGTCTTTGTCCATGATCTGACGATGGAGGCGGTGAGCCGGGGACCGGTCGCCCTCGATGCGGCGACCTATGTGGCGCGTTGGGCACAGAAGCTGATCTCCATTTTGCAGACGCCGATGGCGGCCGGTAAACTTTATGAAGTCGATGTTCGCTTACGCCCTTCCGGCCATGCTGGACTGCTCGTCACCAGCTGGACGGCTTATCGGCTCTATCAGCAGGAACACGCTTGGGTCTGGGAGCACCAGGCCCTCATCCGCGCCCGCCCGGTCTGGGGCGCCCTTCCTCTGCGCGAGGCCTTCGCGACCTTGCGCATCGAGCTGCTGACGCGGCCGCGCGAACTCACTGCCTTGGCATCGGAAGTAGCACAGATGCGGCAGAAAATGCTCGCTGCCGGGCAACATCGCCCGCATCATGAGGACGCCGACGATCGCTTTTTTATCAAGCACGATCGTGGAGGTATCGTCGATATCGAATTTATGGTGCAATATAGCGTTCTCGCCTGGGCCAGTCGTGATCCCGAGCTGACCCGGTACACGGACAACGTACGCCTCCTCGAAAGATTGGCCGCGTGCCAGTTCCTGCGCGAGCAGGATGCCATCGTCCTGCGCGATGCCTATCTCGCCTTTCGTGCGGTGCAGCATCGTCAGGCCCTGGCGCAGGGGCCGGATTTTGTCGCCGCCGCCGACTGGTCCGGGCCGCGTGCGGCGGTGCGTCGTCTTTGGGATGAATTGATCGAACAGCGTGCCGTGCGGTCAACGCTGACAAGGGGAGAAGTGAAGCAATGAGTATGTCTGATCGTGATGGCCTGATCTGGTATGACGGGCAGATGGTACCCTGGCGCGAGGCCACCACGCATGTTCTCACCCATACCCTGCATTACGGCATGGGCGTCTTTGAGGGCGTGCGCGCCTATCAGGCCGAGCAGGGGACGGCGATCTTCCGCCTGCGTGAACACACCAACCGCCTGTTCGATTCAGCCCATATCATGGGCATGAAGATGCCTTATGACCGCGACAGCATCGACGCGGCGCAGCGCGCTGTCGTCGCCGCCAACGATCTCCCCGCCGCCTACATTCGCCCGATGGCATTTTATGGCAGTGAGGGCATGGGTCTGCGCGCCAGCAATCTGCAGGTGCACGTCATCGTTGCCGCCTGGGAGTGGGGTGCTTACATGGGCGCCGAGGCTCTCGAACGCGGCATCAAGGTGCGCACCAGCAGCTTCACCCGTCATCACGTCAATATCTCGATGACGCGCGCCAAGGCCAATGGCCACTACATCAACTCCATGCTCGCCCTGCAGGAAGCGCTCAGCGGCGGCGCCGATGAGGCCTTGCTGCTCGACCCGGAAGGCTATGTTGCGGAAGGCTCGGGAGAGAACTTCTTCCTCGTGCGTGATGGTGTGATCTATACGCCGGAGCTGACCGCCTGTCTCAACGGCATCACCCGCAAGTCGATCTTCGCGCTGGCGCAGACGCTCGCTGTGCCGGTGGTCGAGAAACGCATCACCCGTGACGAGGTCTATATCGCCGACGAAGCTTTCTTCACCGGTACCGCCGCCGAGGTGACACCGATCCGCGAGCTCGATGGTCGCAGCATCGGCATCGGACGCCGCGGTCCGATCACCGAAGCACTGCAGAAACTCTATTTCGATGTCGTGCACGGACGCGATCCGCGCTTTGTCGAATGGCTGACCCCGGTTCGCTGAGCGCTGCCCGCCTCCTCGTCGTCGGCCCTTCCTGGGTCGGCGACATGGTGATGAGTCAGCCCTTGTTCGCGGCTCTGCGCACGCGTCGACCCGATCTTGCCATCGATGTGCTGGCGCCGGCCTGGAGCCTGCCCCTGCTCGAACGCATGCCGGAGGTGGCGCGCGGCCTGGCGCAACCCCTCGGGCATGGCCGTCTCGGCCTCTGGCAGCGCTGGCAACAGGGTCGCCGCTATGCCGGCGCCGGCTATGTCG
The DNA here is from genome assembly GCA_021833365.1 of Pseudomonadota bacterium. Classification (GTDB taxonomy): domain Bacteria; phylum Pseudomonadota; class Gammaproteobacteria; order Pseudomonadales; family Moraxellaceae; genus JAJZHK01. The sequence continues at coordinate 9,105 of JAKBFV010000036.1, read as the reverse complement.
AAGCCATCATTCTGCCCAATTCCTGGAAGTCGGCCGTTCTTCCCTGGGCCGCCGGTATTCCCCGGCGCACCGGCTGGCGCGGCGAGTGGCGCTATGGCCTGCTCAATGACCTGCGCCGCGACCCGCAACGCTATGAGCGTATGGTCGATCGTTTTCATGCCCTGGCTTTCGCTGCTGCCGAGGTCGCGCCGCCGGCACCGCCACCGCGCCTCCAGGTCGATCGACAGCTCGCTCTGGCGACAGCGCGTGCTCTGCACTTGCCACTCGATCGCCCGATTCTTGGGGTTTGCCCGGGAGCGGAGTTCGGGCCCTCGAAACGTTGGCCGGCGCGCCACCACGCGCGTGTTCTGACCACCCTCATCGACCAGGGTTGGCAGGCGTGGATCTTTGGCTCGGCGGCTGACCAGGCGATCGCTGACGACATCGTGCAGCGTTTGCGTCCCGATCAGCAGGGACATGTGCAACGCTTGACCGGCCGTACGCAGTTGCACGAGGCCGTCGACCTCCTGCTCCTGCCACGCGCTGTGCTCAGCAATGATTCAGGTCTGATGCATGTGGCGGCGGCCGTCGATCCGCAGCGCCCGCTGATCGCTCTCTATGGATCGACGTCACCGCTGTTCACACCGCCGCTGGCGACAGCAGCGAATTTGCAGCGCATCGAATTGCCGTGTTCGCCCTGTTTCGCGCGCGACTGCCCGCTCAGTCATCACGACTGCATGGAAAAGTTATGGCCAGAGCGGGTGCTGGAGGCTCTCGCATGCGTCTCCTTCTGATCAAAACCTCCTCCCTCGGCGACGTCATCCACACCTTTCCGGCTCTCAGTGATGCCCTGCGCGCCTACCCTGACCTGCGTGTCGACTGGGTGGTGGAAGAAGCTTACGCCGAACTGGCGGCTCTGCATCCGGCCGTCGAGCGCGTCATCCCCATCGCCCTGCGCCGCTGGCGCCGTCGCCCCTGGGCTCTCGCTTCGCGGCAGGCTTGGGCAGCCTACCGTGCCAGTCTGCGTGAACATCCCTATGATCTCGTGCTCGACGCGCAGGGCCTGCTCAAGAGCGCTTTTCTGCTGCGCGCCGCACCGCCGGGTATCGTGCGCGCCGGTTTTGATCGCGCCAGTCTGCGTGAACCCTGGGCGAGCTGGTTTTATGATCGTGGCTACGCCGTGACACGACAGGCGCACGCCGTCGAACGCACGCGCAGTCTCATGGCTCAGGCCCTGGCCTATACGCTGCAGGGTGAGGGCGATTATGGTTTGCGCATCAGCACCGATGCCAGCTGGCAGGGAGCGGTGTGGTTGCTGCATGGCAGCAGCTGGCCGACCAAGCTCTGGCCCCTCGCGGCCTGGCGGCAACTGGCGCAGTCTCTCGGTGCACAAGGTCTGACGGTGGTCGTGCCCTATGGTCAGGCCGATGAGGAGATGCGTGCCCGGCAGATCGCCGCTGATCAGGCGCACGTGCGCCTATGGCCGGCGAGTGGCGTCGCTGCACTGGCGTCGGCCTTGGCCGGAGCGCGCGCCGTCGTCGGCGTCGATACCGGTCTCAGTCATCTGGCGGCGGCGCTCGATCGCCCCGTCGTGGCCCTGTTCGGGCCCACCGAGATCGAACGCACCGGACTCTATGGCAGCCGTGTCGTGCATCTGCAGGCGCAACTGCCTTGCCAGCCATGCCGCCAGGAACGCTGCCGTATCGAGCCACAGGCGGGTGCCGCCGGTGCCGCACCCTGCATGGTCGCTGTCAGCGTCACGCAGGTACGATCAGCCTTGCAGGCCTTGCTATGACGATACCTCTGAGTGCGGTGGTCATCACCCTCAATGAAGCGACGCGCATCGAGTCCTGTCTGCGCGCCCTGGCTTTTTGTGACGACATCGTTGTCGTCGACTCAGGTAGCCAGGATGACACCTGCGCGCTTGCCACCGCCCTCGGCGCGCGTGTCGTACAGCAGGCCTGGCTCGGCTTCGGCCCACAAAAACAGTTCGCTGTCGAGCAGGCACGGCACGACTGGGTGCTCTGTGTCGATGCCGACGAACAGGTGAGTCCGGCCCTGGCGCAGGCCATCGTCGCGGCCTTGCAGGCACCGCAGGCGCAGGCGTATCGCTTCGCCCGCTGCAATCGGTTTCTTGGCCGTTGGCTACGCCATGGTGAAGGTTATCCCGACTGGAGTCTGCGCCTGTTCGATCGCCGCCACGGGCGCTGGAGCGCTGATAGTGTGCATGAAAAAGTCGAAGTGCAGGGGCGTGTCGATACGCTGGCTGGCGATCTTCTGCATGAATCGCAGGAGAGCATCGCTCGCTATCTGCAGAAACAGAACCGCTACACCGACCTGCAGGCAGCCGCCCTGCAGGCGCGCGGACGGCGCTTTTCGGCGGCCAAGATGATCTTCAGTCCGCTCTTCCGCTTTGTGCGCTTCTACCTTCTGCGCTCCGGCTGGCGCGATGGCCGGGCAGGCCTCATCCACATCCTCATCGGCTGTCAGAACAGCTTTTTCAAATACGCCAAACTCTATGAGGCGGAGCGGGTGGCAGCCGATGCTGCCGCGCCTCTCGCTGGCGCAGCAGACGCAGAAAAAAACTGATTTCAGAAGAGCTGATCGTTGCGTGCGGCGGCGCCGGTGTCTGGCGCGGCCGCTGGCGTCTTGTCAGCAGGCAGATACTCGGTGTAACCATCGGGGTCGCTGGCCGTCGTCGCCTGCGCCGTGTTCTTGTTCAGCCAGACGGCGTTGAGGCCGGGCGGTTTGCTCCAGCCGACCTGCGGCTGACCGTTCAAGGCATAAGCCATGAAGCGGTTCCAGATGGGGACGGCGGCGACGCCACCAAACTCACCGCTGCCGAGTGGGCTCGGGGTGTCATAGCCGACCCAGGTGACCGCAACCAGGGTCGGGCTGTAGCCGTCGAACCAGGCATCGCGCGCCTCATTGGTCGTGCCCGTCTTGCCGGCGATGTCGCTGCGTCCTATGGCCAGGGCGCCGCGGCCGGTGCCGTGCACGATGACGTCATGCAGGATGGAGTTGATCTCGAAAGCGACATTGGCCGGGATGACGCGCGGCGCGGCAGGGGTGCCGGCAGCGCACTGCGTACAGACGACGACGGGGTGGGCACGCCAGATCACCTTGCCGTGCGCGTCGCTGATGTGATCGATGAAATAAGGGTTGATGCGATGGCCGCCATTGGCGAACGTAGCGTAAGCGGTGAGCATCTGCAGGGGTAGAAAATCCGCTGAACCGAGGGCGAGGGTGAGGTTGCGCGGCATATGATCGGCAGGCAGGCCGAAGCGCTGGCAGTAGTCGATGGCGGTGGCGATGCCGAGATTCTGCAGGAGACGGATGGAGACGAGATTGCGCGACAGGTAGAGGGCGCGGCGCAGGGTGATCGGCCCCATGAACTCGCCATCGTCATTTTGCGGCTGCCACACCTGATCGCCGAAACTGAAGCTGAGCGGGCCGTCATTGATCATGCTCGCCGGGGTGTAGCCATGATCGAGAGCGGCGGCATAGATGAAGGGCTTGAGCGATGAGCCGACCTGGCGTCCGCCCTGCAGCACGCGATTGAACTTGCTGGCGAAGAAGTCGAAGCCGCCGACCATGCCCTGCAGGGCGCCGTCACGCGGATCGAGAGCCACCAGCAGGCCTTGCACTTTCGGCAGCTCGGTGAGTTCCCAGCCATGATCGCGATGCACGCAGCGGATGATGTCGCCGACCTGCGCCACCTGATCGGCGCGCGTCGGCGGATAGGTGACGCGGCCTTGCGCCAGGGCGCGCCGGGCCCAGGACAGGCCGGACCAGGGAATGACGATGTTCTCGCCATCGCGCAGCGTCACCGCCAGATGATCGGGCAGTACGGCGGTGACCAGGCCGGGCATCATGCCATTGATGACATGGGTGTCGGCGAGATCGGCGAGGCTGGCGCCACGCGCCTCCGGGCCACGATAGCCATGGCGATGGTCATAGTCGATGAGGCCGTCGCGCACCGCCAGATTGGCGGCGTTTTGCCGGTTGCCCTCGACGGTGGTATAGACTTTCCAGCCGGACGTGTAGACCGCCTCACCATAACGCTTGACCAGGGTGTCGCGCACCAGCTCGGCGAGGTATAAGCCGTTGACCTCGGACACCGTGCCGCGGTAGTTGAGACCGAGGGGGGCATGCACGGCGCGATCGTACTGCGCCGCGGTGATCGAACCCAGGCTGCGCATGCGTCCGAGGATCCAGTTGCGGCGTTCCAGGGCGCGGGGCGCATTGTCGACCGGATTGTAGCGTGAGGGGGCCTTGGGCAGGCCGGCGATGAGAGCCATCTGGTCGATGCTGAGGTCGCGGATGTTTTTGCCGAAATAGACCTGGGCGGCGGCGGCGATGCCATAGGCGCGGTGACCGAGGAAGATCTTGTTGACGTAGAGGGTCAGGATCTCCTGCTTGCTCAGCGACTGTTCGATCTCGTGGGCGAGCAGGATCTCGGTGAATTTGCGGGCGAAGGTGCGTTCCTGGCTGAGGAAGTAGTTCTTCGCCACCTGCATGGTGATGGTCGAGCCACCCGACTGCCCGAGATGCACGCCGCCGTGCATGATCAGTTCGAGGGTGGCGCGCGCCAGACCGCGCGGATCGATGCCGGAGTGGGTGAAGAAGTGGTTGTCTTCGGCGGCGGTGACGGCCTTGATGAACATCGGTGGAATCTGGCGGTAGGTCAGCGGCGTGGTGTGCTCATCGCCGTACTCGGCGATCAGCTGACCGTCGCGGCTGAGTATCTGCAGCGGCGTCTTGAACTGAAAATGCTTGAGGCTGGCGACGTCGGGCAACTGCGGCAAAAGCACGATATAGATACCGCTGGCGATGAGCAACAGGCCACAAAATGGAAAAAGGACCACCGTCAACCACCACGGGTATGCGCTAGACTCTTGGGACGTATTCATTAGCAGTCAATGATTTAGCTCGGGGTCGCGAGGACGGTAGGGGGGCTGTCGGCATTATAAACGCAAAACGCTCTTGAGATCACGTTGCAAAGCTGCTAGGACTAGTATTTAATGTAGTGGTGCATGATTTGATTCTAAGTCTGTATTTTCGATAGAAAAATGAGCAAGGAAGAACCAACGTGCTGCCCTTCCTGAGAAAGAAAACCAATGATCAGCTGGGTCTGGACATCAGTTCGAGCTCGATCAAGATGCTGGAACTGTCGCGCCAGGGCGATCGCTATCATGTCGAGAGCTATGCCGTCGAGCCCCTGCCGGCGCAGGCGGTGAGCGATGCCAACATCAGCGATGTCGAGGCCGTCGGCGAGACGCTCGCGCGTCTGATCGCGCGCGCCAAGCCGGGTGTGCGCCGCGCCGCGGTGGCGATGCCGGAGTCTCTGGTGTGGACGCGCACGGTCGAAATGGATGGCGGCCTCAGCGAGGACGAGATGGAGAGTCAGATTCGCATCGAGGCGGATCAGCTCGTGCCCTTTCCTCTCGATGAAGTGGCGCTTGACTTTGCCGTTCTCGGCCCTTCCGAGGCCAACCCCAGTCAGGTGGTCGTGCAACTGGCGGCGTCGCGCAACGAAAATATCGAATTGCGCAAGGATGCCCTCGAGATCGGCGGCGTCACCGCCAGAACGATCGATCTCGAGTCCTACGCCATGGAGCGCGCCTTCGATCTCATGGTCGACAGCATCGATGTGCGCGGCAAGGTCGTCGGCATCGTCGATATCGGGGCGACGACGACGAACTTTCACGTCATCGCCCAGGATCGCACGCTCTATCAGCGTTCGCAGCTCTTTGGCGGCAAGCAGCTGACCGAAGAAATTCAGCGGCGCTATGGCCTGACCATGGAGGAGGCGGGCATGGTGAAAAAGCACGGCGGTTTGCCGGACAATTACGAACTCGAGGTTCTGCTGCCTTTCAAGGAAGCCGCTGCCCAACAGGTGCAGCGCTGTCTGCAGCTCTTTTTCTCGTCGACGACCTATGCCGACGTCGATCATCTGGTGCTGGCGGGCGGTTCGGCATCGATCGCTGGACTGGCGCAACTGGTGCAGGACAAGCTCGGGCGTCCGGTCAGTGTCGCCAACCCCTTCGTCAATATGTCGATCTCGAGTCGGGTCAATGCGGCGGCGCTGAGCATGGACGCACCGGCCCTGATGATCGCCTGCGGTCTGGCGCTGAGGAGTTTTGATTGATGGTCAGAATCAATCTCTTGCCGCACCGTCAGGAGCGGCGCAAGGAACAGCGCGAAACCTTTTTCGCCCTGTGTGTGGCGGCAGCGGCTCTGGCCGTCGTCCTGGTGATGCTTTGGAATCATGAGGTCGGTGCCGCCCTCGATCTGCAGAATCAGCGCAATGCTTACATCGACGCTGAAACTGCCAAGCTCGACGCCAACATCAAAGCCATCGACGAGATGCACAAGCGCAAGGAAGATCTCCTGCAGCGCATGAAGGTCATCCAGGAATTGCAGGGCATGCGCCCGGTCATCGTGCGTATCTTCGACGAGATGGTGCGTGTCATTCCCAATGGCCTCTACCTGACCTCGCTCGATCGTCACCAGGACAATTTCCATGTCCAGGGCATCGCCGAGAACACCAACGAAGTCTCGGCCCTGATGCGCAATATCAGCGCTTCCCCTTGGTTCAAGAGTCCGCAATTGCACAATGTCGTCGCCAGCAGCGCCAAGGACAACGCCGGTCCGGCGCCCTTGCCTGGTGCTGACGGTTCGACGCAGCAGCGTTTCGATCTGAATTTCAGTCTGCAGATTCCCAAGCAGGCAGGCAGCGAGGGTGCCAGTTCGTCGAGCCAATCGAAGGGAGGGGCCACGCCATGAAGCTGGAAGATCTGAAGCGCCTCGATCTGCAGAAGCTGCAAGCCAGCTGGCGCTCCCTTGATCCGGAGAATATCGGTGCCTGGCCCTTGCCCTTCCGGGTGGCGATCTGGCTGGCCATCGTCGCCATCATCGTCTTCGGTGGCTATATGGTGTTCATCACCGGCCAGATCGACGCCCTGCAACAGGCGCGTGCCGATGAAGTGACGAAGAAGGCCGATTTTGAGAACAAGGCCTTCAAGGCGGCCAATCTGGCGGTTTACAAGAAGCAGCTCGCCGACATGGAAGAGTCTTTTGGCGCACTCTTGCGGCAATTGCCGAAAGAGACCGAGGTTCCGGGTCTGCTCGAAGACATCAGCCAGGCCGCCCTCGGTAGCGGTCTCGACGTGCAGTCGATCAGTTTGCAGTCCGAGAAGATGCAGGACTTCTACGCCGAGGATCCCATCCAGATCAAGGTACAGGGCGACTACCACGCCTTCGGCAGTTTCGTCAGCGCCATCGCCGCTTTGCCGCGCATCGTCACCCTGCATGATTTCAGCATCGCGCCGGTCAGCGCCAGTGCCACGGCGAGCAGTGGTTCGCCCTTACTCGCCATGAACATCACCGCGATGACCTATCGTTATCTCGACCAGGGTGAGCTCGACAAGAAGGGCAAGGGCAAAGGCACGGCCGGCAAGGGAGGCGCGAAGTAAGCATGCGCAGATCATATCGAGTCCTGGTCATCACCTTCGCCGCCCTGTGCCTGTCGGCCTGCGGTCAGTCGAGCATGGACGAGCTCAAGGGTGAACTCGCCGCCATCACCATGAAGCCTCGCGGCAAGATCGAACCCCTGCCGCAGCCGGTGGTCGTGGCGACTTTCATTTATGCCGCACACCAGTTGCGCAGTCCCTTTACGCCGCCCGGAGCGGCGGTGGCGAATCTGACCCTGGGTAAGAAAGTGGAGCCGGATCCGAATCGCCTGCATGAGCCGCTCGAGTCCTATCCGCTCGAGTCTTTGCGCATGCGCGGCTCACTCGATTGGGCGAAGACCGGGCAGGTGCAGCAGGCTATCGTCGAGGATCCCAACAACCAGGAACATCTGGTGCGAGTGGGTAATTACATGGGTAAGAATCAGGGGCGTGTCGTGGCCATCACGTCGACGCAGATCGCCTTGATCGAGATCGTGCCGGATGGGCATGGGGGCTGGGTGGAGCGGCCACGCAGCCTGTTGATCAGTCCTTCGGGCCGGTGACACTGGAGAATAATGCGATGTTGATCATCACTGAGGAGAAGCAACCGGTGTTCCGGAGTATCTTGGCAAAACAGGCACGCTGGCTTCTGCTGGCTCTCGCCGGCTGGACCGGTGTGGCGTCGGCGCAGCCGGTCATGCTGCAAAAGGTCGATGTGACGACCTTGCCAGGCGATGAGCTGCAGCTGCTGCTCAGCTTCGATGGCACACCGCCGCAGGCGGAAGGCTATGCCATCGACCAGCCGGCGCGCATTTCGCTGGATCTGCCCGGCGTGCGCAGCGCTCTGGCCAGCAAATACATCAGTCTTGGCACCGGCAATGCGCAGTCGATGTCGGTGCTCGATACCCCGGCGCGGACCCGCCTGATCATCAAGATGGCGACGATGACCGGCTATAGCGAACGGGTGCAGGGACATCAGATGATCGTCCGTGTCGGACGTGCCGAGGCGACCTCCCCGCGCTCGCTGGCGGCGACGCCGGTTGCTGGCGGTCGTGCGCACAGCGTCGAGGACGTCACTTTCCATCGCGGTGACGACGGTGCTGGTTTGCTCAAGCTGACCTTGTCCGACGCCAACGCCATGGTCGATGTCAAACAGGAGGGCAATCGCATCGTGGCGCGGTTGCCGGGCACGAGTCTGCCGGGCAAATTCCACCATCGCCTCGACGTCACCGATTTTGCGACGCCGGTGCATGATGTCAACATCAGCAGCGATCGCCAGGGTACGCTCATCACCGTCGAACCGCAGGGTGAATTCGAATACCTCGCCTACCAGGCGGACAATCATTTCACCATCAGCGTCAAGCCGCTGACCGCCGATGACAAAGTGAAGAAGAAGGCTTTCGCCTACACCGGTCAGAAGCTCTCGCTCAACTTCCAGGACATCGATGTGCGCTCGGTGCTGCAGCTCATCGCCGACTTTACCAGCCTCAACCTCGTCGCCAGCGACACGGTCACCGGCAAGATCACCTTGCGCCTGCAGAACGTACCTTGGGATCAGGCCCTCGACCTCATTCTCAAGACCAAGGGGCTGGCCAAGCGCACCATGGGCAATGTCATGCTGGTGGCGCCGGCCGACGAGATCGCCCGTCGCGAGAAAGAGGAGCTCGATGCC
>JAKBFV010000035.1 GCA_021833365.1 Pseudomonadota bacterium | reverse complement strand
GGCAAACGAGGTACTCTGATCAGCCTGCAGGATGCCGCGCAGACGGCCGGTATCCTGGGGCGGTAAAAAACCTTTGCTGACGATGACAAAAAGGAACATCGTCAACAGCAAGGTGGCCGCCCACAGGGCGAGCATCCAACGCGGCCGCTGCAAAGCCCAGTGTAAGGAACGCCGATACGCCGCCAGACCATAGACGTGTTTGGCCGCAGCGGCGTTGCGGCGCAACAGGCGTGAGGCGAGCACCGGCGTCAGGCTGAGCGAGATGAACATGGAGAGAAGGACGGCAAAAGCCAGGGTGATGGCGAACTCGCGAAACAAACGCCCCATGATGCCGCCCATGAACATGATGGGGATGAAGACGGCGATCAGAGATAGACTCATCGACAGAACGGTAAAGGTCACCTCCGCCGTGCCACGCCGCGCCGCGCGCATGACCGGCATGCCGGCGTCGACATGACGGGCGATGTTCTCCAGGACGACGATGGCGTCATCGACGACAAAGCCCGCCGCCACCGTCATCGCCATCAGGGACAGCATGTCCAGGCTGTAGCCGCCGAGATAGAGCGCCGCGCACGTCGCCAGTAGACTGACCGGGATACTGATGCTGGGAATCAAGGTGGCATAAGCGTCGCGCAGAAAGAGAAAGACGACGAGTACGACCAGCAGGACCGAGATCAACAGGCTGACTTCGACGTCCTGCAAGGCGACGCGGATGGAGGGTGAGCGATCGATGCTCAGGTGCAGATGCGCACTCGCTGGCAAAGCCGCCTGCAGTTCGGCGAAGTGCGCCTTGACGCCATCGACGGTCGCCAGAATATTCGCCCCCGGTTGCCGAAAGACCAGCACCACCACCGAAGGCTCGCTATTCATCAGCCCGGCGTTGCGTGCATCTTCGAGGCCGCTGCGCACATCGGCGACCTGGCGCAGGCGTAGGGCATGGCCCTGCCGCCAGGCGATGATCTGGTCGGCATAGGCTGGCGCCTGGCTGAGCTGATCGGCACTCGCCAGAGCATATTGCCGGCCAGCGTCAGCGATATAACCCGTGGGAGCGTGCACATTGGCGGTCTGCAGGGACTGACGCACCTGCGCCAGATCGAGACCCTGCTCGGCGAGGCGACGGGGGTCGACGGCGACACGCACCGCCGGCAGCGAGCCGCCGCCGACGATCACCTGGCCGACGCCGTCGAGCTGCGAGATTTTCTGCGCGACGATGCTCGACGCCAGATCATAGAGCTGACCGCGGTCGAGCACCGCCGAGGTCAAGGCCAAGACCATCACCGGGGCGTCGGCGGGGTTCATCTTGCGGTAGAGAGGGTATGAGGGCATACCGCTCGGCAGCAGCGCTAGCGAGGCATTGATGGCCGCCTGCACATCGCGGGCGGCGCCATCGATCGAGCGATTGAGATCGAACTGCAGAACGATCTCGGTCATGCCGAGAGCACTTTGCGAGGTCATCTCCTGCACCCCGGCGATACGCCCGAGACTACGCTCCAATGGTGCCGCGACAGTGGCGGCGACGACCTCGGGACTGGCGCCAGGCAATTGCGCCTGCACCTGGATGGTCGGAAAATCGACCTGTGGCAGGGGCGCCACCGGCAGGAGCTCGAAACCGATCACGCCAGCCAGGACGAGGGCCATGGTCAGCAGCGTGATCGCCACCGGCCGACGCAAAAAACCATAGCGCCATCTCACGCCGCACGCTCATCATCGCGTCGACCTGTCCAGGCCAGATACAGCACAGGCGTCGTGAACAGGGTGAGCAGCTGACTGACCAGCAGGCCGCCCAGCATCGTCCAGCCGAGCGGCTGGCGCAGCTCGGCGCCGATATGGCCGCCCTTGAGCAGAGGCAGGGCGCCGACCAGGGCGCAGAGCGTCGTCATCAGGATGGGGCGCAGGCGCAGAAGACAGGCTTGGCGGATCGCTGCCGCTGGCGCCAAGCCCTGTTCGCGCTCGGCAGCGAGGGCAAAGTCGATCATCATGATGGCGTTCTTTTTGACGATGCCGATGAGCAGGATGATGCCGATGAGGGCGAGCATATCGAGCTCCTGACCACGCCCGATGAGGACGATGAGGGCGCCGAGCGCCGCTGAGGGCAGGGTCGAGAGGATGGTCAGCGGATGTCGGAAACTCTCGTAGAGGATGCCGAGCACGATGTACATGCTGAGAATGGCAGCGATGAGCAGGGCCAGTTGATGATCGAGGGCGGCGGAGAAGGCGCGCAGCACCCCCTGCTCGACCACCTGCACCCGCACCGGCAGATGTGCCTGCACGATGGCGCGCCGCAGCGCCTGGCGTCCGGCTTCGAGAGCCGCCCCCGGGCGCAGGTCAAAAGCCAGGGACGTCGCTGGAAATTGCCCCTGATGATCGATGCGTTGCGGACTCACCCCGACCTGCACCTCGACCAGCTCACTCAGCGGCACCGGGCCGGTGGTGCCCGGCACATAGAGACTCTGCAGAGCCTGAACACTCGAATCGGCTGACTCGAGGATGATGCGGTACTGATTCGCCGGCGTGAAGGTCGTGCTGATCATGCGCTGACCGAAGGCGTCGTAGAGAATGCTGTCGACCGCCGCCATGGTGACGCCATAACGCGCCGCCGCATCGCGATTGAGGCGCAGGGTCAGCGTCGGTTCCTGGCGCGCTGCTTCCTCCTGGATGTGGGTGAGTTCACCCTGCCCGTGCAGGGCGCGCTGCAGGACAGCGGTGCTCCGGCGCAATTCCTGGCTGTCGACATCGGACAGGCTGAGGCGATAAGCGGCGGCACTGAAATGATCATCGACCGCCATTTCCTGCACCGGACGCAAGAACAGCTGCAGGTCGGGAACTTGCGCCGCTCTCGCCTGCAGACGCCGCAGGACATCGGCCATCGCCGGCCGCTGCGCGCGCGGTTTGAGGACGATATGGAGGCGACCTTCGTCGCTGACCAGATTGTCACCGTCGACGCCGAGCACGGAACTGATCTGCGCCACCGCCGGGTCGACCGCCAGCGCCTGCACCAGGCGTGCCTGGCGCGTCACCATGCCGGCGTAGGACGTCCCGGCATCGGCGCGCGTCATGCCCTGGATCTCGCCGACATCCTGCTGTGGAAAAAAGCCTTTCGGTACGATGATATAAAGCAGTACGGTGAGGGCAAAGCTGAGCGCAAAACCGGCCAGGGTCCAACGCCGGTGGCGCAGGACGACGTCGAGGCTGCGCGCATAGAGATCGAGCAGGGCCTGCCACCAGGCCGGCACGCTGGTGCTCGCTGCCGGGCGCAGCAGGCGCGCCGCCAGCATCGGCGTGAGACTGAGCGACACCGCTGCCGAGATGAGGATGGTCATCCCCAAGGTCAGCGCGAACTCACGGAATAGACGGCCGATGAGGTCGTTCATAAAGACGAGGGGAATGAGAACGGCGAGCAGGGACAAGGTCAAAGAGATGATGGTAAAAGCCATCTGCCGCGCCCCTTGCAAGGCCGCCTGCAAGGGCGAGAGTCCGTCGTCGATACCGCGCGCGATGTTCTCGACCATAACGATGGCGTCGTCGACGACAAAGCCGGTGGCGACGGTCATGGCCATGAGGGTGAGGTTATTGATCGACAGACCAGCCTGCTGCATGAGCGCGCAACTGCCGAGCAGCGACAAAGGCACGGCCAGGGCTGGAATCAGGGTCGCCGACCAGGAGCGCAGGAATAGCTGAATGACCAGGATGACGAGGGCGATGGCGAGCAGGAGTTCGAGACTGACGTCGACGATGGAGGCCCAGATCGCTTGCGTGCGGTCGACCACCACCTCTACCTGCACGTCGGCCGGCAGGCTGGCACGCAAGCTCGCCAGGCGTCGCTTCAGGGCGGCTACCGTTTGCAGGACGTTCGATCCTGGCTGGCGCTGGATGGACAGCAGGATCGCCGGTTTCTGCCCAAGCCAGGCGCCCTGATCGACATTCTCCGCGGCGTCGACGACATCGGCTACATCACGGAGACGGAGGGCGTGTCCTTGCTGATAGGCGATGATCAAGTCGCGGTAATCGGCGGCATGCATGAGCTGATCGTTGGCATCCAGGGTGGAAGCCTGCTGCGGACCGTCGAGACTGCCTTTGGCCATGGCGACGTTGGCATTGATGATCTGATTGCGCACGTCCTCCAGGGTCAATCCATGCGCACGCAGATCATCGACGCGCGCGCGCAAACGTACCGCCGGACGCTGTCCACCCTGCAAGCGCACCAGGCCGACGCCCGGCACCTGTGACAAGGGCAGTGCCAGACGGTTATCGGCGAGATCCTCGAGACGGATCATCGAGCCCTGCGACGCCGTGATCGCCAGGCTCAGGATCGGCGCATCTCCGGGATTGACCTTGTTGTAGACCGGCGGCATGGGCAGGTCCTTAGGCAGAAAGACCGCCGCCGCGTTGATCCCCTCCTGCACTTCCTGTTCGGCGACATCGAGGCCGGTGTGCAAGGAGAACTGCAAGGTGATCGACGATGAGCCGCTGCCACTGCTCGAGCTCATCTGCTGCAGCCCCGGCATCTGCCCGAACTGGCGTTCGAGCGGCGCCGTCACCATCTCCTCCATCACCTGCGGACTGCCACCAGGATATAAAGTGACCACCTCGATCGTCGGAAAATCGACCTCAGGCAAAGCCGCGACCGGCATGAAGTGCAAGCCCAGGGCACCGCACAGGGCGAGCGCCAGCATGAGCAGGGTGGTCGCTACCGGGCGCTGGATGAAACTGCGCGTCACACTCATGGCGACGGGCTATCCTGCCAGACCTGCACCGCCATACCATCCTTCAAGCGATCGGTACCGGCGATGATGAGACGGTCACCGGCGTGCAGGCCCTGCGAGATCCAGACGCGCTCGCCCTCCTGACCGGAGACGACGACCTTGCGCGTCTGCACGCGCCCCTGCTGCACGACGTCGACCGCTGTCGCGCCATCGCGATCGAGCAAGGCGCTGTGCGGAATGACGATCACCCCCTGACGCTGCATGAGCACTAGGCGGGCTTCGACAAAAGCATTGGGCAACAGTCGCCCCTGGGCATTGGCGAAGCGCGCACGCAACATCAAAGTCCCGGTACCGACGTCGACGTGATTGTCCTGACTGATCACCCGGCCACGCGCCAACAGGTGTGCGCGCGCATCATAAATCCATACCGGCGGATGTGGCCCGGCCGCCAGGTAAGCGGCGACCTGATCCTGCGGCAGGCTGAACAGCACGTCGATGGGATCGATCTGCGCGACGCTGACGATGCCGTTGACGTCGGCGATGTGCAGGATATTGCCGGGATCGACCTGGCGCAGGCCGACCTGCCCGTTCAAGGGCGAGCGGATCTCGGTGTAAGAGAGCTGCAGACGGGCATTGTTACGCGCCGCCTGGTCCATGGCGACGATGGCCTGGTCCTGGCGCACCAGGGCGTCCTGGGTGATCTTGGTCTGCTCGGCGATCGAATCCTGCGCCAGCAGATCACGATAGCGCTTCTGATCGATCTCGGCGTTGGCCAGCAACTGACGATCGCGATCGAGCTGCGCCTCGGCCTGGGCGAGAGCGATGCGATAGGGCGAAGGATCGATGAGCGCCAGCAACTGTCCGGCCTTCACCTTGTCGCCTTCATGAAAAAAGAGCGCCTGCAGGGGCTGTGCCTCGAGCATGGTATGGATAGTGACGTTCTGCTCGGAGGTCACCGTTCCCGGCTCGCCGAGGGTGGCGACAAAGTCCTGCGGCGCCAGGGTGAGCACATGCACGGTGGTGAGCGCCGCAGGATGGCGCGCCGGTGGCGCTTGGCGATGTGTCTCCTTGAACCAGAAAATGGCGCCGACGGGCAACAAAAGCAGCAAAATCCACCAGGACCTCATTGTTCATCCTCTCTGCGCAGCAGCGACAAATCCGCCAGCGGCCAGCGTGGCCGCAGGCTCAAACCCAGTCCATCGCCGCCAGCGCCGTGCAACAGGCGCCGACAACCGGCATAGGCGATCATGGCACCGTTATCGGTACACAGGGCCAGGGGTGGATAGACCAGGCGCAAGCCCGGACACGCCGCCAGCTCACGGCGCAGACGCAGATTGGCGGCGACGCCACCGGCCAGCACCAGGGTCGACAAACCGGTCTCCTGCACGGCGCGCTGACACTTGCGCACCAGGGTGGCGACGACGGCGCGCTCGAAGCTGGCGCAGATATCGGCGTCGCGCTGCCGGCAGCGTTCTGCCTCGCTGATGGCTTTGCGCACCGCCGTCTTGAGACCGGAGAAACTGAAGTCGAGACCGGGACGATCGAGCATCGGTTGCGGAAAATCGAAGGCACGGTCATCGCCCTGCTCGGCCAGGCTCGCCACCGCCGGTCCGCCAGGGTAGTCGAGACCGAGCATCTTCGCGACCTTGTCGAAGGCCTCACCGACGGCGTCATCGATCGACTCACCGAGCAGCTCGTACTCGCCGAGGGTATGCACGCGCAGGAGCTGGGTGTGGCCGCCGGAGACGAGTAGACTAAGGAAAGGCGCTTGCAGGTCGCTGACACTCATCAGCGGCATGAGGAGATGCCCTTCCAGATGGTGGATGCCAAGAGCTGGCACCTGCCAGGCATAGGCCAGGGCGCGCCCAGCCATGGCCCCGACCATGAGGGCGCCGGCCAGTCCGGGCCCCTGCGTGTAGGCGACGGCGTCGGGCGTGCGGCCGTCGACATCGCCGAGCAGATCGCTCAATAAAGGCAGAAGGTGGCGGATGTGGTCACGTGCCGCCAGTTCCGGTACGACGCCACCGTAGTCGCGATGCAGAGCCACCTGGCTATGCAGGCGCTGCGCCAGCAAGCCGTGTTCGCTGTCATACAGCGCCAGCCCCGTTTCATCGCAGGACGTTTCGATCCCCAGTACCCGCACATCCACCTCTCATGCCTATATCCAACGATGGCCCAACGATGATCCGGCGCCGCCATAACGATGGCTGTCACACGATCGTTGACAGCGCCGAAAAAAATGCAAGGATAGCGCGCCATCGTGACGACTGGCCACCTTTCGATGACACAAAATCCTTGCATCGGAGCCGCACTCAGCATAAAATCTGCGACCCTTGGGCTCCTCGGGGCCACCCTATCCAATTGAACAGGTGTTGTATATGCCCGCTGTGAAGGTGAAGGAAGGCGAACCGTTCGACGTGGCTCTGCGTCGCTTCAAGCGTTCTTGTGAAAAGGCTGGCGTGCTGGCAGAAGTGCGCAAGCGCGAGTTCTACGAAAAGCCGACGCAGGAACGCAAGCGCAAGCAGGCTGCCGCCGTCAAGCGCCACGCCAAGAAAGTCGCGCGCGAAGCCGTTCGCATCCAGCGTCTGTACTGATCGCACTCGTCGATGGCGACCTCGCGATGACTTCGGCGACGCGAACAGCGGTCAATGACGCCGTGAAAGCGGCGATGAAAGCGCAGGACAAGGCCCGCCTCGACGCCTTGCGCCTGCTCAGTGCCGCATTCAAGCAGGTCGAAGTCGACGAACGCATCGAGCTCGACGAGGCGCGCGCCCTGGCCATCATCGACAAACAGGCCAAGCAGCGCCGTGAGTCGATCGCGGCGTACCGGCAGGCGCAGCGCGATGACCTCGCCGCGCGTGAGGAAGCTGAACTGCAGGTCTTTCTCGAATTCATGCCCGCCGCCCTCGATGATGCCGAGATCGATCGCCTGATCACGACGGCGATCGCCGAGACCGGCGCCAGCACGGCGCGCGACATGGGCCGCGTCCTCAACGTTCTGCGTCCCCTGCTCACCGGCCGCGCCGACATGGCCGCCGTTTCACAGCGTGTCAAAGCAAGCCTGAGCTGAGCCCATGGGGGCGCCATGAACTCGCGCATCCCGCAGGCTTTCATCGACCGCGTTCTCGAGCGCACCGATCTCGTCGATCTCATCGATCGCCGCGTCAAGCTCAAACACAGCGGTCGCAACTACACCGCCTGCTGCCCCTTTCACCAGGAGCGCACCCCCTCCTTCACCGTTTCGCGCGAAAAACAGTTCTACTATTGTTTCGGCTGCAGTGCCTCCGGCAATGCCATCAGCTTTCTCATGGAGTACGAGCAGCAGTCTTTCATCGATGCTCTGCGCCAGCTCGCCAGCCCCCTCGGCATGGAACTGCCGCGCGCCGAGGAAGTCGTCAGCGATGAGACGACCGCTCTTTACGCCGCCATCGCCGCCGCCTGCCAGTTCTATCGCCAGCAGTTGCGCCAGCATCCGCAGCGCCAGCGCGCCATCGACTATCTGCAAGGGCGCGGCCTGAGCGGCGACATCGCGCGTGACTTCGGCCTCGGCTATGCCCCCCCGGGCTGGGATCATCTGGCACGCCAGGACTGGAGTGCCGCACAACGTCAGGCCCTCATCGACTGCGGACTGATCCTGCCGCGCAAGTCGGGACCCGGCTTCTATGACGCCATGCGTGACCGGGTGATCTTCCCCATCCGTGATGCGCGCGGGCGCTGCATCGGTCTCGGTGGCCGCGTCCTCAATGACGACAAGCCGAAATACCTGAACTCGCCGGAATCAGCGATCTTTCACAAAGGCCAGGAACTCTACGGCCTCTATGAAGCGCGTCAGCACGGCAAACTGACACGCCTGCTCGTCGTCGAAGGTTATATGGACGTCATCGCCCTGGCGCAGCATGGCTTACACTTTGCCGTCGCCACCCTGGGCACGGCCACCACGCCCCAGCACATCGAGAGGCTGCTGCGGCAAACGCCGGAGATCCTCTTCTGCTTTGACGGTGATGACGCCGGTCGCCGCGCTGCCTGGAAGGCCGTACAGGCCTGCCTGCCACTGGTCAACGATGGCCAGCGCATCGCCTTCATGTTTCTGGAGCAGGGCGAAGACCCCGACAGCCTGGTGCGGCGCATCGGCGCCGGCGGCTTTGCCACGCGCATGGAAGGGGCGCAGGGTCTGGCGGATTTTCTGTTCGCACATCAGAGCGCCGACCTGCAACTGCAACGCCTCGAAGACAAGGCACAACTGGCGCAACGCGTACAGAGCCTGCTCACGCCGATGCCACCGTCGATCTACCGTCAGCTGCTCGAACAACGCTTACGCGACATCACCGGCCTGGAGGCAGCGGCACCGCCTGAGCCCGCCAAACCACCACCGCCCGGCCCGGCGCCGATGCGCCGCACGCCGCGGGCCCTGCCGAATGCACGGCACGGCCTGTGCGACAAAGCTCTGCGCCTGCTCATGCTCAACCCGCAGCTCGCCTCCCGCCTGCACCCGCCCGATCTCGATGACTGCGGCCTCGCGCACTGGCCCCTGCTGCGCGCCGTCCTCGACATGCTCCTGGCACATCCGCAGATGAGTACCGCCGGCCTGCTCGGCGCCTGGCATGGCAGCAGCGAAGGTGAGGAGCTCGCCGCCCTCGCCGCGCAGGAATTTTTGTTGACCGCGAGCATGGCTGAGGGCGAAATCGAGGACATCGACATCGCCCTGCGCCGCACCGGCCTCGAGCATCAGCTCAAACGCCTCACCGAAGCGGTGCAGGAGCAGCCGAGCCGTGAACGCCTCGAGCAACAGTGGCGCCTGCGCCATGAGATCGAACAGCTGCGCCGACGTCGCCCGCCCCAGCCGACCGGGTGACGAGCCATCCGCACCTTCCAAAAGTCGACAAAAAGCACTATCATTGAACGTTAGCCTGCGCATATCTTGGGACCCCATCTCGATGAGCCATTCGAATCACGACAAGCAGACATCCCAACTTCAGGAACTGGTGGCACGCGGCAAGGAACAGGGTTATCTGACCTATGCCGAGGTCAATGACCACCTCCCCGAATCGGTCACCGACAGCGATCAGATCGATGACATCATCCAGATGCTCAAGGACCTCGGCATCCCTGTGCATGAGCGCGCACCGAGTCCGGAAGACATGCTCGGCGAAGACGCTGCCGAGGTCATCGACGACGAAGTCGCCGCTGAAGAAGCCGCTGCCGTCCTCGCCGCCGTCGAGAGCGAACCGCATCGCACCACCGACCCGGTGCGCATGTATATGCGCGAGATGGGTACGGTCGAGCTGCTCAATCGTGAAGGTGAGATCGCCATCGCCAAGCGTATCGAGGACGGCATCCGCGAGATGCTGCGCAGCATCGCCTTGTGGCCAGGCTGCATCGATTTGGTGTTGAGCGAGTACGACGCCACCACCAGCGGCGAAAAACGCCTGACCGACGTGATCAGCGGCTACCTCGATCCCAACGATGATGGCGCCGCCGGTGAAACCGAACAACCGCCGCTGCCGAGCGCCGCGGTCAAGGCCAACAGCGCCGACGGCGAGGATGAGCTCGACGAAGAGGAGGCCGGCGCGGAAGAATCCGAGTCGGAAGAGGAGGATCCCGCATCCTCACTGGATCCCGTACTGGCGGCAGAGCGCTTCGACGCCCTGCGCAAGCAGCTGAGCAAGACCCAGACCTCGATCCGCCGCAATGGCCGCGAGGCGAAGACGGCGGTGAAAAACCTCGAGGAACTCGCCGATCTGTTCATGATCTTCAAGCTCACGCCGCGCATCTTCGAAGGATTGATCGAGCAGATCCGCAGCGTCCAGGACGAGGTTCGTCTGCAGGAAAAGACCATCATGCACATCTGCATCAAGCGCGTGCGCATGGAACGTCGTCAGTTCATCGAATTGTTCCCCGGCCATGAGACTGACCTGTCCTGGGTCGAAGAGCAGCGCCAGAGCGGCCGCCCGTGGGCAGCCGCCCTCGATCAGTACGGTCCCGAAATCCTGCGCGCACAGCGCCGTCTGCACGAGCTGGCCAGCGACCTCAACCTGACCGTCCGCGACATCAAGACCATCAATAAGGCCCTCTCGGTCGGCGAAGCCAAGGCGCGCAAGGCGAAGAAGGAGATGGTCGAGGCGAACCTGCGCCTGGTGATCTCGATCGCCAAGAAGTACACCAATCGCGGCCTGCAATTTCTCGATCTCATCCAGGAAGGCAACATCGGTCTGATGAAGGCGGTCGACAAGTTTGAATACCGCCGCGGCTACAAGTTCTCGACCTATGCCACCTGGTGGATACGCCAGGCGATCACGCGTTCGATCGCCGACCAGGCGCGCACCATCCGCATTCCCGTGCACATGATCGAAACCATCAACAAGCTCAATCGCATCTCGCGCAAGATGTTGCAGGAGATGGGGCGCGAGCCGACGCCGGAAGAACTCGGCCGCGAGATGGACATGCCCGAGGAAAAGGTGCGCCGTGTCCTCAAGATCTCGAAAGAGCCGATCTCCATGGAGACGCCGATCGGCGACGATGAAGACTCGCATCTGGGGGATTTCATCGAAGACACGACGATGATCTCCCCGATCGACTCGGCGACCGCAGAAGGTCTGCGTGAAGCGACGCGCGAGGTGCTCGCCAATCTGACCGCGCGCGAGGCGAAAGTGCTGCGCATGCGCTTCGGCATCGACATGAACACCGACCACACCCTCGAAGAGGTCGGCAAACAGTTCGATGTCACCCGCGAGCGTATCCGTCAGATCGAAGCCAAAGCGCTGCGTAAGCTGCGCCACCCTTCGCGTTCGGAACACCTGCGCTCTTTCCTCGACAATGAGTGAGGGCACCTGTCAGCACTACTGAAATCGTGTAGAATCGCGGCGCAGCTTCGCAGCGCGATGTTGTAGACGGGCCTCTAGCTCATGCTTGGTTAGAGCAGCGGACTTGAAGTCGCCACGCCTAAGGCCTTTGCGGCTACGGCAGGGCGAGATTGGGTTGCCCCTGGGTAAGTTGACTCTGCCCTCGGGTAGAACTGCTCAAAGTCGGGGAAACCTCTGCCGTCATGGCGTGGCAATCCCGAGCGAAGCTCTCCTTGCGAGGGAACGTGTAGAGACTGTACGGGCAGGTCGTAAAGACAAGAGACAGTCCAGACCCCAAACCCGAAAGGGGTGGCGAAAGCCATAGTGGGTAAGCATAATCCGTTGGTGCCGGGTTCGACTCCCGGGGGGCCCACCAATCCTGAAAGGTCAGCTGTTCTCAGCTGGCCTTTTTTTCTACCATTTTTCCTGTAACAGCATATTCTTTGGGGGTCCTGCGGGTGGTTTCGGACTTCGCACCCGGATATTTGCTTGATACTGGCTGTGGATATGCCTCTTGAACATGCCTAGCCATTTTCTGCGGTTTTTTTATCTCTCTACTCGCCATTCTCTCTGCTTTCAAAAGGTGGCAGAGCACCCGCCCGCAGAGCTTCAGGAACTTGGGGCCGATCCCCGCGCTGCGCCAGCGTTCCAGGGTGGCCGCGCTGATGCACCAGCGCGCGGCCAGTTGTTTTTGATTGAGATGGGCGACTTCCATCTTGGTCTCCTTCCGAATGAGTTGGCAGGAGTCCATGAAGGCGCTGTTCCGCCCGCAAGCCAAGTGATCTCCTTGCAGAAGCCTATTCACCGCATAATTTGCGGAGATTAGATCGGTTATTCCCCGCAAGGCCCCAACCTGGAGAAAATGGGTGTAAATGGGTGTAGTATTGGTTCATGCTGAAAACCGACACCATCCAGATCACCCCGGAGATCCTGAGCCTCATCGCCAGGATCGACGAGTTCAAGGGCGCTTGGCGCGCCTTGGGCACGCTCGCGCCCGACCGACTATCGGCGCTACGCCGTGTTGCCACCATCGAGAGTATCGGCTCTTCCACCCGCATCGAGGGCAGCAAGCTGTCCGACCGCGAGGTCGAGCAGTTGCTGTCGAACCTGGAGATCAAGTCCTTTGCCACCCGCGACGAGCAGGAGGTGGCCGGCTACGCCGAGCTGATGGACCTGGTGTTCGCGTCCTGGCAGGACATCCCATTCACCGAGAACCACATCAAGCAGTTGCACCAGATCCTGCTCCGTTACAGCGAGAAGGACACCTGGCATCGCGGCAGCTACAAGACCAACTCGAACAGCGTTGCCGCTTTCGACGAGACCGGCGCACAGATCGGCATCGTGTTTCAGACGGCGCCACCCTTCGACACGCCCCGCCTGATGACGGAGCTGGTGGCCTGGGTGAACCAGGAACGCGAGACGGCCCGCTTGCACCCTTTGTTGATCATCGCGCTGTGTGTCGTCGTGTTCCTGGAGATCCATCCGTTCCAGGACGGCAACGGTCGGCTTTCACGGGTACTGACCACGCTCCTGCTGCTGCAGGCCGGGTACGCCTACGTGTCATACAGCTCGCTGGAAAGCGTGGTCGAGCAGAGCAAGGAAGCCTACTACCTGGCTTTACGGCAGACGCAAAGCACGATCCGCACCGAGGCACCGAACTGGCAGCCGTGGCTGGTTTTCTTCCTACGCTCCCTGGCCGAACAGGTGCGACGCCTGGAGAAAAAAGTCGAGCGCGAGAAAATCGTGCTGGCGGCCATGCCGGAACTGCAGCTACAGATCGTCGAGTTCGCCCGCGAGCACGGCCGCGTCACCATTGGCGAGGCCATCAAGCTGACTGGGGCCAGCCGCAATACGCTCAAGCAGCATTTCCGGGCACTGGTCGAACGCGGAGCGCTTGATCAGCACGGCAGTGGCCGTGGAGTCTGGTACGGCCTGCGTTGAGGACTGCGGGACGCGGGTTCGATTCCGGTTTCGGGAATTGAACTGGCTCCGAAAAGCAGACGAGGTTGAGGCTGTTGGCCTCAGTAGCATCATATTGCTGAAAAATGAATTGATTGTCGATAACATATTTGTTAGCATTTGAGCTATGGAGCATGTGATCTCTTACTACAGCGAAGACGTGCTTGAGGATATTCTGGCGCTTCCTGATACTTTGGCAGCGCGTTATGTTGTTCTCACTCGACGCATGGTTGCGATTGGCCCCAATCTGGGTGAGCCGGCAAAAGGAGGTCAAGCATGAAGAGGTTATTCAGGCACTGATGGACCGAGAAGGTGTTAAAGCAGAGGTTGAGCGCATTGAGCGGGAAGAACCTGAGTTGCTGGATGCGTTGCTGAAGGCTAGGCAGGAGGCTGGTTTGACTCAGGCCGAACTGGCTGCACGCATGGGGACCCATGCACCTGCTGTTGCACGGCTTGAACGAGCGTTGGCAACTGGCAAACATTCACCATCTGTGGCTACCCTGCGCCGTTATGTTCAGGCTTGCGGCAAACACTTGCACTTGCAGGTCTGCTGAGTGTTGATGGACGTAGAATGCGCATAGGGTGGCAAATAGACCAGTTGGACAATCTCCTCACTGCCCGAATCATTCCTCATCTGTTGAGAGAATAAGTTGGATTTCAGTGGGTGATTCCACCACCAATTTGAGAAAGCCAGCCTTGCGCTGGCTTTCTCGGAAGCCCGGTCAGCGCAGGCGTGCCCCCTCCACCCAATCATAAAATTGGATGGCGCCCCTCGCGCAAAAACAGATGGAAAAGTTCAAAGGCGTTGGTGGGCAAGTCTGAGAGGTCTGTAAATGCTGCATAGGTCCGCTCTGCACTCGGGGGAATTTTCTCACGGCGACGATCAGGGGTGGCAAGAAAGTGGAGCAACGGTTCCGGATCAAGGTGAACTGGCTGTATTGCGAGCCGAGAACGCCCGCCTGATCGCCTTGCTCGAATCACACGGTATCGAGTGGCGCCACTCGCAGCCGGTCGACCGTGGAGCGCGCGATCCGGAACCTTCCCGGCTTTCCACCGCCGAGAAGGTAGTCCTTTTCAGGCGCTTGTTTCGCGGGCGCACGGATGTATACCCGGCCCGCTGGGAAGGCAAGACCTCAGGTAAGTCGGGCTACGCACCGGCCTGTGCCAATGAATGGCGCGCCGGGATCTGCGAAAAGCCGCGCATCAAATGCAGCGATTGCAGCAACCGCCTGTTGATCCCACTGTCCGATGCGGTGATCTACGACCATCTGGCTGGCGAGCACACCATTGGTGTCTATCCGCTGTTGGAAGACGACACCTGTTACTTCCTCGCTGCAGACTTTGACGAGGCCGACTGGCGTGACGACGCACGAGCCTTTATACAGTCCTGTGAGGAACTGGGTGTTCCAGCGGCGCTGGAAATCTCTCGGTCCGGGAATGGGGCCCACGCGTGGGTTTTCTTCGCCAGCCGTGTTTCTGCACGTGACGCCCGGCGCCTTGGTACCGCCATCATCAGCCACACTTGCTCGCGTACCCGGCAACTGAAGCTGGAATCCTACGACCGGCTGTTCCCGAACCAGGACACGATGCCAAAAGGTGGCTTCGGCAACCTGATCGCCTTGCCGCTGCAGAAGTGGCCTCGGGAGAATGGCTGCAGCGTGTTCGTCGACACTGAACTTCGCCCCTATCCGGATCAGTGGGGATTCCTGGCTTCTATCCAGCCGATGGTCGCACACGATATCGAGCCGACCATCTTGCAGGCCACGGGTGGCGTCCATCCGCTGGACGTCACCTTCATCGATGATGAGGACCTGGCCACACCCTGGAAGAGGCAGAGCACGGCTACCAATAAGCTAGCTGGGCAGATGCCCAAGTCGCTGACCGTGACGCTGGCCAACCTGGTTTATTTTGAGAAGGCCCATCTGCCGCAGACACTGGCCAACCGCCTGATCCGTCTGGCAGCCTTCCAGAACCCTGAGTTCTACAAGGCTCAGGCCATGCGCATGTCGGTCTGGGACAAGCCCCGTGTCATCGGCAATGCGGAGAACTACCCGCAGCACATCGCCTTACCTCGCGGCTGCCTCGAAGCCGCGCTGGATCTGTTGCGGGGCAATGGCATCGCTTGTGACCTGCGCGATGAGCGCTTCGGCGGGGAACCCATCGACGTCTCCTTCGTCGGCTCTTTGCGTCTGGACCAGGAGGCTGCAGTTGCCGGAATGCTGCATCACGACACCGGCGTGCTGTGCGCTCCAACGGCTTTTGGCAAAACGGTCACTGCCGCCGCAATGATCACTCGCCGTGGTGTAAACACACTGGTGCTGGTGCATCGAACGGAACTGCTCAAGCAATGGCAGGAACGTCTGCAGGCTTTTCTGGGTGTTGGAAAGGGCGTGGTCGGCACCATTGGGGGTGGCAAAGCCAAACCTACGGGCAAGATCGACATTGCCGTGATGCAGTCCGTCTCCCGGCAGGGCGAGGTGAACCCGTTGGTAGAAAACTACGGTCAGGTGATTGTGGACGAGTGCCACCACGTTGGCGCCGTGTCGTTTGATGCCATTCTGAAGCGGACCAAGGCCAAGTACATGCTGGGCCTGACAGCAACTCCCATCCGCCGTGATGGTCAGCAACCCATCATCTTCATGCAGTGCGGACCGATCCGATACACGGCGGCCAGCCCCGCTGGCGCGCCACACGACCTGGAAGTGCTGCCTCGTTCACGCTTTACGCGTCTCGACCTGCCCACCGATGCAGGCATTCAGGACGTGTTTCGGCATCTCGCCCATGACCAGGCCAGAACAAAAGCCATCGCCGCCGAGGTGCGTGATGCCGTCGAGCAAGGACGCAAGGTACTGGTGCTGACCGAACGCACGGAACACCTTGATGCCATCAAGGCCGAGCTCGACGGCCTGCTACCGGTACCGTTCGTTTTGCACGGTCGAATGTCGAAGAAGCAGCGATCGGCGCTGGTTGCAGATCTGGACGCACTGCCGCCCGATGCGCCGCGCGTTCTACTTTCGACTGGGAAGCTGGTTGGTGAGGGCTTCGATCACCCACCGTTAGACACCCTGGTCCTAGCCATGCCAGTTTCCTGGAAAGGCACCCTTCAGCAGTACGCCGGGCGCCTGCACCGGGAGCACGCCAGCAAGGCCGACGTGCGGATCATTGACTTCGTGGATACTGGCCACCCTGCACTACTTCGAATGTGGGAAAAACGGCAGCGTGGCTACCGGGCAATGGGCTATCGGATTGCAGATCACCCGCAGGAGGCCGCAGACTTACTCACTAGCCCCAATAGCGAGTAGTTCGGTAGTAAACTGCACGCCACTAATCCTGAAAGGCCGGATTTTTATCCGGCCTTTTTCTTGCCCGCAAAACGCCAGAACTGGCGCGGTTCCGGGGATATGACGCTTGCGGGTACTGTCATGCTCAAATACCGGTCCGCTCCGCATCGCGCAGCAGCAAAGCCTGGCTGTATTGCAGAAATTCGTCCAGGTGCGACTCGATGATGGCGACCATGATCGGGAGTTGCAGGCTCTGATAGTCATGCACGGCGATATTGCGGAAGCCAACCATATGCTTGAGGCGCTCTGCCAGCGCCGCGCTGATCCAGCCGCCTTGCGCTAGCAGCACAAACACATCGCGCGCGCTCTGCGGCACGCCCAGCTTCTCGCGGCGGATCAAATGCTGCCCCATGTCCAGTGACGCTTCGCAGGCGCGCTGAATATTCAGGATGGCCGCATCTTGGCGGGTGTAATCGTCCGCAAAAGTGACGGGGTCGTGGGCATATTCCTCGCGCGCCCGCGCCACGCAACGCTCGATGGTGGCGGCTTTATTGATCAGAACATCATCGACCATAAACCTTTCCCTTCTTTCGAATATCGTCCAGCAGCCCGGCGCGCGCCGTGTCCAGCGCCGTCTTCTCGCTCAGCACGGCGGCCTCGAACAGCGCCGCCTGCGCATCCCGGGCCCACCAGCGCTGGCCGCCGGTGATGACCTGATGCTGCATCACCGTCGAGGCTGCGCGCAGATCGAGCAAGTCCACGGGGCAGCCAACCAGCTCCGCCAGCTCGCCCGCCAGCTGCCACAATGCCAGCGGCTCGGCGTAGCCCGCCACCAGCACCGCCAGATCGAGATCGCTTTCCGCGCCCGCCGTGCCTTGCACGCGGCTGCCGAAAGCATAAATCGCCAATAAGTTTGGCACGCGATTTTGCAGGATTTGCACGATGGCGTCGCGGTTCATGCCTGCCACCTCCGCGTCATTCCCGCGTAGGCGGGAATCCCGAATTCAGCCCAAGACATGTGTCACCTCCACTGGATGCCCGCTTTCGCCGGGGTACTGTCAGGTCAACCGAGATCTGGTGCAATGATCACCATGCCCCTGAATCGCCCCGGGTTTCGTGGAGGCCGTTTCATTTAAGTTAAGGCCTCGGCCTGGGTCTGCCCGGCGAGTTGCCGCCAGTAGTTTGCCTCAGCTTCAGCCGGCGGTATATACCCGACGGGTTCCAATAGGCGATGGTGATTGAACCAGTGCACCCAGTTGAGGGTGGCCAGCTCGACCGACTCCTTGGTTTTCCACGGTGCGCGGCGGTGGATCAGCTCTGCCTTGTAAAGCCCGTTGATGGTCTCGGCCAGGGCATTGTCGTAGCTGTCGCCCTTGCTGCCGACCGAGGGCTCGATGCCAGCCTCGGTCAGCCGCTCCGTGTAGCGGAGGGATAGATATTGCGGTCCGCGGTCGCTGTGGTGAATCAGCGCATCGCTGTCCTCCGGTTGCCGGTCATACAAGGCCTGCTCCAGGGCGTCCAATACGAAGTCGGTCTGCATGGAACTGCTGACGCGCCAGCCCACGATATGTCGGGCAAAGACGTCGATGACAAAGGCCACATAAAGCCAGCCCTGCCACGTGGAGACGTAGGTGAAATCCGACACCCACAGCTGATTAGGCCGGGCAGCCGTGAATTGCCGGTTGACCTTGTCTTGTGGGCAGGGAACGGCTTTGTCGGGCACCGTGGTACGTACGACCTTACCGCGACGCACACCCCGCAGGCCCAGCTGCCGCATCAGGCGCTCAATCGTGCTTCCTTGTTGCTGACTCGCAGCAGTGCCTGATAGTGCATCCAGCCCAATTCGGTACGCACTGCGTGCCAAATTGGGAATGCCTGATAAAACGCCCGCATGTTGCGCAGATTACGATCATCAAAGCCACTGCCAAACTCGCGGGTCAACGCTTCCGCCAATCGTGGTAGCAGCTTTTTGCCATACGCTGCGCGCGTCTCGCCACCCTGCTCGAACTCCACGATATGGCGACCGATCTCCCTGCAGGTCTGCACCTGCACCATATCCACGACGCGCAAGGCTTGCTGGCGGCCCTGTTGAATCAGCCCGCGCAAGGCATCCAGGAGCCCCTTCAGGTGCGAATCGCTCGGCATGGGCGACAACCATCCTGACACCGGGGGGCCGCGTGCGGCAGTACCGCCCAACTCCGTTTCTGAGGGTTCCTGCGCGGCAGCACTTCATGATCTACGACCTCGTGCTGGAAGGCATCGCGGTGCTGACGGTTCAACATCAGGTGCGCGACATCGCATCCCTGATCGCGGAACTGACCCCGGCCTTCCACGCTGAAGTCGAGCGACTGAAGCGCAAAGCCTGATTGCACCCGTTCGCGCCCACAGAAGTGCTCATAAACTCGGGAGGCCCGGGCACATGGTCGACCGTCCGCCACCCATATTTGAAGAAGCCAGCCTTACGCTGGCTTTTTCTTTTAACAAATTCGCTGTTCACGCTCATGAGCACTGTGCGGGTGGCGGCGGGTCAAGCACCTAGGAGACGGCGAGCGAGCACGGATTGCATATCACGGCGCCCGTCAGAAATCAGGTAAATCATCTCTTGCTTGCCTGTGACACGGTAGATCACGCGGTAGGGTTTGAAGAAAGCCTGGCGGTATTCTTTGATCCCAAGGCCGACCAGTTCCTTCGGATAGCTACCGCGTTCCGGGAATGCCGACAGACTCGCCACAACATCCATCAACTCATCCAACACATCGTTGGCCTTGGCCACGCAGTCGAATTCGCAGATGTAGTCGTGGATGGCCTGCAAGTCCTGCTCCGCCGCCGCGATGAGCAGGACTTCAAACTTGGCAGAGGCACCTGCCATCAGGTTGAGGCTCGCTTGGCGCGGAGGCGAGCAACGACGTCAGCCACAGGCTTGACCCTGCCAGCGGCCACATCCTGATGGCCCAGAGCAAGGATTTTTAACAAGGCCAGTGTTTCTTGCGTCTCTTCGAACGAGGCGACGTCCTGCAGGACAGCCTTGGCTTCGCCGTTTTGGGTGATGACCATCGGTTCACGCTGCTCCGCGAGGTGCTTCAGAACCTCGGCAGCGTTGGCTTTGAGGTAGCTGATGGGTTTGACTTGTGATGAGTAACGCATGATCATCATCCCGACTGAGAAGGTCTTAATATAGTTTTTTTATAGTCCCATGCCAAGGTCGTCAAGAGCCCTCGATCATCCGCGCCATGCCCCCCGGTATCAGGATAGTCGCCGCCGCGACTGATGGGGCCGACGGGTGGACAGGTGGCGAAACGGCTTGCCGAGCGCGCTCATGGTGCGGTAAAAGACAGCTGCCGACACGATCGGCACGCCGATCCTGTCAGCCCATGAGAGCGCCATGTCCAGCACGCCCCCCCGCAATGTTTTGCGTATCCTTTTTGCCAGCCTGATCGGCACCAGCATCGAATTCTTCGATTTTTACATCTATGCCACCGCCGCCGTGCTGGTCTTTCCGCATCTGTTTTTCCCGAGCTCGGATGCTAATGCTGCGACCCTGCAGTCACTGGCGACCTTCGCCATCGCTTTTTTTGCCCGCCCCATCGGTTCGGCCGTCTTCGGCCACCTCGGCGATCGCATCGGTCGCAAGGCAACCCTCGTCGCTGCCCTGCTCACCATGGGCCTGTCGACGGTGACCATCGGCCTGCTGCCCGGCTATGCCCGTCTCGGCGTCTGGGCGCCCCTGCTCCTCGCTCTCTGCCGTTTTGGCCAGGGCTTCGGCCTCGGCGGTGAATGGGGCGGCGCCGTCCTGCTGGCGACGGAGAACGCACCACCCGGACGACGCGCCTGGTATGGCATGTTTCCGCAACTCGGTGCGCCCATCGGGTTCATCGCCTCCTCGGCCACCTTTCTTGCCCTGAACGAGATCCTCGGTGGCGACGCCTTCATCGCCTATGGCTGGCGTATTCCCTTCATCGCCAGCAGCCTGCTCGTCCTCCTCGGCCTCTATGTGCGCCTGCAACTGCAGGAGACGCCGGTCTTTGCTCAGGTCGTCGCGACGCAGCAACGTCTGCGTTTCCCCATGCTCACCGTGCTACGCCAGCATCGCCGCCGTATCCTCCTCGGTACGCTGCTGGCCCTGCCCTCTTTTGCCCTTTTTTATCTCATGACCGTCTTCGCGCTCTCCTGGGGCACCAGTCATCTCGGCTTTGGCCGCGCCGCCTTTTTGCGCCTGCAGATGCTGAGCGTCGTCTTCTTCGCCCTGACCATCCCCTTGTCGGCTTACGCCGCCGAGCGCTATGGAAGGCGCACGACGATGATCGCCATCGGTCTGGCCATTCTCGTCTATGGTCTGGCCATGGGGACGCTGTTTGCACACCACGTCGCCCTCGCCCTCATCCTCGGTTTTGCCCTCATGGGCCTGACCTATGGCCCGGTCGGCACCCTGCTGAGCGAACTCTTCCCGACGCCGGTGCGCTATACCGGCGCCTCTCTCGCCTTCAACCTCGCCGGCATCTTCGGCGCCTCCCTCGCCCCCTATCTGGCGACATGGCTGGCCCTGCATCATGGCCTCGGCGCCGTCGGCGGCTACCTCGCCGCCGCCACCACCCTCTCTCTGCTCGCCTGCCTGCGCCTCAAAGAGACGCGCGACCAAGCCCTGACACCGGAGGTTTGAAGCCGATCGCCGCGATTCCATATCGAAATTTATGATTTATTCCTGTATGATCTTACCCTCGACGAGACCTCGCCGCGGAGCTTCCTATGTGGATCGTACAACTGGCGCTACGACGACCCTACACCTTCATCGTCATGGCGCTGGTCATACTCCTGACCGGGGCTTATGCCCTGCTGACCACCGCTACCGACATCTTCCCGACCATCCGTATTCCGGTCGTGGCGGTGGTCTGGAACTACAATGGTCTGCCGCCACAGGACATGGCCGACCGTGTCGTCTCCTTCAGCGAGCGCGTCGCCACCACCACGGTCAATGACATCGAGCACGTCGAGTCCAACTCTCTCAATGGCATCGCCGTCGTCAAATACTACTTCCAGCCGCACGTCAACGAGGATCTGGCGGTGGCGCAGATCACTTCGATCTCGCAGACCCTGCTGCGCCAGATGCCGCCTGGCACCTTTCCGCCTTTCATCCTCGCCTACAACGCTTCGAGCGTGCCCGTCCTGCAGTTGGCGCTGGCCAGTGCCAGCCTGTCGCAGGCGCAGCTCTTCGATCTCGGCAACAACTTTCTACGTCCACCGCTGAGCACCATCGCCGGAGTCTCCCTGCCCTGGCCCTATGGCGGCACACAGCGTCAGGTGCAGGTCGACATCGATCCCGACAAACTGCGCACCTTCGGTCTGTCGGCCGCCGACGTCAGCCAGGCCATCGTCGCTCAGGACCAGATCATTCCCGCCGGCACGGAGAAGATCGATGATCTGCAGTATTTCATCGAGCTCAACGCCAGCCCGGTCGGCATCGATGAACTCAATCGTCTGCCGATCAAGTATGTGGATGGTTCACTCGTCCGCCTCGCTGACGTCGCTCACGTCCGCGATGGCTTCCCGCCACAGACCAATATTGTGCGCATGAACGGCCATCGCGCCGTGTTGATGAGCGTGCTCAAGACCGGTTCGGCTTCGACCTTGAACGTCGTCGACAGTATCCGTGCGATGTTGCCGCAGCTGCGCAAGGATATGCCCGCCGCCTTACAGATCAGCCCCCTCGCCGATCAGTCGGTGTTCGTGCGCGCCGCCATTCACGGGGTGGTGCGCGAAGGCATGATCGCCGCGCTGCTCACCGCGGCCATGATCCTGCTCTTTCTCGGCAGTTGGCGCAGCACCCTGATCATCGCCCTGTCCATCCCGCTGTCGGTGCTCGCTTCCATCGTCTGTCTCAGCCTGCTCGGTGAGACCATCAATATCATGACCCTGGGCGGATTGGCGCTGGCGGTGGGCATCCTCGTCGATGACGCCACCGTCGCCATCGAGAATATCAACTGGCATCTCGAGCAAGGCAAGTCGGTACACGACGCCATCCTCGATGGCGCGCACCAGATCGCCGTCCCCGCCCTGGTCTCGACCCTGTGCATCTGCATCGTCTTTGTGCCCATGTTCCTGCTCGGCGGCGTCGCCCGTTTCCTTTTCGTGCCTATGGCCGAGGCGGTGATCTTCGCCATGCTCGCCTCTTATCTGCTGTCGCGCACCCTGGTGCCGACGCTGGCGCAATACTGGCTGCAGCCACATCAGCAAGAGGTCGCGACGACGCGCGGCTGGCTGCAGCGCTACCAGCTCGCCTTCGAACACGGTTTCGATCGTCTGCGCACTCGCTATCAGCACGCCCTGCAGCGCGCTCTGCAGGCACGGCGCCGAACTTTGACACTCTTTGCCCTGCTCATGCTGAGCAGCCTGTTGCTGGTGCCAGGCCTCGGCAGCGACTTCTTCCCCGCCGTCGACACCGGACAGATCAAGCTGCATCTACGCGCCCGCACCGGCCTGCGCATCGAACAGACCGCCGAGCTCTGCGACGAGGTCGAGGCGGCGGTGAAGAAGGTCATCCCGGCCGACCAGATCGACAGCCTCGTCGACAATATCGGCCTGCCTTACAGCGGCATCAATCTGTCCTACAGCACCTCAGCGCCGATCGGCCCTGGTGACGCCGACATCATGATCTCTCTGCGTCCCGGACATGCGCCGACCGCCGACTATATCGCGGCTCTGCGCCAACAGCTGCCGACCCGCTTCCCAGACACCGAGTTCAGCTTTTTACCCGCCGACATCGTCAGCCAGATCCTCAACTTTGGGCTGCCGGCGCCGATCGACCTGCAGATCGCCGGCTTCAAGGTCGAAGCCGACCGTCAATATGCGGATCGTCTGCTGGCGGCGCTGAAAAAAGTGCCGGGGCTGGTCGATCTGCGCATCCAGCAGCGCTATGACTATCCCGAGATCAAGGTCAAGGTCGATCGTGATCGCGCCTTGAGCCTGGGTCTGACCGAAAACGACGTGGCGCAGAGCCTGCTCATCACCCTGTCCGGCAGCATGCAGACGCAACCGGTGTTCTGGCTCGACCCGAAAACCCATGTCCAGTATCTGCTGACGACGCAGGCACCGGAGTATCGCATGCAGTCGCTCAAGGATCTGCAAGCCATGCCGGTGACCGGCCATGGTGCCAGCCCGATGCAACTGCTCGCCAACCTCGCCAGCTTCGAGCGCGCTAGCGGACCTGCCGTGGTCAGCCACTACAACGTCAAACCCGTCTTCGACATCTATGGTTCGACCTGGCAGCGCGACCTCGGCAGTGTCGCACACGATGTCGACGCCGTCGTGCGCACCCTGCCGCCTCTGCCCAAAGGCAGCAGCCTCACCCAGCACGGCCAGGTGTTGACCATGCATGCCGCCTTTCATGATCTAGCCTTGGGCATCCTCGCCGCCATCGTCCTCGTCTATCTGCTCATCGTCGTCAATTTCCAGTCCTGGCTCGATCCCTTCATCATCATCAGCGCCCTGCCAGCGGCCTTGGCCGGCATCATCTGGATGCTCTTCATCACCGGTACGACGATGAGCGTGCCGGCCCTGACCGGCACCTTGATGTGCATCGGTGTGGCGACGGCGAACAGCATTCTCGTGGTCAGCTTTGCGCGTGAGCGTCTGCTCGCCGGTGATGATGCGCCGACCGCCGCCCTGCACGCCGGCACGACGCGTCTGCGCCCGGTGTTGATGACCGCCCTAGCGATGATCATCGGCATGTTGCCGATGGCCTTAGGCCTGGGTGAAGGCGGCGAACAGAACGCGCCGCTTGGACGCGCCGTCATCGGCGGCCTCATCCTGGCGACCATCGCCACCCTGAGTTTCGTTCCCCTCGTCTTCGCTTCTCTCCACAGCCGTTCCAGGAGTGCCCCATGACCGTCCGGCAGCGCCTGCTCCGTCCCAGCGCCCTCATCACCCTGTTGCTGCTCGCCGTCGCCGTCGCCGGCATGAACGAGCGCCGCCATCATCTGCGCGCCTTGCAGGGCGAGGCCCATGCTGCCGCGGTGATGCCGGTCATCGTGCTGACGCCGCAGACGATGACGCAGACGCGTCACCTCGATCTGCCCGGGAGCGCCGTCGGCTGGCATGACGCCGACGTCGATGCACGCATCTCCGGTTATGTGCGCACCTGGACACATGACATCGGTGACCATGTCCGCGCCGGCGAGCTGCTGGCGACACTGCGCGTGCCTGAGCTCGACACCCAAGTGCAGCAGGCTGAAGCCGATCTGCAAACGGCGATGACGCGTGCGCAGCTGGCACAACTCACCCTCGAACGCTGGCGCCAGCTCTACCACACCCATACCGTGTCGCTGCAGGATCTCGAGGACAAGGAGAGCGCCTGGGCGACCAGCCTGAGCTTGACCGAGTCGAGCCGTGAACACCTGCACACCCTGCTCGCTCAGCAGTCCTACGAGCGCATCGTCGCGCCTTTCGATGGCGAGATCTCGGCACGCCTGATCGACGTCGGCGACCTCGCCGTCGCCGACACCTTGCACCCGCTCTTCCACCTCACCCAGACCTCGGCCTTACGCGTTTTCAGTGCGGTGCCGCAAGCCTGGAGCGATCTCATCCACGTCGGTGATACGGTGACCCTGAGCTGCCCGCAGTCGCCTGGTCAGACCTTGCCTGCGCAGGTGATCCAGGTCGCCGCCGGCCTCGATGCACAGCAACGCACGCGTCAGGTCGAGCTGCGTGTCGATCATCCCGGCGAACATCTGCGCCCCGGCGACTATGTGCAGGTGCGCTTCTCCTCGCAGCAGGGGCAAGGCTTGCAGATCCCTATCACCGCCCTCATTTTCCGTGGCCGCGACCTCCAGGTCGCCAGCGTCGATGCCCAGCAGCGCGTGCATCTGCTGCGTCTGAGCGCGGGTCGTGATTTTGGCAAGAGCATCGAGATCCTGCACGGCCTCGACGCCCACACCACGGTCATCGACAATCCGAGCGACGCCATCAGCGAGGGCGAAGCCGTACACATCGTCGGCCACCGCCAGGACGACAAGACTGGAGAGACGCCATGAGGCATCTCAGCCTCGCCGTCCTGGCCCTGACCCTGGCCGCCTGCTCGCTCGATCCACGGCATACCGACACGCCATCGCT
Organism: Pseudomonadota bacterium; assembly: GCA_021833365.1. Lineage (GTDB taxonomy): Bacteria > Pseudomonadota > Gammaproteobacteria > Pseudomonadales > Moraxellaceae > JAJZHK01. Next base: position 1,170 of record JAKBFV010000035.1, on the reverse strand, counting down.
GCCACTGCCGACGCACTTCAGCGTCGATCCGCGCTTCGTCGCGGTCAGCGCGACGCCGGGACAGGAGCCACCCTGGTGGCAAGGCTTCCATGACGCCGAGCTCGACGCTCTCGAACAACACCTGCAGGGCAACCAGGATCTCGTCGCCCAGCTGCATCACGTCGAACAGACCCAGGCGCTGCTGCAGGGGCAACAGGCGACGCTCTGGCCACAGCTCGATCTCGCCGCCGGCGCCAGCAATCAACAGCTGTCGCGCACGCGCGCCACTTACTATCCCGGCTTTCCTTATCGCTACACCGATCAGCAGTTGGCGCTCGCGCTCAGCTGGGAGCCCGACGTCTTTGGCCGCCTGCACGATGAGATCCGCATCGCGCATAGCCTGTGGCGCGCCGACGAAGACGATCTGCACGCCTTGCGCCTGAGCTTGCAGGCCGAACTCGCCCAGGCTTATATCGGTCTGCTCGCCGATCATCAGATGCAGGCGCTTCTGCAGGCCCAGGTCGCCGACAGCCGTCGCTATGCCGAGCTCGTGCGCAGTGACTTCGAACACGGTGCCACGGTGATCAGCGCCGTCGATGCCGCTGCCAGTGCCGCCGACGCCGATCGCCAGAATCTCGACCAGCTCAATGCCGACATCGCCGTGCAGGAACACGCCATCGCCCTCCTGCTCGGGCATGCCGCTGGCAGTTTTCAGCCGAAACTGGCGGCACAGCTGCCGAACGTGCAGATGCGCGACCGCCTGCCGGCCAGCGTCCTCGCCCGCCGGCCTGACGTCGCCCGCGCCCGTCACCTGCTGCAGGTCGCCGAGGCGCAGATCGGCCTCGCCCGCACCGCCTATTTTCCGCGCTTCCAGCTCAGCGCCGGCGCCGGCTTCGAAAGCGGCTCACCGCAAGACCTGTTCGATGTGCCGAGCGAACTGTGGTCGCTCGGTGCCAGCTCCCTGGTCACCCTCTTCGACGCTGGTCAGCGTAAAGCTCTGAATGCACAGGCACGCGCCGCTTACGAAGAAAGTGTGGCGCGCTATCGGCAGAGCGCCCTGAATGCCCTACGTGAGGCCGAGGATGCGCGTCGTCGCCTCGCCTCCAGCCTCACCCGCCGCGATCTGCAGACACACCGCAGCGCGCTCGCCGATGAGCAGGCGACGCAGGTGGATGGCGCCGTCCAGGCGGG
>JAKBFV010000034.1 GCA_021833365.1 Pseudomonadota bacterium | reverse complement strand
CAGGTATAGCCACACCAGACACGGCCGGCAAAGACGGTGACGGCGAACAGTGCAAAAGCGGCGATGATCAAAAACCAGGACAGGAGAATCAGATCCTGTGGCCAGATAGTCAAGCCAAAGAGATAAAAGCGGCGATGCGGAAGATCGAAGAGTAGACCCTGGCGGCCTTGCCACTGAATCCAGGCGACGCCTACGAAGAGCAGCAAGAAGCCATAGGCGCCGAGCTTGCGTAAGACTTCAAAGCGTCCCTGGATGGATCTTGGATGGATCTTGGTACGTTTGCTGTAGAGTTGAACGGTGGCGTCCGGAGAATGATCATGGGTAGGGATTTTCGTTGACATTTCTTCTTGCGACCTCATGCCAAAAAAGGGTTTTCAGTAGCCGGCGTCCTTGTTACAGCTATTGAAAAGCCTCTCCATCACGCCGTACCCCAACGGGTACGGCGTGATGCCAGCCGGACTTACGGCGTGTTGCCGTGCGACAGGCTATAAACATAAGCGGCGAGCAGATGCACGCGCTCGACACCGAGACGATCCTTCCAGGCCGGCATACGACCACGACGCCCTTCGGTGATGCTCTGAATGACCGTGGCTTTTGAGCCACCGTAGAGCCAGATGGTATCACTCAGATTGGGCGCACCGATCATGGTATTACCATGACCATCCGGACCATGACAGGCGACACAGTTGCTCTGGAAGACGAGCTTGCCTTGAGCCGCTAGCGCATCATCGACTTTGCGCCCCGACAGGGAGAGGACGTAGTTGGCGACTTGCTTGATCTTTTCCGCGCCCAGGATGGGACCCCAGGTCGGCATGCCGCCCTGACGGCCATAGAGAATCGATTGCTCGATGTTCTCGGGTTGGCCGCCGTACAGCCAGTCCTGATCGGTCAGATTCGGAAAACCGCGCGCACCACGCGCATCGGAGCCATGACAGACAGCACAGTTATTGAGAAACAACTGCTGACCGATGCGCATCGCACGCGGATTTTGCGTCAATTGCGGGATCGATTGTGCGTAGAAGGCCTTGTACATCGGACCATATTGGGCATCGAGAGCAGCGACGTCGGCGTCATGTTCCTTGACTTCAGTCCAATGCAAAAGCCCAGGATAATTGCCAAGGCCGGGAAAATAGACGAGGTAGGTCAGAGCAAAAAGGATGGTGCCGACAAACATCCACATCCACCAGCGCGGTAGCGGATTATTGAACTCACGGATACCATCGTACTCATGACCGGTCGTGCCGTCACTGGCTTCGTGCTCGATCGGCATGCGCCGGGTCCACCAGAGCAGGGCTGCGCAGCCAAGGATGTTGAACATCACGATGACGTCGATCCATGCACTCCAAAAACTACTCATGGCTGATTCCTCCCGACTTCTTTTCATCGACAAAAGGTAGCATGGCGTCCTCATCAAAACGCTTGCGGTTGCTGGGGGCATAGGCCCACCAGCAGATCAGGGCGAAGCCCAGCATGGCCAGCAACAGGCCTATCGTTTTCATAGCTCCAAGACTCATGGCTCACCTCTTGTCCTTGAGGACGAGTCCCAGCTGCTGCAGATAGGCAACAAGGGCATCCGCTTCGGTCAGATGCCCGTTATGCGCGCTCTTGACGCCATCGAGCTCGCTGATCGCGCCTTGAATCTGGGCGTCGGTATAAGGGACGCCGACGCGCTGCAGAGCCTTCATATCAGCCGGGATGTCCTGATAGTTCAAAGCTGTCGCATCGAGCCAGGGATAAGACGGCATGATCGACTCCGGGACGACATCACGCGGATTGTGCAGATGTGCATAATGCCAGTCGTCGGAGTATTTGCCGCCAACGCGGGCGAGATCCGGGCCTTGCCGCTCCGACCCCCAGAGGAAGGGATGGTCGTAAACCGATTCGCCGGCCACCGAATAGTGCCCATAGCGCTCCGTTTCAGCGCGCAAGGCTCGGATCATCTGACTATGGCAGTAGAAGCAGCCTTCACGCTGATAGATGTTGCGACCAGCAAGCTGCAATGGCGTCAGGGGTTGCAAGCCGGCGATCGGCTGCGTCACATCCTTCTCGAAAAACAGTGGGACGATCTCGACCAAGCCGCCAAAACTGACCGCCAGGGCCATCAGGATCATCAGCAGGGGGAGTTTGCGTTCAATGGTGTCATGTGAAAAAGCCATGGTATTCCCCTTCCTTTACTCGACCGGGCGGTCGGCCGGCGTAGCCTTGATGATGGTCTGCGTGACGTTGTAGGCCATGAGCAGCATACCAGTCAGGAACAGCACGCCACCACCGACTCGGCCGACATAATAAGGATGCATGGCCTTGACCACTTCAACGAAGCTATAGGCGAGCGTGCCATCGTTATTGTATTCACGCCACATCAGCCCCTGTGTCAGGCCGGCGATCCACATCGAGGCGATGTAAAGAACGACGCCCAAGGTGGCAAGCCAAAAGTGCACATTGATCAGACGCGTCGAATACATGCAGTCGCGATCAAAGATACGAGGCACCATGGTGTAAATAGCGCCGATGGTGACCATGGCCACCCAGCCCATAGCACCGGAGTGGACGTGACCGATGGTCCAGTTGGTATAGTGGGAGAGGGCATTCACCCACCTGATCGCCATCATGGGACCTTCAAAGGTCGACATGCCGTAAAAGGATAGAGCGACAATCAGGAATCGCAGAATCGGATTGGTGCGTAGTTTGTCCCAGGCTCCGGACAAGGTCATGACGCCATTGATCATACCACCCCAGGAAGGTGCCAGGAGGATGAGGGAGAAGACCATACCGAGGGATTGCGTCCAGTCAGGCAGGGCGGTGTAGTGCAGGTGATGCGGACCGGCCCACATATAGATGGCGATGAGTGCCCAGAAGTGCACGATGGACAAGCGATAGGAGTAAACCGGTCTTTGCGCCTGGATGGGCACGAAGTAGTACATCATGCCGAGGAAGCCGGCGGTGAGAAAAAAGCCGACAGCATTGTGACCGTACCACCACTGCACCATGGCATCGCGGGCACCAGAATAGATCGAGTAAGACTTCCATAGGGTCGCCGGCATACTCATGCCATTGACGATGTGCAGCAGGGCGACGGTGATGATGAAGGAGCCGTAGAACCAGTTGGCCACGTAGATGTGCGACGTCTTGCGCTTGGCGATGGTGCCGAAGAAGACGATGGCGTAGGCGACCCAAACGATGGCGATGGCGATGGTGATGGGCCATTCCGGCTCAGCGTACTCCTTGGTGCGCGTAAAGCCGAGCGCCAGGGTGATACCGACAGCGACGATGATCGCCTGCCACCCCCAGAAGACAAAGTTGGCGAGGGCGGGAGCGAACAGCCGCGTCTGACAGGTGCGCTGCACGACATACAGCGAGGTACCCATGAGGCCGCAGCCGCCAAATGCGAAGATGACGATGTTGGTGTGAATAGGGCGCAAACGACCAAAAGAGATCCAGGGTAGATCGAGGTTCAGGGCCGGCCAAGCCAGTTCAGAGGCGATATACACCCCGACGGCCATACCGATGACACCCCAGACGACGGTCATAATGGCAAATTTTCGGATGACTGAGAGGTCGTACTCAGTCACCGCAGCAGCGGCGGCAGGACTATGTGACATAACGGCTTCCTTTGAAATAAGCATGAGAGCGCCCCATCTCGAGCACTAGCAACTTTTTCTTGCGTCGATGAAAAAACCTATCATCCACAGCAGGATAGTCGCTTTGGGCAAGGTTTGTAATCTTGTCTCAGGTCAATGCAGCGACCGAGAAAAACCATTGCACTGTCGAGGCCGGACATTATGCTACGAAAATCGGCCTGCGGGTATGAGAATTTTGCGCGCTCGTCGCCTGCCACGCCTGAGCTTCGTCGATGTGCTTGCGTCCCCGGATAGCTTGGCATATGGTAGCGGCGGGCCGGGCTTGCGGATGCCTGAAGTCTTGGGAACAGTACCGAAGCCCGTGCAGCTCGCGTGCGGCACCCTACATATAAGGAGAGTGTGATGGCGGTTTTTCTATCGAATGAATGGTTTGCGGAAGTTGAAAAATTGACGCAACTGTCGGGCAACCTTGAAGTGCCGGCGAGCCTCGCCAGCATCATCCTCAACATCAGCGTATCGGGAACGGCTCAGGGTCAGGTCGACATGTGCTTGAATGGTGGCCGCTTCGAGCAGGGTCACAATTCACAGGGTTCGACCAAGATGAGTTTGCCTGTCGATCTGGCACGCCGCATCTTCGTCGAAGACGACAAGTCGGCGGGCATGCAGGGCTTTATGAGCGGGCAGATCCGTGTCGAAGGCGACATGTCCAAGCTCATGGCGATGCAGTCGGCGCGCCCGAGTGAACAACAGAAGAAGCTGCTCGCCGAAATTCGCGCGATCACCGAGTAAATGGATGTATGCCGGGGAGGGGAAGCCATCCCCCCCTCGGCTTGCGTGAAGATGATGTCGCCGCATCCTGGTAGCCCCCACCTGATGGGACGCCTTCTGTACAGTCTCTTGGTCTTTTTCTGTTTCTTTCCCCTTCCGACACCAGCCACCCCGATCATGGAGCTGCTCCTTGGGGATCTGGCAGGCGGGTGTGCATGTGTTATCATCGCAAGCTTGGATCTGAGGGACCGGATGGGCTTTTCCCATCCCCGCGATGTTACTGAGGAGTTTCATGAGCGATTTCGCCAAAGAGATCACGCCGGTCGCGATCGAAGATGAGCTGAAGCAGTCCTACCTCGATTATGCTATGAGTGTGATCGTCGGTCGCGCCCTCCCAGATGTTCGTGATGGTTTGAAACCCGTGCATCGGCGGGTTTTGTTTGCCATGCATGAGTTGGGCAACGACTGGAACAAGCCCTATAAGAAATCGGCACGTGTCGTCGGTGATGTCATCGGTAAGTATCATCCGCATGGTGATTCGGCCGTCTATGACGCCATCGTGCGCATGGCGCAACCCTTTTCCCTACGCTATCTGCTGGTTGATGGTCAGGGCAACTTCGGCTCGGTGGACGGTGATGAACCAGCGGCCATGCGCTATACCGAAGTGCGGATGGCGCGGATGGCGCACGAGCTTCTCGCCGACCTCGATAAGGAGACCGTTGACTGGGTCGCCAATTACGACGATACCGAGCTCATTCCCGCCGTCTTGCCGACCAAGATCCCCAACCTTCTGGTCAATGGATCTTCCGGCATCGCTGTCGGCATGGCGACCAATATTCCTCCGCACAATCTCCGTGAAGTGGTCGACGCCTGTCTGGCTCTGCTCGATCGAGAAGATCTCAGCGTCGATGATCTGATGCAGTTCGTCACCGGCCCAGATTTCCCTACCGGTGGCATCATTCATGGTCGCGCCGGCATCGTCGAGGCCTATCGTACTGGACGTGGGCGTATTCATGTGCGCGCGCGCGCGCAGATCGAAACGGATGAGAAGACGCACCGCCAGACCATCATCGTCACCGAGATTCCCTATCAGGTCAACAAAGCGCGCTTGATCGAGAAAATCGCTGAGCTGGTCAAGGAAAAGAAGATCGAGGGTATCTCTCCCGATGGCTTGCGTGATGAGTCGGACAAAGATGGTATGCGCATCGTCATCGAGCTCAAGCGCGGCGAGATGGCGGAAGTTCTGCTCAACAACCTGTACGCACAGACGCCGATGGAGTCGGTATTCGGCATGAATATGGTGGCACTGGTCGATGGCCAGCCACGCACCCTCAATCTGCATGAATTCATCGCCGCCTTCCTGCGCCACCGCCGTGAAGTGGTGACGCGCAGGACCGTCTTCGAACTGCGTAAGGCGCGCGATCGCGGCCACATTATCGAAGGGCAGGCAGTAGCGCTGGCTAACATCGACGAAGTCATCGAGCTGATCAAGACTTCCCCCAGCCCCGGCGAGGCCAGGGAACGCCTGCTGGCGCGTGTTTTTGCACCAGGATTGGTGCTGACCCTGCTCGAAGCCGCTGGTGACCGCGACGCCTGCCGCCCGGAGACCTTGCCGGCGGATCGCGGTCTTGGTGATGACGGTTATCGCTTGTCGGTCGAGCAAGCGCAGGCCATCCTCGATCTGCGCCTGCACCGCCTGACCGGACTTGAACAAGATAAGCTGGTGCAGGAGTATCGCGAGATTTTAGAAAGAATCCGCGAGCTGGCGCTCATTTTGGCTGAGCCGGCGCGTCTGGTGGCGGTCATCCGTACTGAGCTGGAAGAGGTCAAGTCTCTCTACGGTGATGCCCGGCGCACCGAGATCATCGCCTCCCGTCTCGACTTGTCGATGGAGGATCTGATCGCCGAGGAAGACGTCGTCCTCACCCTGTCGCACGCCGGTTACGCCAAAACCCAGCCACTGTCCGACTATCGCGCACAAAAGCGCGGCGGTCGTGGCAAGTCGGCGACGGCTGTGAAAGATGAGGACTTTATCGAGCATCTTCTCGTGGTGAGCACGCATGCCACGGTCATGTGTTTCACCAGCGTCGGCAAAGTCTACTGGCTCAAGGTCTACGAGATACCGCAAGCAGGTCGCGCATCGAAGGGCAAACCCATCGTCAACATCCTGCCCTTGCAAAGCGGCGAACGCATCACTGCCATCTTGCCCCTGCGCGACTATGCGCAGGGCCAGTTTGTCTTCATGGCGACGGGCGATGGCACGGTGAAAAAAGTCGATCTCACTGAGTTCTCGCGGCCACGCTCGAGTGGCTTGATTGCGATCAACCTGAGTGAGGGTGACAGCCTCGTCGGCGTCGCCCTGACCGACGGACAACGTGAGATCATGCTGTTCAGCGATGAGGGCAAAGCGGTGCGCTTCGCCGAGTCGGAGGTGCGCAGTCTCGGGCGCCAGGCCATGGGCATGCGTGGTATGACCCTGCCACCAGGACGGCGTATCGTTTCACTCCTGGTGCCGGCAGCAGATGCACAGATCCTCACCGCCTGTGCCAAGGGCTATGGCAAGCGCACCGACTTGGTAGAGTTCCCTCTGCACGGTCGTGGCGGCAAGGGGGTCATCGCTATTCAGACATCGGAACGCAACGGCGCCCTGGTCGCCGCCGTACCGGTCGCCGCGGATGGTCAAGGCCAGCTCATGCTCATTTCGGATCAGGGGACGCTGGTGCGTACCCGTGTCGCCGAGGTCTCCATCGTGTCACGCAATACGCAAGGCGTGACCTTGATTCGCCTCGCCGAGGAGGAGCAACTCATCGGCGTCGTGCCGGTCGAGGATGACGCCGACGAGGAGGATATGGATGAGATCAGTGAAGTCAGTCATCCTGAATGAACTTATTGTCGAGTGAGGAAACTGCAAGCATGCGCGTGCATAATTTTTGTGCAGGACCGGCGGCTTTGCCGCAGGCAGTGCTCAGCGAAGCTCAGCATGATCTGCTGAGCTGGAAGGGACGTGGTCTGTCGGTGATGGAGATGAGCCATCGCGGCACCGACTTTATCGCTATTGCTGAACAGGCAGAACGCGATCTGCGCGAGTTGCTGAATCTACCGGAACATTACAAAGTACTATTTCTGCAAGGTGGCGCCAGCCTGCAGTTCGCCCAGGTGCCGATGAACCTCCTGCGCGGTCAGCGCAAAATCGACCTCGTCCATACCGGCATGTGGTCGGGCAAGGCGCTGCAAGAAGCGCGTAAATATGCCGAGGTGAACGTCGTCGCCACGGATGAGGCGCACGGTTTTCGTACCGTCCCCGCTTTCGACACTTGGCAGCTCAGCGATGACGCTGCCTATCTTCACTACACGCCCAATGAGACCATCCATGGCGTAGAGTTCAACTATATCCCGGAAGTCAGCGCGCCTCTGGTCGCTGATTTTTCCTCCAGCCTGCTCAGCGAGCCTCTCGATGTCAGCCGTTTTGGCCTGATCTATGCCGGCGCGCAGAAAAACATTGGACCGGCGGGTTTGACCCTGGTCATCGTGCGTGAAGACCTGCTCGGCGAGGTCCTGCCAGGAACACCGACCATGCTCGACTATAGGGTGGCCGCCAGCCAAGGGTCGATGTACAACACGCCGCCGACCTATAGCTGGTATCTCGCCGGCCTCGTGTTCAAGTGGATCAAACATCAAGGTGGCCTGCCGGGCATGGCGAAACTCAATCGCGAGAAGGCTCAGCGTCTCTATGGCATGATCGAAAATAGTGGCGGCTTCTATCACAATCCGGTCAGTCCCAGCTATCGTTCGCGCATGAATGTCCCTTTCACCATCATCGACAGCCAGCTCGAGACGGTCTTTCTGCGCGATGCTGAGGCGGCGGGTTTGGTCAATCTGGCCGGGCATCGCTCGGTCGGCGGAATGCGCGCCAGTCTCTACAATGCCGTAGGTCTGGAGGCAGTCGATGCTCTGGTCGAGTTCATGCGTGATTTCCAGCAGCGTATGGGCTGAGCCGATGCGCACGCTTGAGCAGATACGTCACGAGATCGACGCCATCGACGATGAGATCGTTCAGCTGATCAGTCGTCGTGCGCGCTGCGCTCAGGAAGTGGCGGCGGTGAAAAAAGCGGCGGGGGAGCAGCCTCTACAGTTCTACCGTCCGGAGCGCGAGGCGCAAGTCCTGTCGCGCGTCATGGCCAACAATCCCGGGCCCTTGCCGCAGGAGGAGATCGCACGCCTCTTTCGTGAACTCATGTCCGCCTGTCTGGCGCTCGAACAACCCTTGCGCGTCGTCTTCCTTGGTCCATCAGGCACCTTCACGCAAGCCGCGGCGCTCAAGCATTTCGGACATTCGGTGCGCACAGAAGGACTCGCCAGTATCGATGAGGTGTTTCGAGAAGTGACGGCCGGCGCAGCCGACTATGGCGTCGTCCCGGTCGAGAACTCCTCCGAGGGCGTGGTGACCCACACCCTCGACTCTTTCATGAGTTCGCAGCTGCGCATCATCGGTGAGGTGGAGCTGCGCATCCACCATAATCTTCTGGTCGCCGACGTCACGCGTGTCGCAGCCATCTCGCGCATTTATTCGCACCAACAATCGCTGGCGCAATGTCGTAAATGGCTGGATGCTCACTATCCCAATGTCGAGAAGGTGGCCGTATCGAGCAACGCCGAAGCTGCACGTCGGGTGCAGGGGGAGTGGCATTCGGCGGCGATCGCCGGCGATATGGCGGCAAGCTTATATGGTCTCACCATCCTGCATCCAAGCATCGAGGATGAGCCGGATAATACCACTCGCTTTCTCATCATCGGTGCCCAGCAAGTGAACGCCAGTGGTCGTGACAAGACCTCGATTCTGGTATTCACGCATGATCGTAGTGGCGCCTTGCACGCACTGCTCGAGCCTTTCTCGCGCCAGGGCATCTCGCTGACGCGGGTGGAAAGTCGACCATCACGCCAGCATCTTTGGTCGTACGTCTTTTTTATCGACTTCGAAGGACATGAATCAGACCCCGCCGTCGCACAGGCGCTCGCCGAAATACGTGCGTGCGCCCTGGATGTCAAGGTACTCGGTTCTTATCCACGAGCCGTACTCTGAGCGAGGTGAATATGGGTTTTGATGCACAAAGCCAGGCGTTACCAGGCGTGCGCGCTCTGCAGCCTTATCAGCCGGGTAAGCCGGTCAGCGAACTACAAAGAGAGCTCGGTCTGGAGCAGGTGATCAAGCTCGCCAGCAACGAGAATCCACTCGGCTGCTCGCCACAGGTACAGCAGGCACTACAGCCTTGCCTGTCGACGCTGGCCATCTATCCCGATGGCGCCGGCTTTGAATTGCGTGCAGCTTTGGCCCAACATCACGGCTTGGCGCTGGAACAGGTGACCTTGGGTAATGGTTCCAATGATCTGCTCGAGATCATCGCGCATACTTTTTTGGCGCATGAGCACGCTGCTATCGTTGCGCAGTACGCCTTTGCCATCTATGGGCTGGTCGTGCGCGCCATCGGTGCCGAGCTGGTGGTGGTGCCTGCGCGTGACTACGGCCATGACCTCGTCGGCATGGCGGCGGCGATCACGGCACAGACGCGCATCCTCTTCATCGCCAACCCCAACAATCCCACCGGTAGCTGTCTGTCGCAGGCACAGCTGCGTACTTTCATGCGCACTTTGCCTGAGCATGTCGTCGTCGTCCTCGATGAAGCCTATCTCGAGTATGCCGAGGAGGGGGGCGTCGATGCGGCCGCCTGGCTCGCTGAATTTCCCGCCCTCATCATCTGCCGAACCTTCTCGAAGGCCTATGGCCTAGCGGCTTTACGCATCGGCTACGCCCTGTCTTCGCCGGCGATCGCCGATCTGCTCAACCGCGTGCGCCAACCCTTCAATGTCAGCACCCTGGGCCTCGTCGCAGCACGGGCAGCGCTCGCTGATCAAGACTTCGTTGCGCGTTCACGCCAGGTCAATGCCGCTGGTAAGGCACAGTTACAGCGCGGATTGCAGAATCTCGGGCTGAAAGTATTGCCGAGTCAGGGGAATTTCCTCTGTGTCGACCTCGCTCGGCCAGCGCAGGCGGTCTACACCGCCTTGCTTGCGCGCGGGGTCATCGTGCGCCCCTTGGCCGGCTATGATCTGCCGCAGCATCTGCGTATCAGCGTCGGACTGGAAGCAGAGAATGATCTTTGTCTGCGCGCGCTCGCCGAGGTGCTGGCGTGAGGCAGGAGCGCTGGCGGCGGGTCGCGATCATTGGACTTGGTCTGATCGGATCCTCCCTGGCACGACTGTTGCGCACACAGGACTTGGCCGATGAGATCGTCGCCAGCGGCAGTCGCCCGGCGACTTTGCAGCGTGGCCTCGATCTCGGCATCATCGACCATGCTTATGCCGATCTCGCCACGGCAGTCGCGGGCTGTGATCTCGTCGTCCTCGCCATGCCGGTGGCGGCCATCGCCAGTACGCTGGCGGCGATAGCACCGCATCTGGCAGAGGACAGCGTGGTGACCGACGTCGGCAGCGTCAAAGGTGCCGTCGTCGATGAAGTGCAGCGTCTGCTCGGACGAGTGCCCCCCTGTTTTGTACCCGGACATCCCATCGCAGGTGCTGAGACCAGCGGTGTCGATGCTGGTGATGCCGACCTTTTTCGACGTCACAAAGTCATCCTGACGCCGCTGCCAGACACGCAGGCGAGTGCGGTGGCCGCGGTTGAACGGTTATGGCGCAGTGCCGGTGCCGAGCTCATCTGCATGAGTGTCGCCGCACATGACAGCGTCCTCGCCAAGACCAGTCATTTACCGCATCTGCTGGCTTTTTCCCTGGTTGATACCTTGGCACGTGAGTCAGAAAACCTCGAGATCTTCCGCTACGCTGCGGGGGGATTTCGCGATTTCACGCGCATTGCTGCCAGTGATCCACGCATGTGGCATGATATCGCCTTGAGCAATCGTCCCGCTTTGCACGCTGCCCTCGATCTTTTTCAGACCGGACTCGATCAGCTGCGCCAGGCCATCGACGCCGGTGATGGTGAGGTACTCCTGCGCATTTTCAGTCGCGCCAAGCGGGCGCGAGAACACTTTTCCCACATGCTGGCCGGAACGGCCTATGCCAAGACGAAGAGCGCGATGAACATCGAATTTCAAGTACAACCCGGTGGCCGGGTACAAGGACGGGCACGCGTGCCCGGCGACAAATCCATCTCGCATCGCAGCATCATGCTTGGCGCCATCGCCGAGGGTATCACCGACGTGCATGGTTTTCTCGAAGGCGAGGACGCCTTGTCGACCTTGCAGGCCTTTCGTGATATGGGTGTGCAGATCGAGGGACCTGAGCATGGTCATGTGCGTGTTCACGGTGTCGGCCTGCATGGGCTCAAACCCTCTGCATCGCCCCTTTATCTCGGTAATTCAGGGACATCCATGCGCCTGTTGTGCGGCATGCTGTGTGGCCAGACTTTTGATAGCGTGCTCACCGGCGATGCCTCGCTGTCGCGCCGACCCATGCAGCGCATCGCACAACCCTTGACCCTGATGGGGGCGCATATCGATACCACGGGTGACCGCGGCACGCCGCCTTTGCGCATTCAAGGTGGGCAATCCCTGCAGGGCCGTCACTACGACATGCCGGTCGCCTCGGCGCAGGTGAAGTCGGGTATTCTGCTGGCCGGCCTCTGGGCGCAAGGCGAGACTTCGGTGCGCGAACCGGCGCCGACGCGCGACCATACTGAGCGCATGTTGCGTGGTTTTGGCTACGCCGTCGAGCGCCAGGATGACTGCATCCGTCTGCGCGGTGGCGGGCACCTGCAGGCGACGCAGATCGATGTGCCGGCGGACATCTCTTCCGCTGCTTTTTTCATGGTCGCCGCCAGCATCGCCCCGGGTTCGGAACTTCTCCTCGAACATGTCGGTATCAATCCGACACGCACCGGCATCATCGATATCCTGCGCCTCATGGGCGGCGATATCGAGATGCTTGAGCAACGCGAAATCGCTGGCGAACCGGTGGCAAATCTGCGCATCCGTCATGCTCCTTTGCGCGGTATCGATATCCCGCTCGAGCTGGTCCCTCTCGCCATCGATGAATTTCCGGTGATCTTCGTCGCCGCCGCCTGTGCCGAGGGTCGCACTATCCTGCGCGGCGCCGAAGAATTACGCGTCAAAGAATCTGATCGTATCCAGGTCATGGCCGAGGGGCTGCAAGCACTGGGGGTGGCAGCACAGGCTACCGCTGATGGCATGATCATCGATGGCGGGCGCATCGCCGGCGGGCGCATCGACAGTCACGGCGATCACCGTATCGCCATGGCTTTCGCGGTCGCTGCCTTGCGTGCCGAAGCCGGTATTCTGATCGCCGACTGTGCCAACGTTGCGACCAGTTTTCCAGGTTTTGCCGATATGGCCCGCGAGCTCGGCCTCGGCCTGCAAGTGCTCAGTGCAGAATCATGAAGCAGAGCGCGCTTGCAAATGTCATGAACTTTCTATAAAAAGCGGCGCACAGAGCACGCTGGATAGAACGACTGCAAGCGGGTCGAGGAATGGGCTGATGAGTAGGGAAGTAGAAAAGCCACAAGTGGCCAAGGCTTTGCCGCCGGTCTTGACGCTGGATGGCCCCACCGCCTCAGGCAAAGGCACGGTGGCTCATCGCCTGGCGCAGGCGCTGGGCTTCCATGTCCTCGATAGCGGCTCTTTGTATCGCGTACTCGCCGTGGCGGCGCAACATCACGCCGTCTCCCTCGACAATGCCCAGGCTTTGCAGGTGCTGGCGGCACATCTCGACGTGCAGTTCAGCGGCGATGCCGCCGGTGTGACACGTATCATCCTCGAAGGTGAGGACGTCACTCAGGTCCTGCGCACGGAAGACTGTGGCCGCGCCGCTTCGCTGGTGGCGGCACTGCCGGATGTTCGCCTGGCCTTGCTCGATCGGCAACGCGCCTTTCGCGAAGCACCCGGCCTCGTCGCCGATGGCCGCGACATGGGAACGGTAGTTTTCCCGGACGCCTGCCTCAAGGTCTTCCTCACCGCCAGTGCTGAAGAACGCGCACAAAGACGCTATCGCCAGTTGCTTGATAAAGGCTTTGGTGCTAGCCTTGCCGCCCTTACCGAGGATATACGCGCGCGCGATGAGCGCGATATCAGGCGGGCTGTAGCGCCTTTGCGCCCTGCTGAAGATGCCATCCAACTGGATAGCACGCAGATGTCGGCCGATGACGTCGTGCGTCATATTCTCGATAAGGCCCGCCAGCATCCGGTGCTGGCAGCGCGTCTGCGTGCCTGACTCCCAGGCAGGAATGATCCGTCAACCCGTCACCATGAGGTGGGCGGATCGTCATATTTGAAGAACCCTGCAGAGGTGACCTGCAGGCCAGGTGAAGCGGCACCAGAAGCCGCAGGTTGTGATCATGTCCGAATCTTTTGCCTCTCTCTTTGAAAATAGCCTCAAGGATCTCGACGTCGAAAAAGGCGCCCTGATTCAGGGTACCGTCATCGCCATCGATGATGACTGGGTCGTCGTCGATACCGGCCTGAAGTCGGAAGGCGTGGTGGCTCGCGAAGAATTCCTCAACGATCGCCGCGAACTTGAGATCAAGGTCGGCGATCAGGTCGACGTCGTCGTCGACGCTCTCGACAACGGCCTCGGTCAGACCCAGCTGTCGCGTGAGAAGGCCAAGCGTGCCGAGACCTGGATCAAGCTGGAGCGCATCTTTGAAGCGGGTGATATCGTCACCGGCATCATTTCGGGCAAGGTCAAGGGTGGTTTCACCGTCGATATAGGCTCGATCCGCGCCTTCCTGCCGGGATCGCTGGTCGATATTCGCCCCATTCGCGACACCTCGCATCTGGAAGGCCGCGAACTCGAATTCAAGCTGATCAAGCTCGACGCCAAGCGCAATAACGTCGTTGTGTCGCGTCGCGCCGTCATGGAAGCCGAGTCTTCCGCCGAGCGTGAACAGCTGCTGGAAAACCTCCAGGAAGGTCAGGTGGTGCGTGGCATCATCAAGAACCTCACCGAATACGGCGCTTTCGTCGACCTCGGTGGTATCGACGGCCTCCTGCATATCACCGATATGGCCTGGAAGCGCATCAAAAACCCGAACGAAATCGTCGAAGTGGGTCAGGAAGTGCAGGTCAAAGTGCTCAAGTTCGATCGTGAGCGCAACCGTGTCAGCCTGGGCCTGAAGCAGCTCGGCGAAGATCCCTGGCTGGACATCGTGCGGCGCTATCCCGTCGGTACGCGTGTCAAGGCACACATCACCAATCTCACCGATTACGGCTGCTTTGCCGAGTTGGAAGAAGGGGTCGAAGGTCTCGTGCACGTCTCGGAAATGGACTGGACGAACAAGAACGTGCATCCGCACCGTATCGTTCAAGTCGGCGAGGAAGTCGAGGTCATGGTGCTCGACATCGACGAAGACCGTCGCCGCATCTCCCTCGGTATCAAGCAGTGCAAGGCCAATCCCTGGGATGAGTTCGCCAAGAACCACGAAAAGGGTGAACAGGTCAGTGGCACCATCAAGTCGATCACCGACTTCGGCATCTTTGTCGGCCTCGATGGCGGCATCGATGGCCTCGTCCATCTTTCCGACATCTCCTGGAATGAGAGCGGCGAAGAAGCGGTGCGCCGTTACAAGAAGGGCGACACCCTGGATGCGGTCATTCTGTCGGTTGATCCTGAACGTGAACGCATCTCCCTCGGCGTCAAGCAGATGGATCGCGATCCGTTCAATGACTTCGTCGGCAAGTACGAGAAGGGCGCTATCGTCAAGGGTCGTGTCAAGAGCGTCGACGCCAAAGGCGCGACGGTCGAGGTCATGGATGGTGTCGAGGCCAGCCTGCGCGCTTCTGAGATCAGCCGTGATCGCGTCGAAGATGCCACGCGCTTCTTCAAGGACGGCGATGAAGTCGAGGCCAAGATCATCGGCATCGATCGCAAGTCGCGCGTGATCAGCCTCTCGATCAAGGCCAAGGATGAATCGGATGATCGCAGTGCCATGGCGGCAGCGCGTGAAACTGAAGACAGCCTGGCTCCGAAAAAGACCATCGGTGATTTGATCAACCGGGCACGTCAGTCCAGCGAGACCTGAGGCGAGGGGAGTTCCCCCCTGCTGCGGTCACGATCAACCCCCGGCCAGTCCCGGGGTTTTTATTTAACCCCGTTTTACCCCATTTTTACTGCACTGGTGTAGAGTAATTCCTATATGATGGGAATTCATGAGGTGTGGCCTGGATACGCCTGATTCCTTTCGTAATCCATTGGCTACGATGCTGGATGGTCGGCATCCTTTGGTGGTACTTGCCGATCGAATGCCCTGGGAGGCTCTGGAAGAGGCCTTGCGTCAAAAGTATGAGCCGCCCAAGCAATCGAGACGTCGAACGGTATTACTTTGAGTTATTCCAGTCGCACTATGAAGTGCCAGACGGTGATCTTGAATTCACGGACAGGCCAGACGTAATCGTGCGTGGCGCGCAAACGATTGGTGTTGAGATCGCGAACCTTTACCTTGCCAGTGGCAAAGATTCGGCGAGCGAGCAAGTGCAGCGTGTGCGTAGGCGGCAAACTCTTGAACGGGCTCAGTCGCTACATCTTTCTTCAGGTGGGAGGCACATTGAACTGTCGGTGGACTTCAACCCGGAGTGCCCAGTTCAGGAGCTAGAGCCAGTTGCTCAGGCGCTCGCCGCCATCGCAACGAAACTAGAAGGTTCACCTTCCGGGCAGGTAAGCCGCATGCAATTTGAGCATGTGCCAGAGTTGCGTTTCCTCTATTACAACCAGAAAGAGTACACAGACGCAAAGTGGCGCTCCGTCCAAAGCCACAGTGTTCCCACTCTCTCGCTTGAACGTCTTCGGGTGCTCGTCTCCGCGAAGACCAAGAAGCTGCGTGATTACCAGATTTGCGATTTCTACTGGCTACTGCTTGTGGTGGACTCCATGGATCCTGCCCAAGATCAAGATCTCCAATGGCCAGCAGGAGAATCGCTCGAAAAATCGCCATTTGAGCGCATCCTTCTGTACAGGCCGCAGTTCGGACAAGTGGTGCAGGTTCCGCAATGACGGCTAACGGCGCCGCGCACGGTGATGGTCCTTTTCTTCATCAGATCAGCCCATGCTTGTCGGCCACATGCACTGTTCGACAGCATGAACTCGCCTCTATGCAAATTGCACGTATACCACCATGCAAGCTGGCGTTGCTTCTGACGCTGGACTCGGCACATGGCCGCTCAGACACACAGGCGTTCTGGCCGTGAGTCTTCAAGGGTCGCCTCAGAAAACGGAAAAAATCGTACGTTAAGACGGTCACAGCAACGCACTTGCCAAAACATACAAAATTTTGTATGGTTTCCGTGTGACCGATTCAAAGCCCGTCGAATTCCGGGGCAGTTCCCTTGATGACCTTCGTTCCTTTCCGCTCCCGGCAAGGCGCGAGGCAGGCCATCAACTCGATCAGGTGCAGAATGGTCAAGAGCCGGACGACTGGAAGCCCATGAACACCGTGGGTCAAGGTGTGAAGGAAATTCGGATTTGGGACTTCCAGAAAAAGACAGAGAAGACCAGCAAGGCCGTCTGGACTTGGCTACCAAGCGATACCGCGACTTGTTGAAGGAGCTAGGTCAATGAGCAACCAAAAATTTGCCAGCGTCTGGGATGCCATCGAGGACACCCCGGAAGAAGCGGAAAACATGAAGCTGCGCTCGGTCCTGATGACGGCTTTGAAAAACCATCTCGCCCATGCTGAAATGAGCCAGGCGCAGGCCGCCAAGCTCTTTGGCGTGACTCAGCCTCGTATCTCTGACCTGATGCGCGGCAAGATCAACCTATTCGGCCTGGATGCGCTCGTGAACATGGCAACGGCTGCCGGACTTCACATTGAAATGCGCGTGTTCAAAGCCGCCTGAGCTTCTCGAAACTCACCGTTTATCGCAGCTCCAAGCAAGAACGGGTTTCGAGAACACCGGCACTAGACAGCGCCGCTTTCTCAGCAAGGCTTCTCGCAGACCATCGTTTGCAAGAAGCCTTAGCGTACGATTTTTCCGTTTTCTGAGGCGCCTCTCAAGCACGCGCAAGTTCCGATAATGTTATTATTTAACATAATATACATTATGCGAAGTATCATGACTGCGCAAAAACACTATATTCGTGCCAGCGTCTGAGCATTGACGCTGGCACCAAACAAAGAACATCCCACCCGACGACGTTCATGAAGGTGACCGTGCTGCCGGTGACGGGTACGCTTGTATCTGCACCCTTATTGCGCATCACGCATTCAGCCGAATGCCAAAAACAGCTTGCAGAGACCTGCACAGGTCATGGTAGACAAGGCCATGACGGTGAAGCGTGATAAGGTCAGACCAAGCTTCGGGCGCATTGATAGTGATGCCTTGGTGGAGGTTGAGCGCTGTTTGGCCGTGTTCCTTGGCATTGCCAAGTAAGCACGCCTCGGAAAACGGAAATGATGAAGCCTCACCTCAACAGGGCGTCAGCCTTGCAGCCTCGACGGCGTGGCCAGGGTTCTCCGCTTCGTGCACTGTCCCCCCCTAATGGATGCCCTGCCGCAATCGGGTATCAGCTTACCTATCGGGCCAAGCCAAAAAAGTTCCCCTTCACCTGTAATGAACTGACCAGCTCAGGCGACTAACTTGGCACCGGAATGGTCCGGACTCTACCTGGAGATCATCATGCAAGCGCAATACCTTCTCAAAGCGGCTCTTACCCTCAGCTTGGTCGGCCTGGCGGCCAGTGCCCAGGCTGCCGATAAGAAAATGGAGCAATGTTACGGCGTCAACGCCGCCTACAAGAACGACTGCAAGAGTCCCGGCCACTCCTGTGCTGGTCAGGACGCTAAGGCGCGCGATCCGCAGGCGTTTGTTGGCATGCCCGCTGGCCTGTGCAGCAAAATCGACGGCGGCTCAACCAAGCCCCAGAACTGATCGCCGGACCCGTAGGAACTCGCCGCCATGCATCCGAAGTCTGTGATCCCTGTGTACGCCGGTATTGGTCTAAGGCCCGCGCATTTTGCGTATGTTCTGGACAACCGACCGGCCATCGCTTGGTTTGAGGTGCACTCGGAGAACTTCTTTGGTGCCGGCGGCGAGTTGACGTCCATATTGGAGCGGGTCCGAAGCGACTACCCGATCAGTCTGCACGGCGTCGGACTATTCCTGGGTTCAGCCGATGGCATCAGCCTCGCTCATCTGGCCAGGCTTCAGCGCCTGGAGCAGACGATCTGCCCGGGTCTGGTTTCCGAGCACCTATGTTGGGGCTCCGTCGGCGGCAGATTCTTGAACGAGCTACTCCCCCTACCCTACACCGAAGAGGCACTTCACCTCATGGTCGAGCGGGTGCAGCAGACCCAGGAGACACTGGGGCGCCAGATTCTGATCGAAAACGTGTCGAGCTACCTGACGTATCGGCACTCCACTATTCCGGAATGGGAGTTCATCGCCGCGCTGGCGGCGCATAGCGGCTGTGGCGTGTTGTTGGACATCAACAATATTTACGTCAATAGCGTCAATCACGGCTTTGACCCCATGACCTATCTGCAGGCCATTCCTCCCGATCTTGTGGGTGAGATCCACCTAGCAGGCTTTACCCGCAAGGCAGGGCTGGCAGCACCGCTGCTGATAGACACCCACAATTGCCCAGTAGATGGTGAGGTCTGGAGGCTTTTCCAGGAAGCGGTGCGCTGCCTGGGCCCCCGCCCCACCCTGATCGAGTGGGATCAGGACCTGCCGGAATTTGGGGTATTGCACAGCGAGGCCATCCAAGCTGAGGAGATCATGCATGGCCATTGCCCCCACGTTGCGTGAACTGCAGGCTGCTTTCAGTCAAAGCCTATTTACCCATGAGCCCCAAGGTCTGGAACCCTGGGTAGACTCACATGGGCTGGCAACCTGTCATCGCATCCAAATCTATCGCAACATGGTGTTCAATACCTTCACGGATGCCCTCAAGACCAGTTACCCATCCGTGTTGCGACTGATTGGCTCCGACTGTTTCGACGGCTTGGCGGCGCGCTACATTGCACAGGTTCCTTCCGTCAGCGGTAATCTGCAGGATTATGGACGGGCCTTTCCTGAATTCTTGGCGACAACAGCGGAAACAGCGATGCTACCTTACCTGCCCGACGTGGCCCGTCTGGAATGGCTGCGTCAGGAGGTCTATCTGGCGCCCGATGCGAAGCCCGCTGCCATGGAATGGCTGGTTTTGCTGACCGAGGATGAACTCGCCAAAAGCATGATTGAGCTGCATCCGAGTATCCGCTTGCTGAACAGTCAGTTTCCCGTCGTCGACATCTGGCGCTTCTGTCAGGACAGTGCCCCTCAGCAACTGCATCTGGATGACGGTGGCCAAACGGCCTTGGCCTGGCGCTCCGAGCATCAGATTGCCATCCTGGCAGTGGCACCGGAAGTCCATCGTTTTGTCACTGAACTTCTCGCCGACAGGGCACTGGAAGATGCCATCCATGCCGCGTTGGCGACGGCTCCGGAGTTTAACCTGGCGTCGACGCTTCAGCTGCTGTTGCAGCATGGCCTGGTGGTCGATGCCCATATTCCTGGCAGGAGAAAACGATGACCCGCTGGCTGCAATTGATCGCCAACTTTTACGCTCGCCTGGTCGAATACCTGCATTGGGGGGTACCGCTCAGCTTGCTGCTCTTCCGGCTGTGGGTTGCTCTCGCGTTCTGGCGGGCCGGTGTCGTGAAATGGAACGATCCGGACGGCACCCTTGCCCTCTTCCAGACGACCTACCACGTGCCTTTGCTGCCACCGGAATGGGCGGCACCCTTGGGCACTTACGTTGAACTCCTTCTCCCCTGGTTGTTGGGCCTTGGATTGATAGGCCGACCTGCCGCCGCTTTCCTCTTCGTTTATAACATGGTCGCCGTCACTTCCTATCCGGACCTTTGGCCCAATGGCCTCTGGCACGACTTTTGGCACGAAGGCTTCGTCGATCACAAAATCTGGGGGATGATGCTGTTCGCTTTGATCATTCATGGACCTGGCGAGTTGTCGGTTGACGCTGTCCTGCGGCGCTGGTTCTGGCCGCGCTGGATCCATCTCTCTGCGGCGAGCGCAGGCAAAAGCTGCAAAAGTCACGGCGCGACCTGCGATGGCGATGGATAGTGCGGCGTGATCGGCAGCGCGTTTGAGTCCATGTGCACATTAAAAATATCCAGCGCCAAAGATGGATGACCAGCCTGCGCCAGATTCTGCAGACCGGTCAGGCATCCGTTGATTCACCACGATCCCGGCGCTTTACATAGGCACGCGCAATGCTCCTGATGCTTCCCATCTGTTTGCCGAAATTCCGGCATCCGGAGCACATACTGACATGAAGCCGGAGCTCCATCTTTTCGCCGAATTTCAAGGGTCGCTCTTGCGCCTCCGACATCAGCCGGGTCGCGTCATGGCAGTTCAACATGGACACTCTCCTTCAACAAACCAGTTGTTCTCCAGGCATTCCCGGAGTTTCAGGCGGGCACGGTGTAAAATGACATGGAGATTGCTGACAGACAGCCCCAGCGACTTGCAGATTTCCTCTGAATCCAGCTCGATAAACTCGCGCATCATGAAGACCCGCGCCTGCTTCGGCGGCAAATGCTCCAGGCATGTCTCGAAAACCCTCCAGAAATGCTTATCGTTCATGGACTGTTCCGGATTGCCCCAGGCCACCGGCCGTTCCGAGGCGAGCCAGAAACCCTTGGTGTCAAACAGAGTTTCGATCCTCTTGTCGCCCTCTTCATCGTCGTCATTGAACAGGCTACTGACCGGAATCATTCTTTGACGTTGCCGCAGGATGTCGGCAATCTTGTTCCTGAGGATGGCAAAGACCCAGGTCTTCAGGGCAGAACGCCCGCCGAATGACTGCACATTTTTCATGGCACCGATCAGTGCCTCCTGCACCGCATCCTCCGCCGCATGAGCGTCTGACAGCTGCAGCGTTGCAAACTTGAGCATCTGTCGCCGTAGATCCGCCACGAAGCCGGCATCCAAAAGCGAATTATTTCCCATTTCCACGGCCGTGCTCGTGTCGCCGGTCATACTGTTCTCCCGATCCCATTGCGTGCGGCACGGTAGGGTCACCACACAGCAGGGCACTACATCATTCATGGAGCCAGGAGATAGGCCCCCCCACCAGCTGGCTCCACTGCCAAGATCCATTCGGCATTGGTTCCGGCGCCGGCATCGAGGAATAGGACGTCTGCCGGAAGACGTCCACCGCATCGCTGGTCCTCAAGCAACCTGACCCCGGCCGTCCTCCAGGGTATCGTAGCTGGCCATCCAGCCCGGCAATGCCCCGGAACAACTCTGCTGAGCACTCGGCGTGATCAGCATGGCCGCCACCAGCCAACACCCGCCGCTTTATGGAACTCGCCTCAAGGTTCCATGTGCGCCTGCGCAGGCAAGCCGCCACGTCATTCCTTTAGTCACAGCAGCTGCGTCATTTCTTACAAGGAAAGCTGCCGCTGCAAGACCCCACCGCTCTTGCCTCGCGCAAGGCTTAGCCCTGACGTCTGGTCGCTGGAGCCACCGCGCGACTCAGCGATGGTCACAACTTCCTCAAGACGGTTGATGGCGGAAGGGATGTCAAAGATTGAGATCGATCAACTCGATACGCTCATCATTCTTTCTATCTTCACCCTGCTCCCGACGCGCATCGAGACCGATAAAGTCAAAAAGCTGACGATCGAGCATCTGCGATGGCGCGATACTGCTCAGAGCGGTGAAGATACTATCCAGGCGACGCGGGTTTTGTTGATCCCACTGACGCAGCATGTCATTGATGGCGGCGCGTTGAAGATTGTCCTGTGAGCCGCAGAGATTGCACGGGATAATGGGGAATTCGCGTGCCTGAGCATAGTCGATGATGTCTCTCTCACGACAGTAAGCGAGTGGCCGGATGAGAATATTACGGCCATCGTCGCTGAGCAGTTTGGCCGGCATGGCTTTGAGTTTGCCATTGAAGAACAGATTGAGAAAAAAAGTCGCCATGATGTCATCGCGATGATGACCAAGAGCGACTTTCGTGGCGCCGATTTTCTGAGCAAAACCATAGAGATTGCCGCGCCGCAAGCGCGAGCAGACGGCGCAATAGGTTTTCCCTTCCGGGGTCAGTTGCTTGACGATGCTATAAGTGTCTTTTTCGAGGATGAAATAAGGCACGCCGCGCTCCGTCAGGTAGCGTGGCAGCACATCCTCAGGAAAGCCCGGCTGCTTCTGATCGAGATTGACTGCGACGATATCGAATTTGATCGGAGCGCTCATCTGCAGATTGAGCAGGATATCGAGCAAGGTATAGCTGTCCTTGCCGCCCGACAGGCACACCATGACCTTGTCACCATCCTCGATCATCGCGTAATCGGCGATGGCCTGACCGACGAGACGGCGCAGTCTTTTCTGCAGCTTGTTGAATTCAGTCCGATTCTTACGCAGATCCGGCGACGCTTGTGCATCGGCACTCGGACTCCATCGCTCCACCGTCTGCAGAGCTGCTTGCTCGTGCACCATCGCAATCCCCTCGTCGACAAGAGCGCCATTTTCGCGCACATCGTCCAGCGAGGCAATCAGCTGACGCTCATGGCAGCCTTAGCCTGGAGCGACAGGTACGGCGTTGGCGTGGTTGCGCTCCCCGGCAGGTAGAGCGAGTTGCCATGCCAGGGCGACAAAGTGTTCCTGAAAAGCCGCCAGGGTCCATTGCCCGAAAACGTTGTGTCCGCCCTCATAGGCCTGTTCCTGATACTCCTCGTAAGTGGTGACATAGCCCATGTATTCGTTGCAGTAGGTACATAACCAGAGGTCTTGTATCCCGCAACGCGCCAGTTCCGGTCGCAGGGTTTCAAGCAGGCGCTGCCCCGCGATGGTCGTGAATTCACCCGGCGCGC
Organism: Pseudomonadota bacterium; assembly: GCA_021833365.1. Classification (GTDB taxonomy): domain Bacteria; phylum Pseudomonadota; class Gammaproteobacteria; order Pseudomonadales; family Moraxellaceae; genus JAJZHK01. The sequence continues at coordinate 4,486 of JAKBFV010000034.1, read as the reverse complement.
ATACCCAGGCGAGCGTGCCGAGGCGGACGATCTGCAAGGGCAGGACACTCGGCAGCAAAGCACGACCGATAACTTCTCCGGCCTCGACCTCGCGGTGCAGTTCCGCGGCGAGAGGATCGAGGCGCGCCCAAGACCCCAGTCTCTCTATCGCCAAGCCCAGGACTCGCCTCTCCCCGGCATCGATGAAGATGTCTTTGACGCCCTGAGCCGCGTCGACCCTCGGTGTGCCAGCGGCGTCCTTGCGTCGCCGGCGCCAGCGCGCCATACGTGCCAGCGGGCGCAGCAGTGCTGCCAGGGCTGGAGAGATACCCCGTCCATCGACCGGTGTCCCGGCGATGAAGCTGACGCCCAAAGCCGCCGGACTGGTACAGGCTGATGCGCGCCCAGCATATCGTTCAGAGACCTTCAATTGCGAAAAATCGACCCAGCTGAGGACAGCATCGACAGGCCCCGACAAGCTCGCTGACGCCTCCGCGCAGGCGGCCATGGCTGCCTGTGCCTGCAAATGACCGTTGCGACGCGCATAGTGTACCTCAGCCTTCTCATCGTGCAGATTCTGTCGCCGTCGCCACTGCCCCGGACCATGATAATGCGGTGAAACATCACCGGCGCTGCCTTGCGCGAACAAGGCCACCGCATCGCCCCCCAAAACCTCTTCAAGCTCTGCCGCTGCATACCCTTTATTGTCGCCATCATAAGCGTCAAGACTGTTGCCCAGACACGTCGCATGCACACCAAAAAGAGCCATCAAAGCCACCAGTTGCCCCTCCTGTCGCACCGCCAGGGTACGCATGCAGCGATCCAAGGCCAGATGCGCCTGGTCATCGCGATACGCGGGTGTTTCCGGATTACGTCGATACGCTGCCAGGGAACGATTCCAGGCGACATCGGTGTCGTTGTCGAAGCCAGACTGGCCACTCCATAGCTCAGCCGGGCTCATTCGTGCCTGCGCCTGAACCAGAGCCTGTTCAGCCGCGCTGACGATCGCCGTCAGATGTGTCGCGACAAAGCCCGGTGTCACCAGATTGTATAAAACCTCATGAGCACACCCGCCGGGACCGGAGTGTGTGTGTGTGCAGGTGAGCAGCAGACGGCTGGCATCAAAATCCTCACCCTGGCGTTGCCGCCAGCGTTCGATCAGATGGCTGCGCATCATCGCCGTCACATAGCCCGTATCCAGGCAGCAGATCATGAGACGATCGCCGCTCTCGGCATGACTGAGGCAGAAGGCTCGTGCCCATAGCGCTGTACGTTGGCGATGCGCACGATGTGTTGGTTGACCGTAGCCGTGCATGGCCCAACCCTGTAGAGGTAGAACGATCTCCGCCTTGCCCCAGCCTATCGACCACATGCATCACCTCGAATAAATTGACAAAACGTCAGCTAAGCTAATGCACCGCCAGCGATAGAGCAAGTCCTCTGCATCCTAAGCCTCGCCTACCCACGCCATCATGGATCCCCTGAGCAGGCGAAACCCGCTATGATGTCGCTGGTAGGCGCTCATCATGCGTCTTTCACCAGGACCCGCGCATGACCGACTCTGACCTCTCCCCCCTTGCCCCCCCACACCTTCCGTGGCTTGCAGACATGGCCGATTGGGGGGTGCTTCGTCTTCAGGGTGTCGATGCCCGCAAGTTTTTGCATAGCCAGGGCACCGCTGATTTGGCTCATCTCGATGGTGAGCACAGTCTGCCCTACGCTACTTTATCCTTGAAAGGGCGCGTGATGGAGCTGATGCATCTGCTGCCTTGGCAGGATGATGTGCTTCTCCTTTTGCCGCGCGCCTGCATACCGGGTTATCTGCAGCGCATGAAGCCCTATCTGGCCTTCAGTCGCGCACGTCTCGAAGATCTCAGCTCGCACTGGCGGGTTCTGATCAGTGCGGAAACACATCCCCACGATGTCACCATGTACCAGGTCATGAGCCACAACCAAGCTGTCGCCACCTGGCTCGACACACGGCATCGTCTTTGGGCCTGCCCGACTGATGTGCAGATCACTGAACTGGCTACCTATACTCAGGCTAGACAAGCCGCTGGAGTACTCGCCCTGATTCGCATGGGCCGCGCCATCATCACTCCACCGGTGCAGGATCTCTATCTGCCGCAGATGCTGCATCTGCAGGTGCTACAGGGACTGAGTTTCGAGAAAGGCTGTTATACCGGACAGGAAGTGGTCGCCCGTGCATGGTTTCGTGGTCAGATCAAGCAGTCCCTGCATCGCTATCAGGCGCCTTTGGCAGGGCGCCATGAGGTCATGGCGCCGATCCTGGCGCGCGATGACGACGCATCGCTCAGGTCGGTCGGTGAGATTCTCCAGGCCGCCGTCTGTGCCGATCACGTCGAACTGCTCGCTGTCCTGCGCGATGCATCGAATCAGGATGAACTCTATCTTGAAAACTCTCCCGATAAGCTCCAGCACATCCCCCTCCCCTATGCTATAACTCAGTTCGAACACCGTCAGACGAGATAGAGCGCCCACCATGGATGCATTGCAATCGGCCATCATCGAAGAAATCGAGCAGCTCATCGAGCAAGACCGCTTGGTTCTGCCGACCCTGCCAGAAGTGGCCCTGCGCGCTCGCGACGCGGCACTCGATCCCGATATTTCAGCGCGCGGACTGGCCGAAGTGGTCAGCAATGATCCGGCCATGACCGCGCGTCTGATCCGGGTCGCCAATAGCCCTCTCGTGCGGGCACAACGTCAGATCGATGATCTCAGTCAGGCCATCTCGCGTATGGGTATGAGTATGGCCTGCAACATCATCAGCGCTTTGGCCATGCGACAGATGTTCCAGGCCAGCCATCCGCGCGTCGACGCACTCATGCGTGAGATCTGGGCGCGCAGCACCGAAGTGGCGGGCATCGCCACCGTGCTTTGCCGGCACTATACAGCCTTGAAACCTGATCAGGCTATGTTGGCAGGATTGCTCTATCAGGTCGGTGCCCTGCCTGTTCTGAGCTATATCGAGGAACACGACTCCTTGTTATCGAGTGACGCCCTGGATGACATCGTCACCACCTTACATCCACGTCTCGGCGCGCTCATCCTCACTCACTGGGAGTTTCCCAAGGAACTCATCGAGGTTCCCCTCGCTTATGGCCAGTTGCAACGGCAAGTCCCGGTCGCTGATTATGTCGATCTGGTCACCATCGCCCATTTGGAAAGCCTCTATGGCAGTCACCCCGAGGACGGCCCTGCCGTCGCCACGGTCAGCGCCTACGCGCGCATCGGCCTGCAGCCGTCAGCGACAGGTGAGGACGGACTCCGTCAGGAGATGAAATCGACAGCGCAGGCCTTGCAGTCCTGACCCGTTGCGCGACAAGCCCCGCCGTTCAGGGCGGCGAAGTAGCTGGGCGACCACAGCCTGCCTTTCCAGTAGCGCCGCCGGATGTCCGGGCGCTGCTTGCGCAGCATCCGGCTGGAAACGCCCTTGAGGCTATTCACCAGCGAGGAGATCGAGACTTTGGGCGGATACTCCACCAGCAGATGCACATGGTCGTCCTCGCCGTCCATCTCCACCAGCGTGGACTCGAAGTCCAGGCACACGCGGCCATCGATGCCGCGCAGCACATCGATGGCCGGGCTGTCGAACACCTTGCGGCGGTATTTCGTCACAAAGACCACGTGGACGTGCATCTTGAAAACGCAGTGTCGTCCGTGTCGAATATCGTTGTCATCAGTCATAGGCCAAGAGCATCATTCAAAGCATGAAACGACTCCAGGCCTTTAAGTACGCCCTGCGACCGACCGGCGAGCAAGCGCGCCACATGCGCCGCTTCGCTGGCTCGTGCCGTGTCGTGTTCAACGAGGCGCTGGCCTTACAGAAGGCTCGCTACGAGCAGGGCGAGAAATATCTTGGCTACACGGGGTTGTGCAAGGTACTTACGGCTTGGCGCCATGGAGTGTGGGCGCATTGCGCCCTGGCTGGCGGATGCACCCGTACACCCGCTGCAACAGGTGCTAAAAGACCTGGAACGGGCCTACGGCAACTTTTTCGCCCAGCGCGCCGCGTTCCCGAGGTTCAAGAAAAAGGGCCAGCGCGACAGCTTCCGCTACCCCGACCCGAAGCAGATCAAACTCGACCAGGGCAATGGGCGCATCTTCTTGCCCAAACTCGGCTGGATGCGACTGCGTCTGTCGCGCAAGGTGCTGGGCGACGTGCGCAATGCGACCGTGAGCCTGTCCGGCGGCAAGTGGTTCGTCTCGATCCAGACCGAGCGCGAGGTCGAGCAGCTGGTGCCGCAGGCTACCAGCGCGGTCGGGATCGATGTGGGCGTGGCGCGTTTCGCCACGTTCAGCGATGGGATGTTCCTCGCGCCGCTCAACAGCTTCAAGAAACACGAGGTCCGGCTGCGCCGCTATCAGCGTGCGATGAGCCGCAAGGTGAAGTTCAGTAGTCACTGGAAGAAGGCGAAGGCCCGCGTCCAGCGCATCCACGCTCGTATCGGCAACGCCCGCCGCGACTTCCTGCACAAGGCCACGA
>JAKBFV010000101.1 GCA_021833365.1 Pseudomonadota bacterium | reverse complement strand
CGCCTCCTTCGCCGGACAGATCTATTTCGACTTCGCCGGCTATTCCCTGTGCGCCATCGGCATCGCCCTCTGTTTCGGCTTTGCCTTCCCCGACAATTTTCACTTTCCCTACGCCGCCAGTGGCTTCATGGACTTCTGGCGGCGCTGGCACATCTCCTTGTCGACCTGGCTGCGCGACTATCTCTACATCCCCTTGGGCGGCAATCGCCTGACACCGCTCAAGACTTACCGCAACCTCTTCCTCACCATGCTCATCGGCGGTCTCTGGCACGGCGCCTCCTGGATGTTCGTCACCTGGGGCGCTCTGCACGGCCTCTGTCTCGCCGCTGAGCGCCGTCTCTTCGGCCGTCAGGGCGCTCCGGCACGGCTACCGGTCATCCTGCTCACCACGTTCATCGTCACCCTGCTCTGGATTCCTTTCCGGGCGAAGAGCACGACGCAGATGTTCGACATCCTGCACCATCTCTTCGCTAGCGTACCGGCATCCACTCACCTGGACATGCTGACCCGCCTCTTCATTCCCCTGCTCCTGCTCGGTATTTTCACCTTTCAATACCTGGCGCGGCAGAGCAGCCTCGAAGCGCTCTTTCAGCGCTGCCCGTCCTGGCTGCAAACCGGCCTCATCGCCGCCGCCTTGATCTCACTCTATCTATTCTCCGGAGGGGACGAGCATGCCTTCATCTACTTTCAGTTCTGAACGACTACCCTCGGCGCCCCTGCTCGCTACCCTGCAGAGCGCCTTTCTGCTCTTTCTGCTGACCGTTCTGGCGCTCGAGATCGGCCTCGCCGCGCGCGGCATACGCCCCAACCAGGAAGACAGCGAGAGCCTCTGGCTGCACGAGCGCGCCCGCGCCGATGCTCTAGGCGCGCGCGCCCTGGTCATGATCGGCGCCTCACGCATCCTCCTCGACACCGACCTCACCGAGATGAAACGCCAGATGCCCGAACTCGAACCGGTGCAACTGGCTATCGACGGCACTTCCTTTGTGCCCATCCTGCGCGGCCTGGCGCAGGACCGCGATTTTCATGGCAAGCTCATCGTCGATTTCAACGACTATCTCATCGACAGCCCACAAACCCTCCCTTCTGACAATATCGCCGTCACCTGGGAACACGACTTCGAGGAGGATCGCGCCCACCCCTGGCCACGCTTTACGCGCATGGAAGACCGCCTGCAGGACCTCGTGCGCTCACATCTGCGCGCCTATGCCGACGGGTCGAGGCCGTGGTCAGCTCTCACCCATCGCATCCTCGCCCGCCATCCGGCAGCGCAGTACCTGACCATCCTGCCCAACCGCTCGGTCGACGCCGACTACCGGCGTCTGCCAGAACCGCAATTCTATCTTTCCCGTATCAGCTCCACCTTGAACCTCAAAATCCACTATGACCACCGCATCCCCTGGCCCTTGGTCATGCAAACCCTCGCCGGCTATATCGCCCGTCTGCCGGCACATAGCAACGCCGTCTACCTGCACAACATCGCACGCTTGAACGATGAGATCCATGCCATCCAGCAACGCGGCGGCTGGGTCGCCCTCATCGTCTCGCCGACGAGCGGCCTAGTGCGCGACTACCTCGAGGAGCAGAATCCGCGTCCCTTTTTCTGGGATCTGCTGGTCTCCCACGTGCAGGCACCGGCCCTGCGCATCGACGACCTCGCTCTACAGGCAGGTTTTCTCTGCCCCGACGACTCCCACCTCGACCGCCATGATAAGAGCGCCTACACCGACCTGCTCATGCAACAGCTGCGTGTCGCCGGCCTCGATGCAATACCGCAACGCTGATCTTGCATGACGATGGCATCTTAATTGCTAGGAGACTCCCGGCATCCCCCTCAGAGGATGCCGAGACCACCAGCCTTGAGGTGCCCCATGTCCTCCCATCACCGTGGCTTCACCCTGATCGAACTGATGATCGTCGTCGCCATCATCGGCATTCTCGCTGCCATCGCCATCCCCGCCTATCAGGACTACACCATACGCGCCAAGGTCGCCGAAGGCATAGGCCTGGCCGATGCCGCCAAGACCGCCGTCTCCGAGGCGCACGTCGCCAATGGCAAATTCTATGTGCAGGGTACCAATACCAGCTATGGTCTGCCCGGCAGCGCCAGCATCAAGGGCAACAATGTGCTGTCGGTTAGCGTCGCCAATGCCAGCGCCAAGGGCGACCCCAGTCCAGGCGGCATCACCATCGCCTTTCGTTCCGCCGACCCCAACCTCAAGAACATGATCATGCTCCTCGATCCGACCAGCGCACAGTCCGGCACCATGGGTTCGGTGGTCTGGAGCTGCACCATCCCCTTGAGCACGGCCAATGTCCTGCCCGACAAATGGCGTCCTGCCAACTGCCGTGTCTAGGCCTTGATGTGACCTTAACCGACCGAGACTGACAAAATTTGTCAGTCTCACCCCCTCCCCCGCGAAAGCATACGCCAGCACACTGGCGTCAAATATAGGCATCCGAGCATCTTGGCAATTGGCACAAAAACTGCTTAGACTAGGATGTGCTGGTCCATGCCGGCCTACCCATCGGAGGATTTCATGAAAATGCAAAAGGGTTTTACCCTGATCGAACTGATGATCGTCGTCGCGATCATCGGCATCCTGGCGGCCGTGGCCATTCCCGCCTACCAGGACTACACCATCCGCGCCAAGGTCGCTGAAGGTATGGGCCTCGCTGACGCCGCCAAGACCGCCGTCTCGGAAGCCTATACTTCCAATGGTCGCTTCTTAGCCGGAACCAACGCCAGCTACGGCCTACCCGGTAGCGCCAGCATCAAGGGCAATAATGTGCTCTCCGTGGCTGTAGCCGACAATACAGCCACCCAGGACCCCAGCCCGGGCGGCGTCACCATCGCCTTTCGTTCCGCCGACCCCAACCTCGCTAAGATGATCATGATCCTCAACCCGAGCAGCGGCGCCAAAGCCGGTAATACCGGTGGCTCGGTGATCTGGGCCTGCACCATCCCGACGAAGACGGCCAACATCCTGCCCGACAAGTGGCGTCCTGCCAGCTGCCGTGCCTAATCAGGCAGTGTGACGAAAAGCCCCGGACTCCGGGGCTTTTTTATGGCGATGGCTTTGGATGCCTTGGAAGTCATCGTGCGAATATGTCAGTCTAGCGATCTTCGCATAAGGGAATATCGACGCTCATGAGCCGCCTGCACGGACGCCAGCTGTTGGTGGGCCTCGGATTGTTCGGCCTGTTGGCCTCACTCTACTTCGGTTTACAGCCGGTGCTGGGAGCGGGTTTCGTTTTTGACGACCTGCCCAATCTCAGTCCCTGGGCGCTGGCGCCGCATATGCATCGCGCCATCGACGTGTGGAATTTCATCAATTCCAGCCTCTATCTGCCCGGACGACCGCTGGCCCTGCTCAGCTTTCTCGTCGATGATCAGAATTTTCCGCCGGTGGCGGCGACCCTGCATCGCACCAACCTGCTCATCCATCTGCTCAATGTCGTCCTCGTCTTCGCCTGGCTGCGCTTGCTGCTGCGCGAACGCAGCGCGCAGGCCGACGCCTGGGCTCTGCTCTTGAGCGCGCTGTGGGCCTGGGCGCCGATCCAGGTCGAGGGTGTCGCCTACATCATCCAGCGCATGAATCTGCTGTGCAGCAGCTTCAGCCTGCTCGCCCTGCTCCTGCTCACCGCCGCCATGCGCCGCATCGCGACATCGCCACGCCGCGCCTGGGTAGAGATCCTCAGCGCCTATGGTCTGCTCATGCCGCTGGCGGTACTGTGCAAGGAAAATGGCATCCTCATCAGCCTCTATGGCCTGCTTCTGGTGCCACTCCTGTGGCCGATGCAGGAACAGCGCCAGCGCCGCTATTTCCAGGGGCTGTCGGCTTTGCCTCTCCTTGCCCTGGTCGCCTGGCTCATCCCGCACCTGCTCGCCGGTCACGGTGCCGCTTCGCGTTCCTTCACCGAGAGTCAGCGCCTGTGGAGCGAGACACGCATCGTCTGCGAGTACATCGGCCACACCCTGCTGCCGGGCTTGCACGGGCACAGCCTCTATCGCGATGACTACCTCATCTCGCGTGGTCCGGTCTCGCCACCGAGCACCTTGTTCGCCGCCCTCGCTCTTCTCGGTCTCGCCATCGCCGCCACGCCGATGGCGCGCCTGCCGGCGCTGACGCACTTTGGCCTGGCGTTCTACCTGCTCGGCATGAGTCTGGAGTCGAGCGTCATTCCTCTCGAGCTGTACTTCGAACACCGCAACTACCTGCCCAGCCTCGGCCTGTGGATGGCGCTCTGGCCAGCCCTGGCAGCGCTCTACGAGCGTAGGCGTGGCCTTCTGCTCGCCGCCCTCGCCGTCTATCTCGGCCTCGAAGTCTTCTGCTCGCATGAGCTCGCGCGCGAGTGGGGGCGCCCCGAGTTTCGTGCACACTGGTGGCTGCAGGAACAGCCGCACTCCCTGCGCGCCGCCTTCGCGCTCGCACGCCTCGACGCCAACGCCGGTCAGCCGCGTGCCGCCCTGCAGTTGCTGCAGGCGCAACAGGCCAGTCACCGCGACAGCTTCACCCTCGCCGCCGCCATCGCCGTCTTGCACTGTCGCCTCGAAGCGCGAGCCTATCCGAGCGCCGCCCTCATCGAACTCGCCGCCACCTCTTCGGCTTCGACAGCGGCGGCGACCGAGATCAAGCACCTGCTCGACTGCCCGACAGAACGAAACTTCGACCTGCGCCCCGTCTATGGGGCCATGCTGCGCAATCCGCATGACCAGGATGCGCTGACACAGCGCTATCTCTACACCGATCTCGCTCATTTTGAACAGAGCCATGGTCTGTCCGCGGCTGCGATCGCCGATGAACAGCGCGCCTATCTGGCCCTACCCAGTCTCGACAGCGGCCTCGATGTCGCCGTCGACCTCATCCGCCTGCACGACATCGCGCGCGCGCACGCTCTTTTGTTACATCTGCAGCGGCACTGCACCTGGATCGATCGTCTGCGCTATCCTACGGCCGTCGCCAACCTGAAGTTCTTGCTCGAGGCCACCGGATCCCCGCATGACCAGCACGCCTAAATCCACAAGCTCCACCTCCCTGCTCGGCTTCGCCAGCGCTCTCCTCGTCGCCAGCCTCGTCGTCGCTCTCGTCTACGTCCTTTATTGGCCAGGAGTGCATGGCCCGCGCATGCTCGACGACGACTCCGTGCTCAAGATCCTTCTGGCCCTGCAGCAGCATCGCGACTGGGGCACGGTGATGTTGATCCTCCACGATGGCAACGTCGGCTCGGCGCATCGTCCCATCGCCATGCTCACCTTCATCGCCAACTTCTTGATCAGCGGCGCTGATTTTCCGCCCTTCAAACTCACCAATATCGCCATTCATCTGGCCTGCGGTGGCGCCGTCTATTTTTTTCTGCTGCAGATCCTGCGCCGCCTCGACATCGAACAGGCGCGCGCCAGCGCCTTGTTCATGAGCCTGCTCTGGCTCTGCCTGCCGATTCAGGTCAGCACCGTTCTCTACGTCGTGCAGCGCATGGCCCAGCTCGTCACCTTGTTCACTCTGCTCTGCCTCGGCTTTTATCTGCTCTGGCGCCGCCGTCTGTCACAGGGCCAGCGCGCCTGGGGCAGCCTCGCTGCCTGTCTGATCAGCGCTGTGCTCGCCCTGCTGTCGAAAGAAAATGCCGCCCTCATCGCGCCTTTCATCCTCATCCTCGAATTCTTCATCCTGCTGCCGAGCGAGGACAACGCCGCCCTGCGCCGCCGTATCACCCACTTTTGCGTCGGCATGACCATCGTCGGCGTCGCTTTGAGCGCCTGGATCCTGATCTATCACGGTCAGTCCCTGATGCATTATGAGAACCGCGACTTTACTCTGACGCAGCGCCTGCTCACCGAGCCACGCGTCCTCGTCGACTACATGCACCAGATCTTTCTGCCCGACCTCGCCGAGATCGGCGTCTTCCATGACGACTACCCTGTCTCCATCCGTCTCTGGCAGCCGTGGACGACCCTGCCGGCCCTGCTCACTCTGCTCGCTCTCGCCGTCGCCGCCTGGCTGGCACGCCGGCACTTTCCGCTGTTCGCCTTCGGCATCGCCTTCTTCGCCGTCGGTCAGTCGATGGAATCGAGCTTCATCTCGCTCGAGCTCTATTTCGATCACCGCAACTATCTGCCCTGCATCGGCCTCATCCTGGCG
>JAKBFV010000033.1 GCA_021833365.1 Pseudomonadota bacterium | reverse complement strand
CTTAAGCAAAGAGTTCTGACCGCCCTCGTCCTTCTCCCCATCGTCCTGGCGGCGGTGTTCGCCAGCGCCTCCTGGCCCTTCTGGGGCGTCACCACCGCCATCGTTCTGGTCGCTAGCTGGGAGTGGACGGCACTCATCGGCTGGACACGCACGAAGGCGCGCATCGTCTATGTGCTGCTCAGCGCCATCGCCATGTGGCTGCTCGTCGCCTACGGCCGGCCTTCCTTGTTCCATGCCTTCTATGCCTTGGCGCTGCCCGGCTGGCTATGGGCGTTGCAACGGGTCTGGCGTTATCGCGGCGAGGAGGGCATTTTTTTGTCCTTGTCATCGCCTCTCCTGGGTTGGGCGGTGCTTCTGCCCGCCTGGCTGGCACTGAATGAGTTGAAGGGTCTGGCGACAGCTTGGCTGCTCTATTTGTTCATCTTGGTCTGGGGTGCCGATACCGGTGCCTATTTTGCCGGTCGCCGCTGGGGTCGCATCAAGCTGGCGCCCATGGTCAGCCCGGGCAAGAGCGTCGAGGGCGTGATCGGCGGCCTGTTGCTGACCTCGGCGGTGGCGGTCGCCGTCGCTTGGCGGCATCCCTGGACGCTGACGCATAGCTTGGCGTTTCTCTTTCTGTCGGTGTGCACGGTGCTGGCGTCGGTGCTCGGCGATCTCTTCGAGAGCATGCTCAAGCGCCAGCGCGGGGTCAAAGACTCGGGGACGATCTTTCCCGGGCACGGCGGCGCCCTCGACCGTATCGACAGCTTGACCGCGGCGGCGCCGATCTTTTTGCTCGGCTGGGTGTTGCTGGGGGGCTTTTGATGCACAAGGTCTGTCTTCTCGGTGCCACCGGATCGATCGGGCAGAGCAGCCTCGAGGTCATCGCCTTGCACCCGGAGCGTTATCGCGTCCAGGCCTTGAGCGCTTGGCGGCGCATGGATGTCCTGCTCGATCTCTATCATCGTTTCTCGCCGCAGGTTCTGGTGGTGGCCAACCCGGCGCAATGCGATGAATTGCATCGCGCTGGTGTCCGCTGTGACATTCTCCATGGTGAAGAGGGTTTGCTGAACATCGCCGCTGATGCCAGTAGTGACATCGTCGTCGCGGCCATCGTCGGGGCGGCGGGACTCTTGCCGACGCTGGCGGCAGTGCGTGCCGGCAAACGCGTCTTGCTGGCCAACAAGGAATCCCTGGTGATGGCAGGGGACTTGTTCATGCAGGCGGTGCAGGAGCACGGTGCCGCCCTGTTGCCTGTCGACAGCGAACACAACGCCATCTTCCAGTGTCTGGAAAAACCCGGGGCCGGACTCGCTGAACAGGGTATCGAACGGCTCATTCTCACCGCTTCGGGCGGGCCTTTCCGCGGCTATGAACGTGAGCGCCTGCAGAACGTGACGCCAGCACAGGCCGTGCGTCATCCGCGCTGGAGCATGGGGCCGAAGATCTCCGTCGATTCGGCGACCCTGATGAACAAGGGCTTGGAGCTGATCGAGGCGTGCTATCTGTTTGGCGCGCGTGCAGATCAGGTGCAGATCGTCGTGCATCCGCAGAGTATCGTGCACTCCATGGTGCAGTATCGCGATGGATCCTTTCTGGCGCAGCTTGGTCGGCCCGATATGCGCACGCCGATCGCGCACGCCCTGGCTTGGCCTGAGCGTATCGATGCCGGCGTCGAGGCTCTCGACCTGCTACAGATGTCAGCGCTCGAGTTCGAAGCTCCGGATGAGGCGCTTTTCCCTTGTCTGCGACTGGCGCGCCAGGCCTTCGCCGCCGGCGGTACCGCCTGTGCCATCCTCAATGCTGCCAACGAGGTGGCGGTGGCGGCGTTTTTACAAAATGAAACCTCTTTCACGATGATCCCCGCTATCATCGCCGAGGCTTTGCAACGTCTTCCCGTGCACGCCGTGCACTCGCTGGCGGACGTTGTCGAGGCCGATACCCAGGCACGTCGTCTGGCCGCTGATCATCTTCGAGCCTTGCGGGAGGGCTGAGCATGCATCTGTCACCCTGGTGGGCGGCCGTCATCGTCCTCGCGCCGCTGATCATCCTGCACGAACTCGGTCATTTTCTCGTCGCCCGTCTCGTCGGCGTGCGGGTGCTGGCTTTTTCCATCGGCATGGGCCCCATACTCGCGCGCTGGACCGACCGCCGTGGCGTCGAATGGCGGCTCTCCCTCCTGCCCATCGGTGGCTATGTCAAGATGCTCGATGAGGCGGAGTCGGGCGGCGATTCTGTCAGCACCGGCGCTTTCAATCGCCAGCCGACCTGGGCGCGTGCGCTGGTGGCGCTGGCCGGTCCGGTGATGAATATCCTGCTCGCCTGGCTGCTCTATGTCGCTCTCGCCATGCACGGCAGCCTGCAGCTGGTGACGCGTATCGGCAGTGTCCTGCCGGGTTCGCCGGCGCAGGTGGCGGGTGTGCAGGCCGGTGAGCGACTTCTGGCGGTCGATGATCATCCGGTGCATGACTGGCAGCAGGTCAATATGCGTCTCGCCGAGCGTGTCGGCGATAGCGGTCAGATCCTGTTGACGACGCGTATCGGTGCTCTGCAACGCACTTACCATGTTCCCGTGCAGCATTTTCTTGCCCATGGTCAGGACGCTTTGCGCGCCCTCGGCGTCGCACCGCCACAGGCGCCGATCGTGCCGATCATCGCGCAGCTGACCCCGGATGGAGCGGCAGCACGCGCAGGTCTGCGACCTGGCGATCGCCTGCTCAGTGTCGATGGCCAGACGCTGCTCACTTGGCCACAGTGGGTGGATCGCATACAGGCCGCACCTGGCCAGGCGATGCAGGTACGCTACGAGCGCGATGGCAAGCTCGCCGAGCTGCGCCTGATTCCGGACAGTGTTGTCGATGCGTGGGGGGAACACATCGGTCGCGTCGGCGCCATGCCACGTATCGATGCTGCGATGGTCTGGCCGACGCCTGATCTGCTCGTGCACGTGCAGGATGATCTGCCAGCGGCGATGATGCGTGCCGATGGTGAGGTGGTCGACGTCGTCACGATCACCGTGCAGACCATTTTCAAATTGCTCAATGGCAGCATGAGTCTCGATCGTCTTTCCGGTCCGATCGGCATCGCTCATATCGCTGCGGCTTCGGCTGCTTATGGCTGGATGGCCATGCTCTCCCTGGCCGCTTTGCTCAGTGTCAATCTCGGGGTCTTGAATCTTCTGCCCATTCCGGTGCTCGATGGCGGTCATATCGTCTACATTCTGCTCGAGTTCTGGCGCGGTCGCCCTTTGTCGGCACGAGTACAGAGTTGGGGAGTGGCGGCTGGGGCTGCCGTCATGGTGGCGATCATGCTGATGGTGATCGTCAATGATTTGAGACGATTTTATTGAGCGCCAGCTGTCGCTGAGGATCTTGTGTTTTGAAAAGTTATTTGGGATATCTTGGTGTCGGAATGGCCATGGCGGTCACTCTCAGTGGTGCTCCGGTCTGGGCTGACGTCACCGACAGTGACTTTATCGTCAAGGATATTCGTCTCGATGGCCTGGTTCGTGTGCCGGCGAGCACCATCTATGGCCTGCTGCCGATCAGTGCCGGTGACCATGTCGATGGTGCGCGTCTGGCCGACTCACTGAAAAAACTGTTTGCCACCGGTGACTTTGAAGACGTCCAGGCCCTGCGCGACGGCGATGTTCTGGTCTACAAATTTACCGAACGCGCCTCGATCACGTCGATCGATATCAAAGGCAACAAAGCCATCGACAAGGACTCTCTGCTCAAGGGTTTGAAGGCGGCGGGGGTGACGACGGGAGCAGTTCTGCATCGCGCTACCCTCGATCAGGTGCGTCAGGAACTCCTCGATCAGTACATTGCACAGGGGCGCTATGCCACTGAGATCGACATCAAGACTGAGGCGCGTACCCGCAATCGTGTCGCCATCAAGATCGTCATCCGCGAAGGCGAGGAGGCCAGTATCCGCGGCATCCACTTCGTCGGCAATCATGCGTTTGCGGCGAGTAAACTGCGTGATCAGCTGCAGCTCAAGGTCCGGCACTTCCTGTCTTTCGTCAAGGGTGACGACAAATACTCGCAGGAAAAGCTGCGCGGTGACCTCGAACGGTTGCGTTCCTATTATCTCGATCGTGGTTATGCCGCCTTTCACGTCAACTCGACCCAGGTGACCTTGAGCCCGGACCATCGTCAGGTCTACATCGATATCAGTGTCGATGAAGGCGCCATCTACAAGGTGGGTACGGTGAAGTTGGTGGGTGAGCTGCCGGTGGCTGAGGATCAGTTGCATCAGCTCATCCTGGTCAAGACCGGACAGACTTTTTCGCAGCACATGCTGACCGCCAGCACCGAGCTGATCAGCAAGCGTATCGGCGATGAGGGTTATATCTTCGCCGACGTCAATGGCGACCCGCAGCTGGATGACAAGACCCACATCGCCAATATCACCATCTTCGTCAATCCGCAGGGCCGTGCCTACGTGCGCCGCATCGACATGAAGGGCAACCATAAGACCGATGACGAGGTGATTCGTCGGGAGATGCGCCAGTTCGAGTCTTCGGTCGCTTCCAGTGATCGTATCGATATTTCGAAGCAGCGTCTGGAGCGACTTGGTTATTTCAAGACGGTGAAGATCGACAAGCAGCGCGTTCCCGGCAGTACCGATCTCGTCGATCTGTCGACGACGGTCGAGGAGCAGCCTTCCGGTTCCGTGGGCGCCAGCGTCGGCTATTCACAGGCCGTCGGTCTGACCTTGAGTGCTACCATCAGTCAGAACAATTTTTTCGGTACGGGTGACAACATCTCTTTGGGCATGACGCGCAACCAGATCTCACAGTCGGCCAACTTCTCGTTCACCAACCCCTATTTCACCGATGATGGTGTCAGCCGCGGTTACAACGTTTACAGCAACAAGACCTTTTTCTCCTCCTACAGTGTCACCGCCTATTTCACCGACTCGGTCGGCGGCAATGTCAGTTTTGGCTATCCGATCAATGAAATCGAGAATCTGAGCTTTTCTTTCGGCGTCGATGACACCCAGATCATCGAGGGCAATATGCCGGCGCAGTTGGTCGCCGACTACGTCAATGCCAATGGATCGGGGGCGGTGACCCAGGTCAATACCCTGGCTTGGAACCGCAGCACGCTCAATCGCGGCATGTTCCCGGATCGCGGCACGTCACAGAACGTCAGCCTCGAGGTCACCTCGCCGATGACCCATGTCAATTACTACAAACTGACCTATGACGGTCAGCTTTTTGTGCCCATTCATGGCCCCTGGGCTTTGCATTTCCATACCTTGCTCGGCTATGGCAATGGCTTGTTCGGGACCTCGGGTCTGCCGTTTTATAAGAACTTCTTCACCGGCGGCATCGGCTCTGTGCGCGGCTTCCTCGATTACACGGCGGCGCCGCGTGCGCCGCAATTCCAGGCTTATATCGATCCGATGACCGGCGCGGTGATCCGCGACGGCATGCCGGCAGTGATCGGTGGTAATGCCGTGGTCAATGGCACCATGGAGCTGATCCTGCCGATGCCCTTCATCAAGGACGCCTCGAGCATGCGGGCGACGCTCTTCATCGATGCCGGCCAGGCTTTTGATACCACCAGTTCGCCCTATATCGTCGATAACCCCGGATTAAGTGGTATGCGTTACTCGGTCGGGTTAGGATTCTCCTGGCTGACGCCGATCGGGCCGTTGACCTTTAGTCTGGCTCATCCTTACCATCTGCAACCGGATGATCAGCGGCAGATCTTCCAGTTTACGATCGGACAAGGCTTTTAAGAACCCGTCGTGCGCATGAGGCGGCGACGTCAATGGAGGTGGGACGTGAAGAAGTTGATCAAAGGTGCGGTACTGTCCATGGCCTTGCTGGCCCCGGTGGCACAAGCAGCTCCCGCTGCGCTGAAGATGGCGGTATTCGATCCGCAGGCGGCTCTGTGGAACTCGGATGCGGCGCAGAAGGCGCTGGTGCAGTTCAAGGGTGACATCAAGGTGCAGACCGATCGTATGGACGTCCTGCGCAAGCAGCTCGACCAGCTGTCGGAAAACCTCAAGGCCAATGGTTCGGTGATGTCCAAGGATCAGCGTGACAAGATCCAGGCCAAGGGTGACCAGATGTACAAGGAGTATCAGAACCTCGCCGCCGCCGTGCAGGAAAAGAATCGGAAGATGCAGCAGACGGTTATCGCCAGCATGAAGCCTAAGCTGGATGCCGCTGTGCAGGCCCTGATCAAGTCGGGTGGTTATGACCTCATCGTCGATTCACACGCCGCGCTTTACGCCTCGCCTGATCTCGATATCACCAAGCAGGTGATCGCCAAGATCAATCAGGGTGGCGCGGGTCAATAAGGCGTGTCGATGACGGACTGGCGCCTCGGAGCGCTCGCTGAATCGCTCGGGGTCGAGCTGCGTGGTGATCCTGAGCGGCCTATCGTCGGGCTGCAGAGCTTGCGCGATGCTGGCCCCGAGCACCTCAGTTTTTTGGCCAACACGCGCTATACCGAGGCGCTGCGGCAGTCGTGCGCCGGGGCCGTTCTTCTGCGTCCATCCGATCTCGCTTTATGGTCGGGTGACGCACTGTTGAGCGACAACCCCTATGCCGCCTATGCGCGCGCCAGTCATCTGTTCGATTGTCGTCCGCCGCGCCCACCGGGATGCCACGCCAGCGCTGTCATCGCCGCCGATGTGGTGATCGGGGCCGGCGTGCATATCGGTGCGCAGGTGGTGATCGGTGCCGGAGCGGTCATCGCTGATGCCTGTGTCATCGAGGCGGGATGCGTCATCGGCGAAAACTGTCATCTCGGGCCGGCGGTGCATCTCGCGCCGCGCGTCGTTCTCTATCCCGAGGTCCGCCTCGGTGCGCGCGTGCGTATCCAAAGTGGCAGCGTTCTCGGTGGCGATGGCTTCGGCTTTGCCCATACGGGGAGGGGCTGGCAACGTATCGCCCAGCTCGGTCGCGTCGTCGTCGGCGATGATGTCGATATCGGTGCCAATACCTGCATCGATCGCGGCGCCCTCGGCGACACGGTGCTCGAGGAAGGCGTCATCATCGACAATCAGGTGCAGATCGCGCACAACGTGCACATCGGTGCCCATACCGCTATCGCCGCCTGTGTCGGCATTTCCGGCAGTACCCGCATCGGTCGCCACTGCGTCCTCGCCGGTGGCGTCGGTCTCGTCGGTCATATCGAGATCGCTGATGGCGTTCATATCACCGGCATGAGCATGATCACCAAGTCTATTTCGGCGCCGGGCAGCTATTCCTCGGGAACGGCTTTCGAACCCTCCCGGCAATGGAAGAAGACGGCTGTTCGGCTACGTCAGCTGGAGAGCATGGCCGAGCGTTTGCGCCGGCTGGAAGCGCAGGTCAGCGAATTGCAGACCACCGCGCCCAAATAAGGTATTCTCTCTGTTTTGATCTGGATCGTATGAGTATGCTGGATATCAAGGCGATACGCGCCTATCTGCCACAGCGCTATCCGTTTCTATTGCTCGACCGGGTGACCGCCATCGAGCCTGGCGTACGCGCTGTCGGCTACAAGAACCTGACCGCCAATGAAGAGTTCTTCAATGGCCACTTCCCCGATCATCCGATCATGCCCGGTGTCCTCATCGTCGAGGCCATGGCGCAATTGGCCGGCGTGCTCGGTTTTGTCAGTACCGGCCGGCGTCCGGAAGATGGCATCATCCATCTCTTCGTCGGCACCGATGATCTACGCTTCAAGCGCCAGGTGGTGCCCGGCGATCAGCTCATCCTCGAAGCTGAGATCGGTACCTGCAAGCGTAATCTCTATAAGTTCAACTGCCGTGCCTCGGTCGATGGCGATCTCGTCGCCAAGGCACAAATCCTCATCGCTGAGCAGCATCTATGAGCGCAGGACAGCATCATCCCAGCGCCCTCATCGATCCGCGCGCGCGCCTCGATGAAGGCGTGACGGTCGGACCTTACAGCATCATCGGTGCCGATGTCGAAATCGGCGCTGATACGGTCATCGGGCCGCACGTCGTCATCTCCGGGCCGACGATCATCGGTCGGCGGAATCGTTTTTTTCAGTTCTGCTCGATCGGCGAAGAATGTCAGGACAAGAAGTATCGCGGCGAGCCGACACGCCTGACGATCGCCGATGACAATATCTTTCGCGAGGCCTGCTCGGTGCATCGCGGCACTATTCAGGATGCCGGTGAGACGCGCATAGGCAGCCGTAATCTGTTCATGGTCAATACCCATATCGCGCACGACTGCCGGATCGGCGATGACAATATCACCGCCAACAACGTCGGTCTCGCCGGGCATGTGCACATCGGTGATGGCGTCATCCTCGGTGGTATGGTCGGTGTCCACCAGTTTGTCAGGGTCGGTTCTTATGCCATGGCGGCAGGAGGAGCCATCCTGTTCAAGGACGTGCCGGCCTTCGTCATGGTCAGCGGTCATCCAGCCGTGGCGCGCGGCATGAACTTCGAGGGGATGCGGCGGCGCGGCTACGATCATGCGACTATACAGGCGCTGCGTCAGGCCTATCGTATCGTCTATCGCCAGGGCGCGACCCTGGAGCAGGCGCTGCCGGAGTTGCAAGCCCTGGCGGCGCAATATCCGCAGGTGGGCTGGTTCATGGATTCCCTGCAGGCTTCGCAGCGCGGCATCGCGAGATAGTCATGACGCGACCTCTGCTGTTCGGTATCGTCGCCGGGGAGGCCTCGGGAGATTCGCTGGCAGCAGCCCTCATACCCGCCTTGCGGGAACTCTACCCGGGTGCACAGTTCATCGGTATCGGCGGACCACAGATGCTCGCCCTCGGCGTCGAGACCCTGGCTCCTATGGAGCGTCTGGCGGTGATGGGTCTGGTCGAGGTCGTCGGTCGTCTCGGTGAATTGCTGCGTCTGCGCGCGCGCCTGATGCAGGAACTGGATGCCCGCTGTATCGATGCCTTCATCGGTATCGACGCACCTGATTTCAATCTCGGGCTCGAGCGCCACTTTAAGGAACGCGGGATCGCGACCGTACACTACGTCAGTCCTTCGGTGTGGGCCTGGCGTCCGGGGCGGGTCAAGACGATACGGCGTGCCTGTCATCGTGTCCTTTGTCTCTTGCCGTTTGAACCGGCTTTTTATGCTGAGCATGGCGTCGACGCCGTCTTTGTCGGGCATCCGCTGGCGGATGCCCTACCTTTGCACAGTGAGCGCCGGCCGGCGCGCGAGCGCCTCCAGCTCGACCCCGATCGTCCGGTTCTGGCTTTGCTGCCGGGAAGCCGGCGCGGTGAGGTGGCGCGTATCGGCCCGGTGCTGCATGCGGCCCTACTCGATTTCTGGCAGAGTCATCCGCACTGGCAGGTCGCCATCGCGGCGATCAATGAGGAGCGCCGGGTGCAGATCGAGAGCCTGTTTGGCGATGTCCGCGAGCGTGTCCATATCTACGACGCTAGTCTCGGTGCCGATGTCGGGCGTTGCGTCATGCAGGCCGCCGATCAGGTCTGGCTGGCTTCCGGGACGGCGAGCCTGGAGGCCATGCTCATCGGTCGGCCGATGCTCGTCCTCTATCGGTTTCACTGGTTGACTTACTGGCTGGCCCGCCTTCTGGTCAAGATCAGTCTCTACAGTCTGCCCAATCTCCTCGCCGGTACGACGCTGGTGCCAGAGTTGATTCAAGGCGAAGCACGGGCGGAGCAAGTGCTGGCGATGAGTGAGCGCATCTTGGCCGAGGACAGCGAGCTGACGAGCCGGTTTCAGGTCCTGCATCGGCAGTTGCGCTGTGACGCCAGCCGGCGTGCCGCCATGGCCATCCGCGAGGTGCTCGATGCCCATCGCTGAAGCGCTGATCGAGGCCGGTGTCGACGAGGTCGGGCGCGGTCCCTTGCTGGGAGCGGTGGTCTGTGCGGCGGTGATCCTGCACCCGCAGCGACCTATTCCGGGTCTTGCCGATTCCAAGAAGCTCAGCCCGGCGCGGCGGCAGGCATTGGATGAACGCATCCGTAGTGAAGCTTGGGCCTATGCGCTCGGGCGCGCCGAAGCTGAGGAGATCGATCGCCTCAACATCCTGCAGGCGACTCTGCTCGCCATGCAGAGGGCAGTCGAGGCCCTGCCTTTACGACCGCACAAGGTCTGGGTCGATGGCTTGCATTGTCCACGCCTGAGCATGCCGGTCGAAGCCGTCGTCGGCGGTGATGCGCGTGTGGCTGTGATCAGTGCCGCCTCGATCCTGGCGAAAGTGGCACGCGATGCCGAAATGCTCGAGCTCGACCAGCGCTTTCCGGGCTATGGCATCGCACGTCACAAGGGTTATCCGACGCCTGAGCATCTCGCCGCTTTGCGCCGACTCGGTCCGACCTGTGTGCATCGTCGCTCCTTCGCTCCCGTGGCCCGATGCGGCGAGGAGAGGGGAGGATGACACCGCGCTTCGTGCATCTGCGCTTGCACAGCGAATTTGCCCTGCAGGACAGCATCATTCGCATCGATGAACTGCTCGCAGCCTGTCAGAGTCAGGGACTGGCGGCGGTCGCTCTCACCGATCCCGGTAATCTCTATGCTCTGGTGCGCTTCTATCGCGGTGCCCGCAGTCAGGGGATCAAGCCGGTGTTTGGCGCTGATCTCGAGCTCGCCGAGGACGAGGGACAGATCAGTCTGCTGGTGCTCGATGAGCTCGGCTATCAGCAGCTCATCGTCTTGCTGTCGCGCGCCCATACCGAGCCTTGTGGCGAGGATGCGACGCCGGTGCGGCGCACCTGGGTGGAAGCCGCCGCTGGGCATCTGCTGCTTCTGCTCAGTCGCTATAGCGACGTTGGCCGAGCCCTCGAACGTGGTGATGGCGAGCGTGCACAGCAGCTGCTCATGCGCTGGCGCGAGGTCTTTGGGGCGGACAAGGTCTATCTCGAACTGCAGCGCACCGGCCGTGCTGGCGATGAGGATTTCGTGCATCAGGCGGTGTCTCTGGCGGCCGCCACGCAGACGCCGGTGATCGCCAGCAACGATGTGCGGTTTTTACGCCGCGAAGACTTCGAGGTGCACGAGACGCGCGTCTGCATCGCTGACAAGACCACCCTCGGCGACCCTCGGCGCGCACGGCGTTACAGCGCTGAGCAGTATCTGAAAAGCGAGGAGGAGATGCTCGCGCTGTTCGCTGATATTCCCGAAGCCCTGGCCAACACCGTGCAGATCGCTCAGCGCTGCAATCTCGAACTGACCCTGGGCAAGAGTTTTTTGCCGAATTTCCCGGTGCCAGGTGGTATGAGCATCGAGGACTATCTCAGTGCCGAAGCCAGCCGACGTCTCGAGCAGATGCTGCCGCGCCTGGTCACCGCGTCGGCCAACAGCGAAGCGGCGTACGCTGTCTATCGTGAGCGTCTGCAAGCCGAGCTCGCGATCATCAACAGTATGGGTTTTGCCGGCTATTTTCTCATCGTCATGGACTTCATTCGCTGGGCCAAGGAGCACGGCGTGCCGGTGGGGCCGGGACGTGGCTCGGGGGCGGGGTCTTTAGTCGCCTATGCCCTGGCCATCACCGATCTCGATCCTTTGCGCTATGACCTGCTGTTCGAACGCTTTCTCAATCCGGAACGCGTCTCCATGCCCGACTTCGATATCGACTTTTGCATGGAAGGGCGTGACCGCGTCATCGATTATGTGGCGCAGGCCTATGGGCGCGAAGCGGTCTCCCAGATCACCACGTTCAGTACCATGGCGGCTAAGGCGGTGGTGCGTGATGTCGCGCGTGTTCTTGGTAAATCCTATGGACTGGCGGATCGCATCTCCAAGCTCATTCCATCCAAACCACCCGGCATCACCCTGGCCGAAGCGCGTGCCGGTGAACCGCAGCTGGAGGCTCTGCTCAGTGATGCCGATGAGCGCGATCATGAAGATGCGTTGGAGATCTGGGAGCGCGCCGTGCAGCTCGAGGGGATCACCCGCGGTGTCGGCAAGCACGCCGGTGGTGTGCTCATCGCGCCGGGCCGTCTCACCGACTTTACGCCGATTTTCTGTGATGAGGAGGGCAAGTGGGTCAGTCAGTACGACAAAGATGACGTCGAGAAGGTCGGTCTGGTCAAATTTGACTTTCTTGGATTGCGCACGCTCACCATCATCGACTGGGCGATGCAGCACATCGCCGCGCGCCGCCGTGACAGAGGCTTGCCTGAACTCGATCTGACCACCCTGGCCCTCGATGATGCGCCGACGTACCGCATGATTCAGGAGGGACGTACGACGGCGGTTTTTCAGCTCGAATCCCCGGGCATGAAAAACCTGCAGAAAAAGCTCAAGCCATCCAATTTTGAAGATCTCATCGCCCTCGTCGCCCTGTTTCGTCCCGGCCCCCTCGATTCCGGCATGGTCGATGACTTCATCAACCGCAAACATGGTCTCGCTGCTGTCGCCTATCCCGATGTCCAGTATCAACATGCCTGCCTGAAGCCGGTCCTGGAGCCGACCTATGGCGTCATCGTCTACCAGGAACAGGTGATGCAGATCGCCCAGGTCATGGCCGGTTTTTCACTGGGCGCCGCCGATCTTTTACGTCGCGCCATGGGCAAGAAAAAAGCGGAGGAGATGGCCAAGCAGCGCGAGATTTTCGTTGCTGGGGCGACGGCGCAAGGCATCGAGACGACCCTGTCCGGACATATTTTTGACCTGATGGAGAAGTTTGCCGGGTATGGTTTCAACAAATCGCACTCGGCAGCCTATGCTTTGCTCTCTTATCAGACCGCCTGGCTGAAGCAGCACTATCCGGCCGAATTCATGGCGGCGGTGCTGTCGGCGGAAATGCACAATATCGACAATGTCGTCTTTCTCGTCGCTGAGTGCCGGAGTATGGGTCTGGCTATCGCCGCGCCGCACGTCAACCGCTCCTCTTATCGTTTCCTGCCGCAGAAAACGCCGGGCATTTTGTATGGACTCGGAGCGATCAAGGGTCTCGGTCAGGGCGCCGTCGAGGCACTGATCGAGGCGCGTCAGCAAGGAGACTTTGTCGATCTGTTCGATCTTTGTGCGCGTATCGACGTCGCCAAGATCAATAAACGCGCTCTCGAAGTCCTCATCCTCGCTGGCGCCATGGATGGGCTCGGCGGTGATCGTGCCACTTTGCTGGCGGGTCTCGATCTGGCCATGCAGATGGCGGCGCAGCAACATCGCAATCGTGACGTCGGCATCGTTGACCTCTTTGGCGCCGTCGAACCCGACGAACATCTGCAGTTGCCACAGGTGCCGGCCTGGGAGCCGGGACATCTCCTGGCTCAGGAAAAGGCGACGCTCGGTCTCTATCTTTCCGGCCATCCCTTGCAGATCTGGCGGCAGGAGTTGCAGGCCCTGCATTGCCACACCTTGCAGGGGCTCGAGCCGACACGGCAGAACGTATCGGTGCGCATCGCTGGTCTGCTGCAAGACAAGCGCCTCGACAAGCGTGGTCGCGCTATCTTGACCTTGGAAGACGAATACGAGCGTCTGGAAGTGGTGGTGGAGAGTGAGTTGCTGATCAGTTGCGGTGAACTCCTGCAGCCTGATCAATTGCTCATCATCGAGGGCGATGTCCGCTATGACAAGTTTCGTGAAGCGCCGGCCCTGCGCGCCTGGAGCGTCTACGATCTGGCCGGTGCGCGCCTACGGCATGCACGCCGCCTGCAGGTCGCTGTGCCAGCGACGGTGCAGCCGCAGCAAGTCTGTGAGTTGGCGCAGCAGCTCAGCGTCTGGCGGCAGAATCAGGCTGCCGGTAACTGTCGGGTGACGGTACAATTGACCGCCGCCGGCTATGCGACGGGCATGGTCTGGGCGAATGACTGGTGTCTGCCGGCGCATGCACAGGTCATCGCTCTTCTGGAACAATGGTCGGGATCTCAAGTGACGGTCTACTATGGATAATCGAGCCCTACAGCCGCGTCAGCGACGCCTTTCCGTCGTCATTCCGGCTTATCATGAAGCGGCCAATCTCGCTCGCCTGGTGCCGGCCTTGTGTCGCGCTCTGGCCGAACTGGTCGACCACTATGAAGTGGTGGTGATCAATGACGGTAGTCGCGATGAGACCGATGCGGTCATGGCGACGCTCGCCGCCGCTTATCCGGTGCACTATCTGTCCTTATCGCGCAACTTTGGCAAGGAAGCGGCTCTAACCGCCGGGCTCGACGTCGCGCGTGGTGAAGCGGTCATCCTCATGGACGCCGATTTTCAGCATCCCCTCGCCATCCTGCCGACTTTTTTCAAGCATTGGCTGGAAGGCTATGACATGGTCTATGCCGTGCGCGCCTCGCGTGAGGAGGAGTCCTGGCTCAAACGCGCCGGCACGCGCTGGTTCTATCGCCTGATGTCTTCCGGTGCCGAGGTCGAGATCACGCCGGATGCCGGCGATTTTCGCCTGCTCGATGCGCGCGTCGTGCAGTCCTTGCGGCGTCTATCCGAACGTAATCGTTTCATGAAGGGGATGTATGCCTGGGTCGGTTACCGCAGTTTAGCCATCCCCTATACGCCGGATGAACGCGAAGCGGGTGACAGCTCCTTCGGCTTCAGTCAGCTCTTGCGCCTCGCCTTCACCGGCCTCACCGCCTTTACTGACCTGCCGCTGCGCATCTGGAGTGGTCTTGGCGTGATGATCTCCCTGCTGGCTCTCGCCTATGGCGCCTGGATCGTATTGTCCACCCTGCTCTATGGCAAGGATGTGCCAGGTTACGCGACCATCACCACCAGCATCATGTTCTTTTCCGGCGTGCAGCTGCTGTCGGTCGGTGTGCTGGGTGAGTATCTCGCCCGCGTCTATACCGAGGTCAAACAGCGACCGACGTATCTGATCGGACACGCCACCGACCACAGTCCCCTGGAGCCGCAGCCGTGAGGCGCCAGCTCCTGCCCTTCCTCCTGGTCGGCGGTAGCGCCGCCGCCACCCACTATCTGACCGTGGTGGCGCTCGTGCAGGCGCTCAGCGTGCCGCCCCTGCACGCCAATGTGCTCGGCTTTCTGTGCGCCTTCGGCGTCAGTTATGGCGGGCACCGGCGCTGGACTTTCGCTGCCCAGGATCTCGCGCATCAGCAGACTCTGCCGCGCTTTTTCATCGTCGCCGTCACCTCTTTTCTGCTCAATCAGACGCTGTTTGCTTTCATGCTGAGACATGTCCCGGCCTTGCCCTACACCGTGTCCTTGGCACTGGTTCTCATCGTCGTGGCGGCTTTGACCTTTACCAGTGCGAAGTTATGGGCTTTTACGCGCCGGGGGCAGGCATGAGCGAGAAGCGTGCCATCTGGCTGGTCGCTGACGACTATGCGCAAGATCCTGCCATCGACGCCGCCATCCTGGCACTGGCTGGTGCCGGGCGCCTTTCGGCAACCAGCGTTCTGACGCAGTCGCCGCATTGGCCAGCGGCGGCCGCAGCCTTGCTCGATCAGCCCGAACTGGCAGTGGGTCTGCACTTCAATCTGACTCACGTCTGGCAGGGAAGAGCGCCGAGTCTGGCGCGCGTGATTCTGGCGGCTTTAGCGGGCAGCTTGCCCGGGCCCTGGCTGCGTCAGCTCTGGCGTGAGCAGATCGATCGTTTCGAAGACGCGCTCGGGCGTGCACCCGATTACATCGACGGTCATCAACATGTCCATCAATTGCCACAGATCCGTGGCATGATCGTCGAGGAGATGGCACGGCGCTATGGCCGCATGTTGCCGCTGCGCTCGACCCTGCCCAGGCACTGGCGGGGCTGGAAGGCGGCGCTGATCGCCGGTCTTGGTGCCCGCGGTATTCCTGTGCAATGTCGCCTGAACAGCGATTTTGCTGGTGTCTATGCCTTTCAGGGTGAGAGGTTCGCGGCGATGATGCGGCGCTGGTTGCAGGATATCAGGACCGGTGGCATGGTCATGTGTCATCCCGGGGGCAGGGCTGATGGCGACCCGCTGGCGGCCTCGCGTCCGCAGGAATGGGCGTATCTGGCTTCGCCGGATTTTATCAAGGACCTTGATCGTGCCGGCGTGCGTCTGTTACATCGCCGCGACATGCTGTCCCTACGATCGGTTTCAGGAGCATAGTGACGATGAGTAATCCCAACTTTCTTGATTTTGAACAGCCCATCGTCGAACTCGAGGCGAGAATCGAAGGATTGCGCGCCGTCGGTGAAGGCAGTGGTCTCAATATTCAAGAAGAGGTCAGGCGCCTGGAGGAGAAGGTGTTGAGCCTGACCGGCGATATTTTTGGCAAGCTCAGTCCCTGGCAGGTGAGTCAGCTGTCGCGCCATCAGCAACGCCCCTATACCCTGGATTACATCGAGCGCATCTTCACCGATTTCGATGAGTATCATGGCGATCGCCTCTATGGCGATGATCCGGCCATCATCGGTGGCACAGCGCGTCTGATGGGTGAGACGGTGATGGTCATCGGTCACCAGAAGGGTCGGGACGTCAAAGAGAAGGTCTGGCGTAATTTTGGCATGCCCAAACCGGAAGGTTATCGCAAGGCTTTGCGCTTGTTCGAGATGGCTGAGCGTTTTCGCATACCTGTGCTCACCTTCATCGATACGCCCGGTGCTTATCCTGGTATCGACGCCGAAGAGCGCGGCCAATCAGAAGCCATCGCCCGCAATCTGGCGGTGATGTCGCGTTTGCGTACGCCGATCATCGCGACGGTGATCGGCGAAGGCGGATCGGGTGGGGCACTCGCCATCGGTGTCGGCGACGTCCTGCAGATGCTGCAGTACAGCACCTACGCCGTGATTTCACCGGAGGGCTGTGCCTCGATTCTGTGGAAGACCGCTGAGAAGGCGCCTGAGGCCGCTGCTGCCATGGGTTTGACGGCGGCGCGCCTGCAGGAGCTCGGTTTTGTCGATGATCTATTGGAAGAACCGCTCGGCGGCGCACATCGCCAGGTCGATGCCATGTGTGACATCGTGCGCAAGAGTTTGATCCGGCATCTGAAGAAATTGCGTGCCATGGACGTCGAGCAGTTGCTCGATCGTCGTTATAAACGCCTGATGAGCTACGGAGTCCTCTGATCAGGGGCGGGGACAAGGTTTGGCTCCTTTTTTGCATATATGATGTGTTCGAGTTGCCGAGGAGCACATCATGACCGTGACCATAGCGCCTGTTGCCGTACCGAGCGTGTCGCCTGCAGCCAACCATGACGCCGCGGCGGCCGCTGGTGCAGGTGCTTCTGCAGGGAGTGGCGCAGGAAGCAGTGGCAGGAGTGGCAGGAGTGGCGCCGAGTCAGCGGGCGCGGCGCCAGCCAAGACTTACGCGCAGGTGGCTGAGCACATGGCCGGCGTGCAGGTGACGTCGCGGCCTCAGGCCGCGCATGCCTCGGCCGAGGCTGGGAGCAAAGCGGGAGAGTCATCACCCGCCAGCCAGCAGCGTCTATCCTTGGGCAAGGATCTGCCGTCGCTCGGGCAGGTCCCTGCCGCTACCGTCGCATCCTCGCCGCAACAAGCGCTACCGGCGGTTGTTGCAGCGGTGGCCCCGGGGCAGGATGCGTCGAAATCGTCCCATGGCGGTCATCATGGCGTCAAAAAAATGGCATCAACGACGTCGTCGACGCCCACACCTACTGCTGCGCCATGGGCGGCGCCCTTGCCGCTTCCGACGCAGGCCATGGCGCTGTCGTCGGGGACCGCCGCAGGTCAGGATAATCCTGCGCGCATGTCGGTAAAGATGAGCGCAGCGACTTCGACCGCCACAACAACGACGATAGCGACAGGGGGGCATGGATCAACAACTCCTGACCCGGCCCATCTCGCTCTGTTGGCGGCTAGCGCCGCGGCCAACAAGCATGGCGATGCCGTGCCGGGCCAAGTGACGGCAGCAGCGGATGGGGGGAGTAAGCTTCCCCCCCTGCCTGTCGGCTTGCCCCTGTCCGTGCAAGCGGCAACTGCGACAGCGACGCCGACGACAGCGGCACCGGTGCTGCAGGCGCAAGTCGCCGTGCCACCCGGTAGTGAGCATTTTGCGCAGGCATTGGCGCAGCATCTCGTGGTTTTAGCAGGGCAGCAGGTGCAGACGGCACGTTTACATCTCAGTCCCCCGGAGATGGGGCCGATCGCAGTCGAGATACGCTTGCATGACGCTGGGCGTGTCGAGGTCGCTCTGCAAGTCAGTCATCCGCAAACGCATGAGGTCTTGCGGCAGTCGGCGGATACTTTGCAGGGGGTTTTTCAGAATCAGGGCTTGCAGTTGCATCTCCAGCTGAGTGGCGGGCAGGGGCAGGGACAGCAGGCACCGACGCGTGAAGAATGGCTGCAGTTGACGCAAAATGGCGGTGCGGCGCCGGTGGAGGCCGGCACGGTGCAGCCCCTGGCAGCGCAGATTCAGGCCCTGCATCGTGATACCTTGCTCGATACCTACGCATGAAGTGATCGATTGGGCGATTTGTCCGTCCTGAGCTAATCTTGTGCCGTGGCATGGCTCTTGCTCATCTGTCCAATAGCCATGACTGATGGATCATTGTCGAGGGGGGGAGTGTGAATGGCAGCGAATAAGGAAAAACCGGCCGCCGAGAAAGACAAGGCGGAGGCAGCGCCAGCCGCTGGCGGCGGTCATATGAAGCTCATCGTCATCGCCGTCGTCGCCGTGCTCCTCGCGATGGGCTTGGCTGGCGGCGGTGTGTTCTGGTTCATGCAGCACGCGCATAGCGGTAAAGCTGCGCCGAAATTACCGGAAAAAGCTCTTTATTACGCCATGGATCCGCCTTTTACCGTCACCATGACCGATCCGCAAAGTGGTAATCTGCGCTATATGCAAGCGGCTCTGACGGTGATGACGCGCCACGCCAAGGTCGTCGAAGATCTCAAATCCTATGATCCGGAGCTGCGCAACAATTTAAACCAGCTGTTCTCGTCCTTCACCCCAGATCAGGTCGTCTCGGCAGCCGGACGTGAAATGCTCGAACGGCGCGCCCTGGCTGAGATCAATCGTGTTCTAGCGGCGGAGACGGGGCGCAAGAATGCCTGTGAAGAGGTTCTGTTTACCGCTTTCGTCGTTCAATAAAACGGGAATTCGTTCATGGCTGCCTCCGACATCCTCAATCAAGACGA
Organism: Pseudomonadota bacterium; assembly: GCA_021833365.1. Classification (GTDB taxonomy): domain Bacteria; phylum Pseudomonadota; class Gammaproteobacteria; order Pseudomonadales; family Moraxellaceae; genus JAJZHK01. The sequence goes on along the minus strand of JAKBFV010000033.1, from coordinate 9,228 downwards.
AATCGATGCCCTGCTGCATGGCGTCGATGATGGGGATGTCGAGACAGGGACGGATGTGCCGCCGGAAGGCATCCATGACTATGACCTGACCTCACAGGATCGCATCGTGCGTGGACGCATGCCCACGCTCGAGATGATCAATGAGCGCTTTGCCCGCTATACCCGGATCAGCATGTTCAACATGCTGCGCTATTCAGCGGATGTCTCGGTGGGGGGGGTGCAGCTGATCAAATTCGGCGAGTACGTCCATACCCTGTTCGTGCCGACCAGCCTCAATCTGGTGAAGATACGCCCGCTGCGTGGCACCGCCTTGTTTATCCTCGATGCCAAGCTGGTCTTCAAACTGGTCGATAATTTTTTTGGTGGTGAAGGGCGGCACGCCAAAATCGAGGGACGTGAATTCACCCCCACCGAACTGCGTATCGTTCAGCTGGTGCTGAGCAACGCTTTCAAGGACATGAAAGAGGCCTGGAGTACGGTCTATCCCGTCGACTTCGAATACCTCACCTCGGAAGTCAATCCGGCTATGGCCAATATCGTCAGCCCTTCCGAGGTGGTGGTGGTGTCGACCTTTCGTATCGAGCTCGAAGGTGGTGGTGGCGAGATGCACATGACCATGCCCTATTCGATGATCGAGCCCCTGCGCGATGTTCTCGACTCTGGCGTACAGTCCGATGTCGATGAAAAAGATGCGCGCTGGATCAATAGTATACGTGCCGAAATCGTCGAGGCGCGGTTGCATCTGCAAGCGCGCTTGATGGAAAAAGAGATGCTCCTGCGCGAGGTGCTGGCTTTGAAAGCCGGCGACATCCTGCCGCTCGAATCTCCCGACCAGATGCAGCTGTTCGCCAATCATGTGCCCTTCGCATCGGCACAGATGGGGATGCGGCAGGGGCGTCTGGCGGCGCGTATACGCGCGTTTCACAAGCGTAAAACCTTCAATTTTGATTTTGGAGATCTGGTATGAGCGATTCCGATCAGGACGCCATGGCCGATGCCTGGGCGGCGGCGCTCGATGAGCAATCGACGAGTACGACGCAGGCAGCGCCGCTCGAGAATTTTGATCAGACCGCAGCGGCTTCTGGCAGTGGCCCCAACCTCGACGTCATCCTCGATATTCCGGTAACCTTGTCGATGGAGGTGGGGGGGACGGAGATCAGTATCAGAAATCTTCTGCAGCTCAATCAAGGTTCGGTGGTGGAGCTCGATCGTCTGGCGGGAGAACCGCTCGATGTTCTGGTCAATGGCACGCTCATCGCTCATGGAGAGGTCGTCGTCGTCAATGAAAAGTTTGGTATTCGTCTGACCGATATCGTCAGTCCCTCTGAACGCATCAGTCGGTTGCGCTGATGAACGTCGCACCCTTATCGGATCTGCAGCCGCACCCCTGGCTCGGCTTGCTGGCCTATTTGTTGTTGGTCATCGCCTTGATTCTGTTTTCAGCCTGGCTGGCGCGTCACCGGCGTGGCGTTCTTTCACCGTCGTTGTCGCTGCGTGTGCGCGCCCAGCTCGCTCTTGGCCTGCGTGAGAAACTGGTGATCGTACAGGTCGATGGACGCCGCCTGCTGTTGGGGCTGACGCCCGGGCGCATTCAGTTGCTGACAGAACTGGCCGCTGCCGAGGATGAAGAGGCTGGTATCGAGGCAGTCGGTTTTGCGGCACGCTTGCGCGAGCTGATGCAGCGGGGTGGGGTATGAGGCGGCGAAGCCTCGCCAGCGCGGTGCTGGCGCTTGGGGCCCTGTGGCCTGCTGCAAGTCTGGCGGATGCGGGTCTGCCGCTGCTGACCATGAACGCACAGGCGGGAGGCGGGCAGACTTATAGCGTGCCGCTGCAGATCCTGCTCATCATGACCGCCTTGTCGCTGTTGCCGGCGGCGCTCATGATGATGACCAGCTTCGCCCGTATCATCATCGTCTTCTCACTGCTGCGCCAGGCTCTCGGTCTGCAACAGACACCCTCCAACCAGATTCTCATCGGTTTGGCCCTATTTTTGACCCTGTTCATCATGAAGCCGGTCTTCGATCAGATCGATCAGGACGCTTTGCAGCCGTATCTGGCCCAGAAGATCGAGGCCGGTCCGGCCCTCGACAAGGCGGCGGTGCCTTTGCGCCGGTTCATGCTCAAGCAGACGCGCCGTGACGATCTGGCGCTGTTCCTGCATCTGTCGCATCAGGAACATCCGCGCACGCTCGACGATATTCCGATGACCACCCTCATTCCGGCTTATGCGACGAGCGAGCTGAAGACGGCCTTTCAGATCGGTTTTTTGCTCTTCATTCCCTTTATGATCATCGATCTCGTGGTCGCCTCTGTGCTCATGGCGATGGGGATGATGATGTTATCACCGCTGGTCATTTCCCTGCCCTTCAAGCTCATGCTCTTCGTCATGGTCGATGGCTGGGGCATGATCATGGGAACCCTGGCGGCGAGTTACGGACAGTGAGGTGGCGGCGATGAACCCTTTGCAGATCCTCGATGTCTTTCGCTCCGGTCTGTGGTTGTGCATCATCATCACGGCGGTGATTACCTTGCCGGGCCTGGTCATCGGCCTCATCGTCGCGGTCTTTCAGGCGGCGACCCAGATCAATGAACAGACCCTGGGGTTTCTGCCGCGCCTGTTTGCGACCTTGCTGACTCTGGCGCTGGCCGGTCCCTGGATCGGCAAGCTGATCCTCGAATTCACGCAGAGACTACTGCTCGACCTACCGCAGATGATAGGTTGAGCGATGCCTGCCGGTATCCCCGAGGTCGATATCGCCGCCTGGGTGGGGCAGTATCTCTGGCCCTTTTCGCGCATCAGTGCTTTTGTCTTTGCCGCGCCTGTGCTCGGTAGCCAGGTGGTGCCGGCGCGCCTGCGTCTATTGCTGTGCCTGTTGTTGACCGGTATCGTCGCCAGCGCCCTGTCGACGCTGCCGCGCTGTTCGCCGCTGGACCTCGATACCTGGCTGATCGTCGTCGAACAGACCTTGATCGGTCTGGCCATGGGCTGGATCATGCAATTGGTCTTTCAGGCGCTGGAGTTGGCCGGTCAGGTGGTGGCGACGCAGAGCGGTCTGGGTTTCTCCTCCCTGATCGATCCCAATTCCGGGGTTTCCGTGGCGAGCTTGAGTCAGCTCTATGTCATGCTGGCGACGCTGGTCTTTTTGTCGATGAATGGCCATCTGGTCATGATCGATTATCTTTTTCGCAGCTTCGCCGTGCTGCCCGTGGGACGTTCACCGGGCCTGAATCTGCCGTGGCATGATCTTCTGGCGGCCGGTGGCTGGATCTTCTCCGCCGGCTTCATCGCCTCCTTGCCTGCTGTGGTGGCGCTCCTGGTCATCAATATCGCCCTCGGTATCATCACCCGCGCCTCGCCGCAATTGAATATTTTTTCCATAGGCTTTGCCATCACCTTGATGCTTGGGTTGCTTGCTGTCTGGCTGTCCCTGCGCGGTTTCACCGCGCTTTTCAGTGCGATGAGCGATGAGGTCTTCGCGCGTCTGCAGCATTTTTTGGGGCTCTGAGCATGGCCGCTGATGACAGTGGTGCCGAACGCACCGAAGAGGCGACACCGCGAAGACAGGAGGAGGCGCGCAAACGCGGCCAGGTGATGCGTTCGCGTGACCTCAATATGAGTCTGAGTTTGATCGCTGGCATGGTCAGTCTCTTGTGGATGGCGACGACCTTGGCTCATTGGGCGATAGAACTAGCGCACGCCAATCTGCAGTTGTCGGCGGCCGAGCTGGCGCGCCCGGATCTGCTCGCGCAGCACCTCCGCGCCGCCTTGTGGCTGTTGCTGAAGATGCTCATCGTGCCACTGTCGGTGATGCTGCTGGCGACCCTGGTGGGCGGTATAGCCTTTGGTGGCTGGGTCTTTTCGACGGAGGCCCTCATGCCGCAGTGGTCGCGGATCGATCCACTGGCCGGTCTGCAGCGCATGTTTTCACTGCGCGCCCTGCTGGAATTGTTCAAAGCTCTGCTCAAGTTCATCCTCGTCGCTGCCTGTTGCCTCGCCATCCTGCGCTGGCATCGTGACGAGATCATGGGTCTGGCGCGTGAGACGGCGCCGATGGTCTGGAGCCACGTCGCGCATATCATCCTGTGGTCGGCCCTGACCATGAGCGTCAGCCTCTTGCTGGTGGCCGCTATCGACGCGCCGGCGCAGTGGTTCAGCTTCATGCGCGAGCTGAAGATGACGCGCCAGGAATTGCGCGATGAATTCAAGGAGAGCGAAGGGCGGCCCGAGGTCAAGATGCGTCTGCGTCAGATGCAGCGCAAGATGGCGGAGTCGCGGATGATGGCCAAGGTGGCGCAGGCGGATGTCGTCATCACCAACCCGACGCACTACGCCGTCGCCCTGCGTTATCAACCGGGACGCGACGGCGCGCCCATACTGCTGGCCAAGGGCGTCGATCATATGGCACTGCAGATCCGCAAGGTCGCCGATGAGAACGCGGTGATCAGGGTGGAGGCGCCGCCTCTGGCGCGTGCCATCTATTTCAGCACCGATCTCGATCGTGAGATTCCGGCGGCACTTTATATGGCGGTGGCGCAGGTGCTCGCCTGGCTGCATGGCCTGCGGCGTTATCGCGCTGGTCAGGGGCGTCACCCAGGTGCCGTTCCTGAACTCGATATTCCGCAGGATCTGCGTCGTGATGCATGAGCCTGGGGATTTGGCCCTGATTTTGCAAAGGAGGTGATAACGACAAAACTTCGTCAGGTAGCCGCCCTTGGACATGAGCAAGACTTTCCACATCCTGATGCGCAGTGGACTCGGTGTTCCGGTCTTTCTGCTGGTCATCCTCGGGATGATGATCCTGCCGTTGCCGCCCTTTCTGCTCGATGTCCTGTTTTCTTTCAATATCAGTCTGTCCCTGGTCATCATCCTGGCATCTATCTATGCACAGCGGCCGCTCGACTTCGCCGTTTTTCCGACGGTGTTGCTGGTGGCGACCCTGATGCGTTTGGCGCTTAATATCGCCTCGACGCGCGTCGTTCTTCTACATGGTCATCAAGGCAGCGATGCGGCGGGTAAGGTGATCGAGGCCTTCGGGCATGTCGTCATCGGTGGCAACTATGCCGTCGGTGTCGTCGTCTTCGCCATCTTCATCATCATCAATTTTGTTGTCATCACCAAAGGCGCCGGGCGCGTGTCGGAAGTGAGCGCACGCTTCACCCTCGATGCCATGCCGGGCAAGCAGATGGCCATCGATGCCGATCTCAACGCCGGTATCATCAATCAGGAAGAAGCCAAGACACGACGTTCGGAAGTCGCTCAGGAAGCCGATTTCTATGGTGCCATGGACGGCGCCTCGAAGTTCGTGCGCGGCGATGCCGTGGCCGGTATCCTCATTCTGCTGATCAATCTCATCGGCGGCGTCCTCATCGGTATGCTGCAACATGCCCTGAGCTTCTCAGAGGCTTTGTCCTCTTACGCGCTGCTCACCATCGGCGATGGCATCGTCGCGCAGATTCCGGCTCTGCTCCTGTCGACAGCTTCCGCCATCCTGGTGACGCGCGTCTCTTCGGCGCAGAGCATGAGCGAGCAATTGTTGACGCAACTGTTTGCGACGCCGCAACCTTTGTTCGTCGCCGCCGGAATTCTGACGGTCATGGGCCTGGTGCCGGGTATGCCGCATTTCTCCTTTCTCCTTTTGGCGATCCTGGCGGCGGCGATGGGCTATAGTCTGTATCGGCGGCAACAAGGATTGGCTGCAGCGGCGATCACTGCAGCAGCACCGGTGGCGGCGCCGCAGCCGGTCGAGGCGAGGGAGATCGGTTGGGAGGATGTGCAACCGGTCGATAGTCTCGGCCTGGAAGTCGGCTATCGCCTGATTCCCCTGGTCGACAAGACGCAAGGGGGGGCCTTGCTCAGCCGTATCAAGGGTGTGCGCAAGAAGCTGTCACAGGATCTCGGATTCCTGCTGCCCTCGGTGCATATCCGTGACAACCTCGAGCTGGCGCCGACGCACTACCGTCTGACTCTGATGGGGGTGAGTATAGGGCAGGCTGAGGCCTATGCTGATCGTGAACTGGCGATCAATCCCGGTCAGGTCTTTGGTGCCCTGCGTGGTGTCGCCTGCAAGGATCCCGCCTATGGTCTCGATGCCGTCTGGATCGAGGCGGGGCAACGCGATCAGGCGCAAAGTTTAGGCTATACCGTCGTCGATGCTGCAACCGTCATCGCCACGCATCTCAACAGTGTCATGCAAAAACACGCCTGGGAACTGATCGGCCACGAAGAAGTGCAGCAGTTGGTCGAACAGCTGCGCAAAACGCATCCGAAGTTGGTCGAGAGCCTGATCCCGCAGCCCTTGTCTTTGTCCGTGCTGCTCAAGGTTCTGCAGAACCTTTTGCGCGAAAAGGTCGCCATCCGCGACATGCGCAGCATCTGTGAGTCCCTGTCGGATGTCATCACCCGTACCCAGGATGTCGATGCCCTGACCGCGCATGTGCGCGTCGGTCTGGCGCGCATGATCGTGCAGACGGTGGCGGGCGATCAGGAGGAGATTCCCGTCATCACCCTCGAGCCGGAGCTGGAGCAGATCCTGCTGCAATCGGTACAGCAGGCGCGCAACGCTGGGGGGGGGGACAGTGATGCCATGCTCGAGCCCGGCCTGGCCGAGCGCCTGCGTCATCATCTGAGTGAGGCGACGCAGCGTATGGAGATGGCGGGCAAAGAGTCGGTACTCCTGGTCTCGATCGGGGTCAGGGCCATGCTGGCGCGCTTTGCTCGCTACAGCCTGCCGACACTGACGGTCCTGGCTTACAACGAGATTCCCGAGAACCGCAAGATCACCATCTTTGCGACGGCTGGGCGATAGGAGGTGTCTATGAGAGTTCGACGTTATCTCGCCGCTGATCTACGCGCCGCTCTGCGTTTGGTGCAGGAAGACTTGGGGCCGCAGGCCGTCGTCCTGGAGACGCATCGCCGTGCTGATGGCATCGAGATCGTGGCGACCATGGATCATGCCGAGGCCGAGGCCGAGCATCAGGCGCGCCTGCAGCAGCGCGAGCGGGCGCGGCGGCCGCAGCCGATCGCAGAAGAGACCTTGCTGCCCGATTGGGTGCGCCAGGGTCTGGAGGCACAGGCGCCACGGCCACCCGCCGTGCAGCTCGTCGAACCAGCGCCGCGGCAAGTCGAGGCGGTCATCCATGCATCAGCGCGCCCATCGACGCCTGGCCGTGATCAGCAGCTGGCGGGGCTGCGCGAACGCTTGGGTGGTCACGGCGATACCAGCGAAGACGTGCGCGCCATGCGCGCTGAGCTCATGGCCTTACGCAGCCAGCTGCAGGCCCTGCGTAGCAACGAGGCCTCACCGCCGCTGGATGATCGTGGGCGTATAAGCGAACGCCTGCGGCAGATGGGTTTGAGTGCGAACGTCATCGCTGACCTGTTGGCGCCGGTCATGGGCGCTGAGAAGTGGACGGCTGACAAACTGTGGCAACATTGTCTCGGCAAACTCGCCAAGTCGGTGCGCATCGAGGCCGAGCCGGAGTTGATCGATCGTTCCGGTATCCTGGTCATGCTCGGCCCTACCGGTGCCGGCAAGACCACTTCACTGGCCAAGCTGGCGGCGCGCCATGTCATCGCGCATGGTAGTGAGGGCTTGGCGCTGCTGTCGACCGACAGTTATCGTGTCGGCAGCTATGAGCAGTTGGAGAAAATCGCCAGCGCTCTCGGGGTGCGTTCTGCTCTGGTCGAGCCGGGCGATCGTCTCGACAGCGTGCTCGCCAGCCTCGGTCGTCGTCGTCTCATTCTCATCGATACAGCCGGTTTCAGCCGTCATGCCGCCGAACATCTGGCGCAGCAGCAGATGCTGGCGGCCTCGCGTTACCGCATGCAGGGGCAATTGGTGCTGCCAGCCAATCTGCAAGGCGCGGTCCTGCAGCGCAGCTATGAGGACTTCGCCAGTTTTCGTCTGAGTGGCGCCATCATCAGCAAGGTGGATGAGGCCACCAGTCTCGGCGAGACGATCAGTCTGCTCATCGCCGCTGGCTTGCCCTTGTCGTATTGGACGCACGGTCAGCGTATCCCCGAGGACATCGAAAAGCCTAGTGCAGCGCGCCTGATCAGTATGGCGGTGGCCATGGCACCGCGCCAGATGGCGACACGCAAGGCTGAAGAAGTGCCGCTCAAGACTGGACGAATGGCAAAATCAAGCCACACTTAAAGCCAGTGCCCGGAACTGGGTTGACGTTTGAGAGTTGAGGTTTGCATGGCTGGGGTACAACCCGTTCAAGTACTCGCCGTTACGGGGGGCAAAGGCGGCGTCGGTAAGACCAATGCCGCGATCAATCTCAGCATCTGTCTCGCAGAGATGGGGCGGCGGGTGGTGCTCATGGATGCCGACCTCGGCTTGGCCAATGTCGATATTCTGCTCGGCGTCAGCCCGCGTGAGACCCTCGAACACGTCATCAAGGGGCAGTGCTCCTTACGCGATGTCCTCCTCGAGGGGCCGCGTGGCGTGCGCATCGTGCCGGCAGCATCGGGCACGCAGCATATGGCCGATCTATCGATGCAGGAACAGGCAGGGCTGATTCATGCGTTCAGCGATCTTGGCGATGACATGGATACGCTGGTGATCGATACGGCAGCGGGTATCTCGCACCACGTCATCTCCTTCGCGCGGGCGGCGCAGGAAGTGCTCGTCGTCGTCGCCAATGAGCCGACCTCGCTGACCGATGCTTATGCTTTGATCAAGGTGCTCAATCAGAACTATGGCGTGTCGCGCTTTTATATCCTCGCCAACATGGTGCGTTCCCTGCAGGAAGGCAACGAGGTGTATGACAAACTTTCCAATGCAGCCGATCGTTTTCTCGATGTTGCCCTGATCTATCTCGGGGCAGTACCTTTCGATGATTATCTGCGCAAGGCGGTGCAGCGCCAGAAAGCCGTTTGTGACGTCTATCCGCGCACCAAATCGGCTCTTGCCTATCGTGCCCTGGCGCAGAAAATAAGATCCTGGTCCTTGCCGGCCTCGCCGCGCGGACATCTTGAGTTTTTCATGGACAGGTTGGTGCAAGGAGCGCGGTGATCTGGCGAGTGCCCGGGGGAGGTGGCAGCGATGGGGCCGGCTATGAGCTATAAAGCGCCGCCGATTCGATATGATCAGCGTCTACTCGAGCAGCATGCTGTGCTCGTCAAACGTATCGCCCATCATCTGATGGCGCGCTTGCCCAGCTCGGTCGCCGTCGACGATCTGATTCAGGCGGGCATGATCGGCTTGATGGAAGCTCTGCAGA